>DDXG01000045.1 GCA_002347125.1 Phycisphaerales bacterium UBA2266
CACGAGCCGGTACGTGTCCGGGGGCATCTGACGACTCAATTCCAGCGTAAGGACGCCGACCGCCGGGAGTTCGTACCGGTGGTCCTGGCCCCGGACGGAGGCGTTTCCACGCTGGATTACCACGGTTCTGCTCATATTCACGCCCTCTGCGGCGCCAATGGCCTGCTGGATATCCCGGCATCATGCCAAGCCATCCCCGGCGGCGCGGAAGTCATTATTCACCTGATATAGCAGCCCGCCCACTGGGACGCCCTCGGCTGCCTGTCCGCCTGCGAGAAAACGCACCATCGGAGCCTTTGCGCTGTACAAACAGCCGAAAACGTGCTATAATATGTCTTTGGTTTGGCTCTGCGGCATGGTTTGAGCCGTCCCTTCAGTTATAAGATGGCATGATCACAAGGAGGAGCCGGCCGTGCCGGAGCCCCGGCCGAGAGCATCCGACGACCCCAATAATAACCCCCAATAACCCCATGGCGGGCGCTGCTGGCATGAAACGCCGCGTTTCGAACCCGGCCATGGGCCCTCAAGGAGAGTGTTGTGCATCGTAAGAACCCTTTCTCGTTCGTCACAGCGGTTCTATTGACCATCGCCCTTGCCGCAGGTGCATTCGGGACCATCTTGGAACGCAGCGTCAGCAACGGCGCAGATGATGCCGAGCAATATGCCGGCGGCGCCTTTCGGGACTCTACCAGCAGCGACCTCGAATTAGCCTATGAGGACGTCAACCAGGTAAACCCACAGACCGTCGGTGTGCGGTTTCGCAATATCACTATCCCCCCCAAAGCCCCTATCCTCCGCGCGTACGTCCAGTTCCAGGTCGATGAGACTAAGGGGGGAACCGACCCGGTAAACCTCACGATTCAGGGCCATCTGTCGCCCAATCCCGCCGACTTCGTTACCCTGCCGGACATTGAAGGACGGCCCCGCACCACCGCTGGGACCCTCTGGACCGTCGCCAACTGGACCACAACCAACGCCCGCGGCGTCGATCAGCAGACATCCGACATCACGGCGGTCATCCAGGAACTCGTCAACCAGGGCGGCTGGGTGGAAGGCAACCCCATCGTCCTGGTCTTCAGAGACAACCCCGCGAATCCCTCCGTCGGCCTTCGCTGTGCCGAGGCCTACGAGGGCAGCGTCAGCGGCGCGCCTATGCTCCACGTCGAATTCCTCACGGGAATGGCGGGCAATCCCGCCCCGGCCGACGGCGCCACGGTCGCCCACGCCTCCGTCGAACTGACTTGGTCGCCCGGAGATTACGCCAGACTACACCACGTCTATTTCGGCACCGATAGCGCCGACGTCGAAGCCGGTATTCACGGTACGGACAAGGGCCTGACGCTCCGTAACGGCTTGCCGGTGTCCGGCCTGGCCGCGGGCACAACCTACTACTGGCGCGTCGATGAAGTCAACGACGCCCACCCCGAGAGCCCCTGGGAAGGCCCGATATGGACCTTCCACACCCTCCCGGCCAACGCCACCAGCCCAACCCCCTCCAACGGCGCCGCGGACCTGCGAACCGACATCAGTCTGAGTTGGAGTCCCGGCATGAACATGGTCTACCAGAACATCTATCTGGGAACCAGTTACACCGCGGTGCTCAATGCCACCACGCCGATTGACTACACGCTTGGGACCACCTGGCAGCCGCCCAGTCTTCAGGGCGGCAGGACATATTACTGGCGAATCGACACCATGGACACCTGCGGCGTGGCCCACAAAGGCGACATCTGGAGCTTCAGCACCATGCCCGAGATCGTCATCACGGATCCCGATCTCATCGGCTGGTGGACGTTTGACGAGGTCGGCCCCTCGGCGCTCGACTGGTCCGGACACAACAACACCGGCCTGTTCGTCGGCAATCCGCAGCGGGTGACCGGTTACGACGCCAACGCACTCTATCTCGACGGGGATGACTTCGTTCAGATCGACGCCGTCGCCGATAACATCACGACCAACGACATCACGCTGACCTGCTGGGTCGCCACGACGACCGCCACCTGCGCCGTCTACGCCTGCAACACCAGCTCCAACGGCAATGTGTTCCGAATCCAACTCGACGCCGGCCGCGTGTGCGTCTGGGACGGCGCCGACGAGGGCTTCTCGACGCAAACCGTCAATGACGGCCTCTGGCACATGCTGGCCTATGTCCGCTCCGGCTCGACCGGTTCGATCTACATCGACGGCGTGCTCGCCGCAACGCACACCGCCGATTTCACGCTCGGCGCCACGAACAAGTGGTCGCTTGGCCAGGAGTGGGATGCCAGTTCCGCCAGCGACTTTCTCACGGGCGCCATCGACGACGTGCGCTTTTACAGCAAGCCCCTGACGCTCCAACAGATTCGCAAGGTGATGGCCATCGACCCTGACGCGGCATGGAACCCGAACCCCGTCTCCGGGGCCGTTCTCGCAGCGGACGACCTGACCCGATTGACCTGGTCGCCCGGCGACAGGGCCGTCATGCACGACGTGTACTTCGGGGCCGACCCGCAGGCCGTCGCCGACGCCACAAGCGGCAGCTCGGGCGTCTACCTGGGCCGGCGCAGCCCCAACAATGTCGATCCGGGCCAACTGGTCCTCGGCCAGACATACTTCTGGCGAATCGACGAGTTCAACAGCGATATGAGCATCACCCGCGGCCGCATCTGGAGTTTCACCCTTCTGGACCATATTCTCGTCGAGGACTTCGAAAGTTACGGCAATCTCGACACCATCGGCGCCCCCGGCAGCCGCGTCTGGTATACCTGGGCCGACGGATGTGGCTATACGATTCCTTCCCCCGGCAGCGCCGGTAACGGCACGTGCTCCATCGTGGATATCAGCACCTATATCGTCCAGCAGGGGTCGCAGGCCCTTGTGATCGACTACGACAACACCGGCGCTTTCAGGAACATCTGGAACACCCCTCTCAGCGCCCACCATGCCGCCGTCGACGCCATGACGGCGAATCTGCCCGGCGGCCGCGACTGGACGCGAAACGGGGCCAAGGCTCTCTCCCTTCAGGTTCGAGGCTACTCGCAGTCCGTCGGCGGCTTCACCGTAGGGCCGCCCGGCACATACACCGTGACCGCCGCCGGCGCCGACATCTGGGACCTCCGTTATCCGTGGGAGGACGCCAACGACCCCTATCACGATGAGTTCCACTTCGTCTATGTAGCAATGCCGCCGGGAGCCCATACAATCACCGCACAGGTGCTCAGTCTGGTCAATACCAACGCCTGGGCCAAGGCCGGCGTCATGATGCGGGACACGCTCAGCGGCGGCTCCAGACACGCCTTTGTCTGCATCAGCCCGGGCAACGGCGCGGCCTTTCAGTGGCGACAGGAAATCGGCGGGGTCAGCACGAATGTAAATACCGGCACCGGAGGCCCCGCGGCCCCGCAATGGGTGCGGCTCAGCCGCGATGTGGAAGGTCTGTGTTCGGCGTACTACTCCCCCGACGGCGTCACATGGACCCGAATCGGAGACGTGAGCGTTCTGAATGTGGAGAATCCCATGTATGTGGGTCTGGCCGTGACCAGCCACAGCACCGGCAACCCGACCACCGCCGTATTCAGCAACGTGACCATCAACGGCGCCGCCCGCACCGATTGGCTCAGCCAGGACGTCGGTATACTCAGCAACAGGCGCGAACCGCTATGGGTCGAGATCAGCGACGGCGTCCGGCAGAGCCGGGTACACCACCCCACGGGCGACCCCGTTGTCAGCGACACGTTCGCCCAGTGGCACGTCGCCCTGAGCAGCTTTACCAATGTGAACCTGGCCAACGTCACGCGGCTGAGCATCGGCATCGGCACGCCGGGCCCCGCCGTCGGCGGCGCCGGACGCATCTATGTCGACAACATCCGCCTTTATCCACCGCGATTTGTCCCCGAGATGCTGACGCCGCAGCCCGCCGACTATGATTTTGACGGCATTGTCGACTATGAAGACCTCCGCCTGATGGTCGATGATTGGCTGATGACCGACTACACGGCCAACCCCCTCGTCGCGTGGTACAAACTCGACGACAACGCCCTCGACAGCAGCGGCAACGGCTTCCATGGCGTCCCGACCAACAATCCCCTCTGGTCCGCCGGCAAACACGCCACCGCCGTCGACTGCAACGGCAGCAATCAGTTCATCCAGATTGACGCAAACGCCACAACCCTGGGCATACCGGGCCGCGCGCCCAGGACGATAGCCGCATGGGTGTTCGTCCGCACATACAACAGCGGCGGTCTGTACGAGATCGGCGGGTCGGGCAACGGCGAGGAATTCGCCCTGCGGGTGCGAAGCACGGCCGGGCTTTGGCGGGCCGAATACGGCGGCACGTTCTACCAGGACTTCAGCCGCTACACCCAGAACCAATGGACTCACGTCGCACAGACCTATGACGGCGGAATCAGCCGCATCTACATCGACGGCGTGTTGGTATCCGCCGCCGCGATTCGTCTGAATACCACCGACGCCTCAAGGCTCCGTCTGTGCCGCCGGGAAAGCAACTACTTCGACGGCCGCATCGACGACCTGCGTCTCTACAACAAGGCCCTGACCGCCGCCGAGATTACGAGCATCATGGCCGGCGGCGCCGGTTCCGTCAGCGCCTACCACCCGGTGGCTTCGCCCATGAACCTGACCAACCCGGAACCCCCGGGGTCCAGGGCGGTTGACTTCGCTGACTTTGCCGTGCTTCTGGCCGATTGGATGGACCAGCAGTTGTGGCCTTAGACGGGCCCCGTCCCATCCTCAGCCAATGCACAGACCGACGAAGACGTGCTCGTTGCGGCGGCCGATCTCCGTGATGCACCGCCAGTTCGCCAGGTCCACCGGAAGCGACTCCATTGCCGCCCGCCAGTGCTGACGGGATGGCCGCGGATAGGCGAACACCACCAGGCACCGATGGTCCGCGTCGGCGCGAATCTCATTGAGCCTGCGAAAGTCCGCCAGGAGGCTTTCCTTGTGGCCCGAGAAATAGTGGCTCAGCGGCCGCTGAGTCCGGACCATACTCGTACAGACCGCGCGGACGCCGCACATATAAGCCTCGCCCTCAATGACCACGCGGAAATCCACCTTCCGCTTGCCCTTGTCCGCCGCCGCCATGCAGTCGCTCTCGAAATCGTCGATCACCAGGCCGCATTCAAGCAGCTCCAGTAGCGTCATCATCTCCATCTTGAGCCATGGCTCAACCAGCACGTCGTTCTGCGCAAACGACTCGAAGTACTCCCGCTTCGGCAGGAACCACTCGTTGATCTCTTTGACAATACTCTGCATGACACCTCATCTGAGAGCCCCGGCACACGCCGCCGATTGAAAGACCGCCCGCGAGCATAACACCCAACCTTCCCCCGTGCAAGCATATCCACCCTCCGACCGACTACCCGGGCGGTTTGTCGGGCCAGGCAATTGAAGGGCCTCTGCGGATATGCTATGCTGGTGCCGGGCCGGCGGCGACCATGTGCCGCCGGCCGAAGTGCGTGCCGTCGGACATTGCGTATTGAAAGGCGACAATGGTGGTTCTCAGAGCATACGCCAGATTCTCCAATCACAACCGGTCCGCTCACGTGGTCTTTCTCTTGGCGCTGGGGCTCTTCTTCGGCAGCGTTTCCGTGGCGCCGGCGGCCGAGTCGGAAGGCTCCGCGCTGCCAGAGATATTCACGCCCCAGGACCTGCTCTGGGAGATTACCCTCGGTACCCACCAGTACACACTGCCGCGAATCGACGCCGGGCAGGTCTTCATCGGCATCAACGACCTGACGCTCCGGCACCCGGCCGTCAAACGCACCGGTGGGGGGGTGCTGATGTGCCTGGACCAGGCCACGGGGCAGACGATCTGGCAACTGCCCGTCCCGCGTTATATGGACGGGGTCAAGCCGCCGTACCACTTCGATCAGTGGAAATGCGGCATTTGCTCGCGGCCGGCGCTGGAGAGCAAGCGGCTGTATCTGGTCAGCCCCAGGGGCGAGATTCTCTGTGTCGACCGATGCGGCCAGGGCGACGGCAACGATGGGCCTTTTCTGGATGAATTGGCGTATCTCGGCGTACCGGCCGACGCCGACTATAAGCTGACGCCCGCCGACGGCGACATCGTCTGGCGGTATGACATGATTGCCGAACTGGACGTCGTCCCACACGATGTCTGTGGCAATACGGTCTTGTTGTACGGCGACTATGTCTATGCGAGCACCTCCAACGGCCAGGACGACGTCCACGAGACCGTGCCCAGGCCCCTGGCCCCAAGCCTCATTGCCCTGGATAAGAAGACCGGTCGTCTGGCGGCCGTCGATGGCGAGAAGATCGGCACGCGTATGTTCCACGGGCATTGGTCTTCGCCGGTGGCGGCCGAGGTCGATGGGCGGGCGATGATCCTCTTCGGCGGCGGCGACGGCGTCCTGTACGCGTTTGAGCCCGCGGCGCCGTCTAAGCAGGGCGATCCGGTGCAGACGCTCACCCGTATCTGGCAGTACGACTGCAACCCGGCCGATTACCGCCGGCGCGACGGCCAACCCGTTCCTTACAGCAAATGGAGCAGCAAGAGCCCCGATGGCCCCAGCGAGATCATCGCCACCCCCGTCATCTACAACAGCCGCGCCTACGTCTCCATCGGTCAGAGCCCCGTCCACGGCCCCGGCAGGGGGGCCCTGTCCTGTGTCGATCTGGCCACCGGCGGCGGGGTATGGGAGAGCCGCCTGATCGACCGAACGCTCTCGGATGCGCTCATCCACGATGGACTACTGTACATCTGCGACTTCTCGGGCCACATCGACTGCTTCAACGCCGACACCGGCGAGCATCTCTGGCGGCACGAGATGGAGGCCGGCGCCTGGTGTTGCTCGCCGGTCGTCGTCGACGGCAGGGTCTGCGTCAGCAATGAGCAGAACGTCCTGTGGGTCCTCAAGGCCGGCCCGCGGAAGGAGATCATTGCACGCTGCCGTCTCAAGTCCATGGGCATCACCCCCATCGTACAGGACCGCGTCATGTATCTGCCCACCCAGCGCCGCCTGTTCGCCATCAGGCTCCCATCCGATTCCACAAGGCTGCCATGAGAGCCTTCTTGCGAACACCCGCGACCGACCGCAGTCCGCCTCATCGGTTACGCCTTCTCGCACCAGATACGTAGCAACCTCACATAGGCCGGCAGCACCAGCAGCGCCGCGGCCAGGGCGGTCAGCATCGTGAAACCCGTCAGCAGGCCGAAGTACGCAATCGGCTTGAAATCCGCAATCCCCAGTATCCCAAATCCACCGGCCGCCACCACGGACGTGAAGACCATTGCCCGACCCACCTTGCCCAGCGTCAAGTGAACGGCATCGGCAATGGCAGCCCCGCGGGCCACCTCCCTCTTATACTGCGACAGGAAGTGAATCGTATTGTCCACGGCGATCCCCAGGGCGATACTGGCGATCATGACGGTCGCCGCGTCAACGGCCAGACCGGCCGCCACCATGACGGCAAACAGCAGCGATATCGGCAGAAAGTTTGGGACAATCGCCGCCATCCCCGCCCGAACCGACCACAGAGACAGCGTGATCATCAGCAGAATGACGCTGCCCGCCACGGTAATGCTGCGAATCTGCGTCTGGACCAGCGACCGCTGGACATCGTTGCTCAACACCGCCATGCCGGTGATCCCGATTCTCGCCGTTTCTCCCAGCAGCCGGGCGCCGCCGGCGCGGATGAACTCGATCAGCCTGTAGTGATCGGCACCGCTCATGGAGTTGATCAGCACCGACATTCTCAGATGCACTCTGTCGTCCTCCACGACGCGGTACCGGCCCGCCATTTCCGCCATGACGCCCGCCTGCGAAGGATTCCGCAACAATCCCGACAGCAAACCGATGCCGTCGATTTGCCGCGGCATCAGATTGCCCACGTACACAACTTTGGCCACCGTCGGTTGTCCCTCGATGGCGTCGGCGAAGAGCTTCATCCTCGCCAGGGTTCCGGCTTCTTCAACCGTGCGGCCGTCAAGTTCGACCTCGACCGAATACATACCCGTCAGGCGTGTCCCGACAAACGCATAGTCGGCGGTGATCTTCGAATGCTCCGGCAGAAAGGACAGCATGTTGGACTCCACCGTCGCCCGGACACCCAGCAACAGAGTCCCTGCGAACATCAGCATCGACACGGGCCCGACCACGCGCGCGTGCACGGCCATGAAACGTCCCAACGGACCGCTCCAGTGCATGGGATGGCGAACCGCATACGCTGTGGGTTTCGGATGCAGCAGCGACAACAGACCCGGCACAATCGTCAGATTGAACACGAGTGACAGGAGCATTCCGATGGCGCAGAACAGCCCGAAATCGGAGATCGGCTTCATACCCGAAACCATCAGAGACGCGAAGCCCGCCGCGGTCGTCACGGCCGCCAGCACAGCGGGACGCATCAGTTCCTCCAGCGTCGCCGCCATGGCCCGCTGCGTCAGGTGCAACTCCTGCAGGACAACAAAGTACCGCGCGGCGATGTGAATCCCGTTCGACAGCGATAGAACGAACAGCACGGGAGGCAGAATCACAGTCACCATATTCAGGGTCCGCCCGGCCATAACCACGACCCCCACGGTCCACAGCACCGTCACGCCCACGGAACACATGGCCGCCGCAACGCCCGCGATGCGCCGCAGAACCCCATACAGCAGAATCAGACACATCACCGCCGCCGGCGGCAGAAACATCAACGAGGCCCGGCGGCTCACTCTGTCCAGCTCGACGCCGATGACCGGATGGCCCGCCAGGTGCAGCATGAAACCGGGACGCTGGACCTGGGCCGCTACCGTCTCGACGGCCTCCACCGTTCGACGCCGCATGTCGGGCTCCTTGGCAACCGCCAGTTGGACGATAATCCCCATGGTGCGTCCGTCCTTGCCCAGCAGCAGGTTCTCCAGGGGCCCGGTATCGCCCGTGACAGTCGTGCCCCGCCCCAGGTTCAATCCAAGCAGCTTGCCAAGGCTCTCCACATCGAGCACCTGCTCCACACCCTCGACGGTGCGCAGCCTCGCGGCGAGGTCTCGCTGCAATGCGAGGCTTCGCTCCGAAAGCGGCTCGTTCATATCCGCCGCGATGACAATGTACTCCTCGTTCCCGAACCGGCCGAGGAACTCCCGGTATGCACGGTAATCCCTGCTGTCCGTCTGGAGCCAGACCTCCGACGAGTTGTCGATCCGCACGCCCCACAGGGAGTATAAGGGAACCGCGGCACTAAGAATGGCCAACACGGCCAGCCAGCGACAGTGGCGCGCCAGCAGACCGGCGACCCAGGACGAGATGGCGTCAGCGAAGACCACGAAAGTCAGCGGGTGGCTCCATCCGTTGCGTAGACGTTGCTGAATACACGGAGGTTCTCCCTCGCATTCGTCTGTCCGACGGCCGCCGCCGCATCAGCGTGGGCAAACCGGTTATGGTGAATCTCGCATATCTGCCGCGGCTTGCCCCGGATGAGCACGGCCCGCACCGACCCGGCCTTGAAGGTATTGTGATGGATACTGATGCGGTCGCCGGCAATATCGGTGCCGTCCTTGCGGTCGGCGCCGCCGTGCATGTCGAAGCTGTGCCCGTTGGCGTTGGGCCCCACGACGTTGTAACGCGCCTCGTAGTTCGTCCGCGGCCGACCCGTCCCGGCAATGTGATGGCGACACCAGTCAAACCGATTCGCCTCGATGACCGCATCGCCGCGATCCAGGCAGACGCCGTAACCCAGGCCGCTCCGCTGACAATGGTGAATGCTATTGTGATGAATGTGCGCCCCCGTCGCTCCTTCTTTCAGGAACACCCCGGCGTGGCTGAAAGCCCATATCTCACAGTTATCCACTTCCAGCCCTGAATGCGAACAGACAATGCCGTCGGAATTCGGGATGCTGTAGTACTTGCCCTGTTTGTGCAGCTCCGCCATCTGTTCGGTGCGTCGCTGGTCATCGGGACCTCGCAAGCGCAGGCCTGTCACACGAACCCCCTGCCCACCGGCCAGCAGCACCGGCGATGCCCCCAGGTCCGTGGCAAACAGCAGGCCGCCCTCCGATCCGTCGCGTCCGCGGCCGGAGGCCAGTATGACGCCCTCGCCGATCCGCAGGTCTTTTCGCCCGGTCAGGTCGATTTGCGCCGAGTCCTCAACGTACACTGTCTGGCCGGACCGCGCCTTCGACAACGCCTGGGCCAGACCGTTGGCATCGTTCACACGGAAATCGCCGCCCGCGACGATACGGCTGTATCCGCTGCCGCCGCCAATGGGATCGCCCGTTGGATTGGCCTCGGCGCCGAATGTCTCCGGTTCGTTTGGATCCGGCGGCATGTTGACCTTGACCTTGGCCATGTAGATCGAGGTCCTACCCTCGTGGCTGGAGTAGTAGCTGACGTACAGCAGGCCGTTGACATAGACCAGACCCGGATAGCTGGTGTCGCCGCCGCTGGGCAATTTCAGCAGCTTGGTCATGACGCCCTTGTTCACATCCAGATGCGTCAGGGCCGTGTGTGCGCCGTCCTGGTGCATCCGCCCGGCGGCGACCCAGTGCGGACCGGCGATGTGTATGAAATTGGGCCCGCCGAACGCCTTGAACGGCCCGCCCAGGTCGCGCCACCGCCATTGCGCATACGGCGGCCGACTATCGCCCAGCATCGCCGTGGATTCATCCGTCTGTCCCTCGCGCCGCACCAGGGCGTAACACGTCCCGTTTTCGGCGAAACGCAGCGCCACCTCGGTAGGGCGACCCTGTCCGAAGAGTTGCGACACATGAGACTCCCACCGTAGCCCATCGCGGCTCGTCAGCAACTCCAGCATCGGCGTGCCTTCGTAGGCGGCATACGAGACGCCGTAAGCCCGGCCCTCATGCCAGCTTGCCTGCCACAACCACCGGCCGGGCTCGACTACGATCTCCGGCTCACTCCAGTCCAGCCCATCGGCGGAGAAGCTCACGAAACTACCTGTCGGCGTCCGTTCGTTGTCCTTCTTTCGCGGGGCCGCTCCGCCAAGCAGCATGAACCGCCCGTCCGGCATGATCGACAGGTGGGCATCCCGCAGGTCGTAGCCGTCCAACTTGACGACAGCGCCATCCCGCCAGTTCTCCCCGTCCGGCGAGTAGATAACGCGGATTCGCCCGTCCGTCGAAACATGGCCCCGCCCCTGGCGGAAAGCGCAGATGAAATGCCCCTTCCACACCAGGTCCGTGAATGCGCTATGCGGCGCATCGTCCCAGATCTTGAAGCAATCCAGCAACTCGACGCTCAGAGGCTCGCCCACCACTGTTGTGGCCAGCAACAGGCACACGGCGATATATCGCGCACGCATAGCAATTCCTTTCGCAATGGCCCGGGCGCGCGTCAACGCACGCCCTTGACCCGCATCTTCAGGGCATACAGGGACTTCGTGGCGGTAATAAACAGGGTATCGCGGTCCTTGCCGCCAAAGGTGACGTTGGCCGTCCAGCCGCTGTCGACGGGGATCTGTTCGATCTTCTGGCCCTTGCTGTCAAAGACCGTCACCCCGCGGCCGGTCAGATAGACATTGCCCTCATTGTCGATCGTCATGCCGTCGGAGCCCATCTCGCAGAAGAGCTTCCTGTCGGAGAGGCTGCCGTCGGCGTTGACGCGATAGACATACGTCTTTCGGCCCCCGATGTCGGCCACGTAAAGCAGCTTGCCGTCCGGTGTTCCGATGATACCGTTGGGCTGGACCAGGTTGTCCACCACCCGGACGACCTGCTTGCGGTCGGGCGGCAGATAGTACACATGCTGGCCGTCCTGCTCCATCGGCCCGCGATTCCAATAGGGTCGCTTGTAGAACGGATCGGTGAAGTACACGCCGCCGTCCGGCCGTTCCCAGAGGTCATTGGGGCCGTTGAGCTTCTTGCCCTGGTAGTCCTTGACCAGGACCGTGTGATTGCCCTTGGCGTCAATGGACCACAACTCGTTGTCTAGGTCCGCGCACGCCAGGAGTTTGCCCTGACGGTCGAAGTACAGGCCGTTGGCCCGCCCGGGGCTCTCGTGAAACGTCGAGAGCTTGCCGTCGACCGACCAGACGTGGATGCGGTTGTTGGGCTGATCCGTGAAGTAGACGTTGCCGTCTTTGTCCGCCGCCGGGCCCTCGGTGAACTCGAAACCGTCCGCCAGCTTGACCAGCCGGGCGCCCGGCGCGATGATCGACATGTCCGCCGCCAGGCTCACCAGCTCGATTCCTTCCCCCGTGCCCAGGTTCCGCGAGTACTTCTTCTCCCGTTCATTATTCCAGTGCTCGTGCACCCCCAGGCTGCCCAGCCTCCTGACGTTGCCGGCGTGATCGGGGTCATAGGATGTCCCCGACGCTGGCTCGGCCGCCTGGGCCGCCTCGTGAAGGTAATCATCCACGCCGCCCTTGCGCGGATGCTGCTCGAACTCGGCGTAGAGGAAATCGTATCCGACTGAATCGATGGCCACCGGGTCCAGTGACGCCAGCAGGCTCGCCGTCCAGTGCCCGTTGAAGGGGTGTGACTTGAACTTCTGCGGGGCTTTATCCACCGGGTGAATCCCACAATAGAGCCCGTCGATCAGATACAGCAGCGTCTTGCCACCCAGGTGCGCGTGGCCCATCAGATCGACCAGGGGCCGATAGATGCCCGTGTCCGTGGAGAATGCATTCCTGTGCAGTTCGTAGTAGCCGCCGGCCACGGGTGTGCGAATCAGCGAGCCGTAATG
>DDXG01000004.1 GCA_002347125.1 Phycisphaerales bacterium UBA2266
GTTCGGCGGGCAGGGGATCATCCTTGCGGGCAAGCTCCTGAGCCAGACGGCGATGGAGTGCGGCTACGAGGTAACGCTCATGCCGTCTTACGGGGCGGAGGTTCGCGGCGGGACCGCCAATACGATGATTGTCATTGCCGATGAGCCGATTGCCTGTCCGATTGTTGACCGGCCGGATTCGGCGATTATCATGAACAAGGCGTCGCTGGCCAAGTATGCCCCGCGAATCCGCGAGGGTGGCTTGCTCGTGGTCAACACGTCGCTGGTGGATGTCGAGCCGGATGCGGACGAATCCGTTACGGTCCTGTCGGTTCCCGCCGGCGATCTGGCGGTCGAGCTGGGCAGCCCCCGCAGTGCCAATATGGTCGCCCTTGGCGGCTACCTGCGGATGCGGGGATATATGACACATGATGACGCCGCGCGGGCGCTGCCCCAGGTGCTGGCGCAGCGTTATCATAAGCTGCTGGCGATCAATATCGAGGCGCTCAAGCGCGGAGCGGCCTACGCCGCCGAGCAGACCTAAAGTATCGCCGCAGAAGACGCGGCATGGACGGATGGAACAGGGTATACGCGGGGCCCGATGAGCCAAAGGCGGCTCTACGGGGTCCGCGGAGCCATGGAAGGCACGAACATGCGGTCATTGAGGCAAACCGACGGCGCGCGAAGCGTCCTCGTGGAGCAAATCACTCCGCCGAAGCGGATCCCCGGCTTGCGGATGGCGCCGCTGGTCGATGTTGTGTTTCTGCTGCTGATCTTCTTCTTTGTCGTATCCAAATGGCGTCCGGAGGAGAATTTCCTGCCGTTTGAGCCGGCGGCCGTTAGCGCGGGCCAGCCGATCGTGGGCAGGGTCGAACCGTTGCACGTGGTTGTCAGGGCGGGCGACGGCGGCTGCGACGTCCAGATCGCCGGCGCGTACAAGCTGGCGATACGCGACGCGACCATCGATAAGAACCTCGCGGCCCTGGTGAGCAATTTCGCGGCCGTGATGAGCGAGCAACGGCGGCTGGCCGGCGACCCCATAGAGATTACCTGTGAACCGGCGGTCAAGTGGCGATACTTGGCGCGGATCTACGATCTGCTGTACGCCGGGGGTATGACCGACATCACCTTCAACATGACGGAGGCGTCCCAATGACGATACTGAAGCGGCCTGCGCAGTCTTGGGATTCGGCGGCTTGCTCATGGGGTGCCGGGCTGGCGGTGTGGATGCTGTGCGCGTTGGCGCTGCTGACAGGCGGTATCGGTGGGGCCGCTGAACCGAACGCCGCCGTGACGACCCTCGCAGAGGATATCGCCCATCTGGACACGCTCAGCCGTTTGACGGTTGAGCTGTTCTACCAGCGGACGGCGACGGCGCGGCGTCTGTTCGAGCTGACCGGCGCGTTCGGCTCGGATGCGGACCGCGCGGAGGTCCGCGATCCAGCCAACCGGGCCTGCGAGCAACTGGCGTCGGTGGCCCACCTGCAGGGCCTGTTGAAGAGTCGTATCGAAGATGATCGCCACCCGGACTGGGAAGGGCTTTATGGGGCTACGGGGCTCTGGCGAAGGCTCCACAGCGATTTGTACGCAACCAGCCTGGACAAGGCTGAGATCGGCCTGCTGGCGGTGCTCGCCGCCGATCCCAATGAGGCGGCGCTGCTCTTGAGGGGTTTGTTGGGCGAGTTGGCGACGTTGAGTCGGACGGCACCGTCGGCAAGGTTGAAGCTGGCGGAGGCGCGGAGCCTGGCCTGTCTGGGGCGTTACGAACCGTCGGCTTGGGAGCGTGCGCGGCAGGTGTTCGGCGAGTTGGCGAAAGACGGCGATATTGCCGAGCCGGTGGCCTTGCGCTGTGCCGTCGAGCGCATCGGCCTGATGGGTCCGGACGAGCCCAACGAGATCACGGCCCTGGCCGCCAGGCTGGCGGCGAGTGAATCGGCGGGGGATCTGCAACTGGCGCTGTCGGTCGTCTGTGCTCAACTGCGCTATGGTCCGCCCGAGGCGTTTGATGAGACACTCGCTATGTTCGGCGATCTGGCGCGGCCGGTTGGGGCATTGATCCTGGTCGATCTGACGAACCGCCTTGAGGCCGGACGACTCGATCCGGCAACGGTCCCCGCAACCCAGGCGGAACTGGCGGCGGCCTCGGCGCTGGCGGCCGGGGCGGCGAATCATGCAGCGATCCTGCGGCGCCTCGCGGCCGCCGAGAATCTCCAGTGCCCCCTGGTGCTCTATGCGGCGGGGGTGGCCTTGTCGGACTCGGCCGGGACCGAGGCGGTGGACCTGCTGATGCGGGCGGCAGCGGCCCAACGGCAACAGCCCTCGCCCAAGCTCGACGTCAAGCCGCAGTCCATCGCGGCGGCCGCGGCGAGACTGGCTTACAACCTGTTCGTTGGCGACCGATCCCATCAGGAGCTGGCCCTGCGGAGTCTTGAGGACTATCTGCGGATCGAACCCAATGAGCCGGACGCCCAACTGCAATACCTCCGTGCGACGGTGCTGCGCCACGCGGGCCGGACCGACGAGGCCGACCGCCTGCTGGATAACATCGCGACCCATGGACAGGGACGCTGGCGGCACCAGGCGGAACTGGACCTGATCAAGAAGCACATCGTCAGCGGGCAGGCGGACGGGCCCCTTGAGAACAGCCCGGGCGACCGTCTGGCCTGGCTGATGGAGCAGATCAGCCCCAAGACCGCGGACAACCCGCTGTTTCTCGATACCGCCATGACCCTCTGTCGCCTGCTGCTCGACGGGGGCGACCGCGCCGGCGCCGGCCGGGCCCTCGACATCCTCAACCGGTTCAAGGATATCCAGGACCCGACGCTGATTGTCCTGAAGGCCCGTGCGCTGCAGAGCCAGGGGCAGATCGACACTTCGCTGCATTACCTGTTCATGGCTTGCCGGGCCGACCCACAACATCTGCCGACCGCCATGGATGCACTGGGCAACCTGATCGACGACCTAGACCGGCTGGCGGGCATACACCCGCGGTTCGGCGATGTCCTTCGCCGGGCCGTTGAACTGGCCGACTACTGCTACACATCGCTGGATGGGGAGAATCGCCGGACGGCCGGACTGTATCTGGCGGAGCTCTACATCTTCACGGCCGAGACCGAACCGCACCACTTACCCAAGGCCCGCGTGGTGCTTGAGGAATTGCCCTCGCGCGAGCCGGCGGAGACGCATCTGCTGCGGTGTCAGGCCCGTATCCTGACGCAGGAGCAGAATTATCCGGCCGCGGCGGCCTTGTGGGCCCGCGTCGCGGAGGCCCATCGGCTCAACGAGGCCGCGGTGCAACGCAGCGGCGATTTCTGGCGGGCCAAGTTCTTCGAGTTACACTGTCTGTCGCAGTGTCCGCAGCCGCCCCGCGCCCGCATCGCGCATGCCATTGAGGTCCTCGAGGAGTCGTTTGCCGACATCCCGCTGACCTGGGCGACGCGGCTGGCGGCCCTGAAGCACCGCTGTCGCGGGCAAGAGCCCCAGCGAACCTGACTGGGGGCACCGAGCAAGAGTCTTGCCGGAGCAGGAGCGGTGCGTTACAATGCGTGGGTCGTAAGCTTATCCGCCGCCGTATGATATAAGGAAATGCGCTGATGGCCAGAAATACCACGGGCAACAGGAAAACGCGGGCGATCTGCAGCTTCTGCGGACGCTCTTCGAATCAGGCCGAGACCCTTATCGAAGGGCCGAACCAGGTGTTCATCTGCCCGGAATGCGTCGATCTGTGCAACAACATCATCCGCCAGAACCGCAAGAAAGGGGCCCGGATTTCGGGATCGCTCGATGAGACGCCCACGCCCCGGCAGATCAAGGAATTCCTGGATCAATACGTGATCGGCCAGGACCAGGCGAAACGGCGGCTTTCCGTGGCGGTCTACAACCACTACAAGCGGCTGCTGCATACCGACAGCGACGACAGCGATGTGGAGATCGACAAGTCGAATGTGCTTCTGATCGGGCCGACGGGTTCGGGCAAGACACTGCTGGCCAAGACGCTGGCGAGGGAGTTGCAGGTGCCGTTTGCGATCTGCGACGCGACGACTGTGACCGAGGCGGGGTACGTAGGCGAGGACGTGGAGAACTTTCTGCTGAGGTTGCTCCAGGCGGCCGACTTTGACATCGACGCGGCCCAGCGGGGCATCGTGTACATTGACGAGATCGACAAGATCGGCAAGACCAGCCAGAACGTCTCGATCACGCGGGATGTCTCGGGCGAGGGCGTTCAACAGGCGCTGTTGAAGATGCTCGAGGGCACCCTGGCGAATATCCCGCCGCAGGGCGGCCGCAAGCACCCGGAGCAGCAGTACATTCAGATAGACACGTCGCAGATCCTGTTCATCTGCGGGGGCACGTTTGTCGGGCTGGAGAATATCATCAAGAAACGTCTGGGCCGCAAGATGATCGGGTTCGGCTCGGAGATGGGCGGCAAGGTTGACGAGAAGGCCGAATACGGTGAGGTGCTGCGCCAGGTGATTCCCGAAGACATCATCGAATACGGCATGATCCCGGAAATGGTCGGCCGGCTGCCGGTGATCACGACACTGGAGGCGCTGGATGAGGATGCGCTGGTCGATATCCTGACTAAGCCGAAGAATGCGCTGTGTCGCCAGTATCAGCGGTTCTTCGAGATGGAGCGGGCGGAGTTGGAATTCACCGAGGGGGCGTTGCGTTCACTGGCGCGAAAGGCCCTCAAGCGCGATACGGGAGCTCGGGCGCTTCGCAGCATTGCGGAGGAGTTGATGATCGACCTGATGTACCGCCTGCCGGAAGAAGACAAGCCTGGCCGATATGTGATCACGCCGGATATCATCAACGGAAAGGCGGATGTGTTCGCCGCCCGACAGCCGCAGGCAAAGGACAAGGCCAAGGAATCCGCCTGAGAGGCGACTCGCGGCGGGAAGGGTTCAGTCGGGCTGACGGGGGGATCGGCCTTTGAGGACGGCCAGGTGAACGTCGGTGGCGGTGCTTTGTGCAACGGCGGCCAGGGCGTATTGGGCGGAGGCGTACTCGACGTCTTCGTCCACACGAAGGCTCACCACCCGCCGGTTGCCGCCGACGCGGGCCAGTCGGGCCTCAATCATCTCGGCCAATCGCCGCACCGTGTCCTCGCGGCCGCCCTCGATCACGTCCGGCCCGACGGCGTAGTCGACCGCCCCGTTGTCGCGGCGCATCACCGTTACGGTCGTCAACTGGCCCGGCCCTTCGTCTTGTACAACCGCCGCGCCGCAGCCCTTTGGGACGGCAATATCGAAGCTCTCGGCCTCGATGAATTTTGCGACGACCATGAAGAAGACAATCAGCAGAAAGACAATGTCAATGACGGGCGTCAGATTGACGGCCCGAAAGCCGCCCCGCCCAGGATGGTATTGGTCCAATCGAAGCCTCATGGCGTCTTTCTATGCGTTGTCGGTGCGTATCGGTTCGCGGACGACCTTCGTTCGTTTGGGTCGGAACTCGCGGATCTCCTGGAGACCGGGCGTCTCGGCCATGGCGGTCGGCGGGGCGGCTGGCTGAAGCCGACGGTTCCGCGCCACCTCGGCCAGTACGAGGTCCACTTCGTTCATAGCCTCATTGACGATCGTCTCGATCCGGTTGCGAAGGACCCCGTGAACCGCCAGCGCCGGTATAGCGATAAGCAATCCCCAGAAAGTGGTCACCAGCGCCACCGACAACCCGTCGGCAAACTTGGCCGGTAACAGGTCGCCCCCAGTGACGACAATTGCGTTGAAGACTTTGATGATGCCCAGCACCGTTCCAAGCAGACCGAGCATTGGCGTGACCTGCCCGATGAGGTTGAGCCACTCAATGCGCCGGAACAGGCCGGCGGCCTGCCGGCCCAGCG
>DDXG01000234.1 GCA_002347125.1 Phycisphaerales bacterium UBA2266
CCTTCGAGGACGCTGCGGTCCATGTAGGCGCCAGGGTCGCCTTCGTCGGCATTACACACAAGAAACTTGTCGTCGGTAGCCCTCTGCCCGGCGAAGATCTCCCACTTGCGGCCCGTAGGGAAGCCGCCGCCGCCGCGACCGCGTAGCTGCGAGGCCTTGATCTGCTCGATGACCCAGCCGGCGTCGGACCGGGAAATCACCTGCACCGCGGCATCATAGCCGCCGTGGGCGATGTAATCCTCGATGCGAGTGGGATCCACATGCTCGTTCTGACCCAGGACCCCGCGGATCTGGTTTGCGAAGAAGCCGATATCATCCTGTCGTTCGACAGCTTGGCCGGTCAGAGGGTTGACAGGCAAGAGGCCGCGAACCACCTTCCCTCGAGCGGCCGCCAGTACGATCTTTTCCACATCCTCCGGATTGACCTTGGGGTAGAATGTCCGTTGCGGCTCTACAAGGATCGACGGCTCCATCTGACAGAACCCATGGCACCCCGTGATCCTCAGGTGGACCTTATCGGTCAGCCGGTTGGCCAGAATGGAACGCTGCGCTTCGACTATCAGCGCACCGGCGCCGCTGGCAATCCCGCAGGTGCCCGCCGGGATTACGAGGGTCATGGCGCGACCGTCTTGCTGCCTGTGCAGATGGTCCTGCAAGGCTCTGAATTCATCGATACAGGTCAGTCGTTTCATGGATTATTCCTGACTCGGCCCGTCCGCCGCTTCGACCCCCGTTCTATCCAAATCCAGACGACGTCCGCGGCACCCGAGACGCGTGCACACCCCAAGCGTGGCGCCCTCTCGCACCCTCATGATCGCCATCGCCTCTCCACAGTCCGGACACATCCATTCACCGGTCAGACCGCGTCCACAGATCGGACAGACCAGTTCCATAATGGCGCCTGCGGGGATTTCTTCATCACAGGACGATCCGGGACTGCCGTGGAGACAGGACAGGTGAAGGGCATGGCCACCCCCGTTCGAACCGATGGCCAGGCGGACGGAGGCAATGCCGTCGATGGGATGCGTCGGGTCCATAAGGCTCTGACGGCAATGCGGGCACAGGATCGTAAGCGGGAAACCACGGTTCTCCCGCGGCTCATCCAGTCCCTCACGGGCCCTCCGCAGAATCTCCGCGACCTTGTCTTTCCTGACATTCGAGTAGTACCGACCGTCAACGACGACAATCGGCCCCAGGGCGCAGCCGCCCAGACAGTTCACGGTCTCCAGGGTGAACTCGTTGTCGGCCGTGGTCTCGCCCGGCTGTATCCCGAGTTGTCGGCACAGCTCGTCGGCGATCCGTGGCGCCCCCCGGACGTGGCAGGCAGTGCCAAGACATACGGAGACGAGGTGTTTGCCGCGGGGTCTCAGAGTGAATGCCTTGTAGAACGTGGCCACACCGTAGATATCGGTCAGCGAACCGCCGGTAGCGGCGGCCACCCGGCGCAGGGCATCCTGTGACAGGTGCCCGTAGCGGTCCTGGACCTCGCTGAGGATGGACAACATGCCTCCGAGCGAGCCCTTGTGCCGTGTAACAATTTCCTCAACCACGTGATCGTCCATCAAGTACCCTTGTCCGTGATTCATGTCCCTTTGCATGACGGCGGTATTCGTTCAGCAGTACTGTTCGCAGTGCCACACCCCGCCGGGCAGGCTCTGCAACGTGCATGAATTACGATTACCGCAGTTGCAGCACAGCCCCATCGTCGTATCGAGAGGTATAGGGGCTTCGACGTTCGTCGGCGTCGTTCGGCCCTTTGCCGCACGGGGTGCGGAGTCATCGAACTCTTCGCAGAAGACGACGGGAAACACGATGCTCCCTCGTCGCGTGCATATAGCCCTGCTGTTGCATGTCGAGCACAGGCCCAGAGACTGTTCGTCCGTCGTCATGGCCGGTACCTCCAGTGATCTGTACTTGTCAGGTCAATCCTGTCTGGGGCGTGGTCTTCCGCCAAACAGCCCCGTTCAGGCGTAGGGTTTCGGACAGCCGCCAATCCGCCAGCGATTGCCACCGCGTGAGACACCTGCATATTGAGCAATAGGCATACCACCGGCACATCCTCGCGGGCGAATGAGAGACCCATTTCGACTCTAAGTTATTCTCACACAGATACTTATAAAATCTGTGCCGGTCATGCAACACGGTGGGAACACAAGCACCAGATGGCGTGCGGAGCACGATCCCAAGTGGGGAGAAATGGACCAGTGGGCAGATTCTCCCCGGTTGGTCGGAGCAACGGGGACCGGCTCAGTCCAGATGGTACTGGGCGATCTTGTGCCGGAGAGTCTTTCGATCGATGCCGAGTATCTCGGCCGCTCGGGTCTTGTTGCCGCCGGTATTCGCCAGCACATGGCGGATGTGGTCCGCCTCCATCTCCGCCAGCGTCCTGTGGATACTTGTTGTGCGCAGCGCCGAGAAACGCGCGAAGGACGGCAAGTCCGGAATCTCGATGATCTCCTCCTCACTCATCACCACAATCCGCTGGATGGCGTTCTCCAATTCCCGTGCATTGCCCGGCCAGGCGTAGCTCTGCAGCGCCTCCATGGCTTTTTCCGAAAACCGGGGGACTGCCTTGCCNNAATTCCGAGGCGAACTTCTCGGCGAAGTGCCGGACCAACAACGGAATATCGCCGTCTCTGGCCCGCAGAGGCGGGACCTCGATCTTGATGACGTTGATTCGATAGTACAATTCCTCTCGGAATACCCGGCTTTGAATCAGACTCTCCAGGTGCTTGTTCGTGGCGGCGATGATTCTCACGTCCACCTTTCGCACCCGCGAATCACCGACCATGCGAACCTCCTTGTCCTGAAGCACCCGCAGGAGTTTCACCTGCATGG
>DDXG01000232.1 GCA_002347125.1 Phycisphaerales bacterium UBA2266
TGCCCGTGCTACGGTCCACGGGCAGGATGCCCGTGCCACGCGAGGGCCCCTGGCCTGTGCGCTGGGCGGGGTCGAGGTTGTACATGCAGGGGTTCAGGGCCGTCTGGAGGGCGATATTGCCCAGGGCCGAACCGCCGATGCCCAGGACGACGAGGTTCTCGCATTCGATCTCGATGCCATCTATCACCCGGCGGACGCTCTCGGCAATCTCGGGCCTGTAAGGCAGGTCGCGGTAGGCGGTCCTGCCGGCCTGGCGCTCGGCATTGAGCCACTGGATCAGCGGCGCCGTCTCGCGCTCCATTTCGTCAAGCTGGGCGTCTGTGATCCCGTGCTCGGGGCCGATCTTCGTCTCAAGGACGTTGCCGTAATACAGTCTGACTTGTGAATCGGACACTTGGCCAACCTTTCGTGATTTGGGAGGTCCGGACCTCCGCCTCATGTGAATATGCGTCGCGTGTGTACTCCTGCGGCAGGGTGCGGCGAATCATATCACGCCGAATCGGGACCGTCAATGGGCCGACAGAACCGTTGCGCCGGAGTACCCGCGGCACGGGCATCTTGCCCGTGAACTGTAGCACATAGTCATCGCGGCTACGGCCAGTCCCGCCTCAGGCCAGCGAGACGTTGATGGTCTCCAGGCTCTTATCCAGGGTGAACGTACCGGTGAGGGTCCGGCCGGGCAGCTTGGCCGTGGCCTTGTATTGCCCAAGGAAGCCATCCAGGTCGGCCCGGCCTTGTGGTCCGACGGCCGCATCGAGACGGGTCCACCACTTGCGCTTGACAAGGTCCATGAGCCGGTCGTAGGCGGGCTTGGGGGTCATGTCGTCGCGGACAAGGCCTGCCGGGGCGGCCTGCCAGGAGCCCTGGTCGGTGAAATCCCACCATGTGATAGCATGGACGGCCGGGTGAGAGAACAGGACCGTGTAGAACTCCGCCACGGCCTTGGCCTGGGCCTGTTCGCCGTCGGGCGTACTGGGCCAGCGGTCGCCGGATTTCGCGCCGGAGACCACGGTCGTCTCGGTGAAGTGCAGCGGAACGCCGAAGCGGGCGTGTTGCTCACAGACCCGCCAGGTCTGTTCGGGGCCCCAGCAACCGCCGTGCATGTGGGACTGGATGCCGATGACATCGTACATGGGCTTGCCGTCGGCCGTCAGTTCCGAGATGACGGTGTCGGCGTAGGCCGGGTCCGTGCGGTAATCGTTGATGAGCAGCGTGGCGGCGGGGTTGCCCGTTCGGGCGGCGGCGAAGGCCCGGCGGACGTATGCGCCGATGCCGATTTCGGCGATGGCCTTGGTGAGGGTTGGGGCCTGCTCCTTGCAGAACGGCCGGTCATAGTGGACGGCCTCGTTGACCACGTCCCAGATGTCGATGCCGCCGGCGAATCGCCGGGTGCAGCGTTCGATGCGGGCCATCTGGAGGGTCATGGCCTCGGTGGTGTCGTCGCCGAGCCATGGGGGCTGGACGTAATTCCAGGCCAGCGGATGGCCCTTGGTGGTGACGGCATGGGCCTTGCACCACTGGATAATCTCGTCGGAGCGGGCGTCGTCGGGCTTGCCGCGTTCGCGTTCATAGTTCCACCAGTAGAACGGCAGCGTGGCGAAATTCAGCAGCGCCGCGAAGCGTTCGGCGTAGGCGGCGTTGTCGGCGGCGGTCCGGCAGCGGTTGAGCTTGAAGATGTTGCAGCCAAAGAGGAACTTGTGGCCCGTCTGCTCGATGAGGACGGGCGTATCGGGCGGCAGGGCTCGGCCGTCCGGGCTGGTGAGCTTGAGGATGGCCCGGGCCTTGCGATGGCGGTTGATGCGGCTGTCGGCATCGCCAAGGACGGCATCGGGGGAGGTGTCCTGGGCCGCGGCCCAGCCGGCGGCCAGGCTCGTCAGCGTCAGGCCCGTGGTCTTGAGAAAATCGCGTCGGTTCATGAGTGCTCCTGTTTGTGTATCGTACTGCGCATTGCGTTGGGCGACGGCTGCCCGCGAACCACGGCACACACATGCGTACCGGCTCCGGGGCGTCATACCGACAGGGTATAGTATACCATGCCCGCGGGCCATGACGCCATCATACCCAGGAACGTCCAGCGTAGAGCGCAAAGCCACCGCGTCTGTTCCGCGTCTAGAGGGGTTCGAGGTGGGCGTACTTGAGCAGGAGGGTCTTGGTCTGGCCAGTGTTGAAGCGGACCTCGATGATGCTGTCGGGGCCGAGGTTGATGAACTTCCTGACGGTCCCATAGCCGAAGTGGGGATGGCGGACCTTGCGCCCGGGGGCAAATGGGGTCGCGTCGCTCGGCCGATCGCCGCCGGCGGCGGCTGCGGAATACCCGTCAGACGGGCCGGCGGCCGGGTCGCGGCGGGCGCGCGAATCAGTGCGTCGGCCCCGGGAGGCGTCGAANNTCGAACGAGCCGATGTCGAAATCGTCGTCATCGTCTTCGTCTTCGGACTCGGGCAAGGCCGATTCGGGGATGCCCAGCTCGAAGAGGAACTGCGAGGGGACGCTGCGGAGCATCTGGCCGCGGATGGTACGGTAGCGGGCGTAGCTGATGTGCAGCCGCGATTTGGCGCGGGTGATGCCGACAAAGAGCAGGCGGCGCTCCTCTTCGAGGTC
>DDXG01000119.1 GCA_002347125.1 Phycisphaerales bacterium UBA2266
CCAACTACGACCGGGACATCCTCATTTGGGGCGTTCGATGTGGCCGATGTGAAGCGATGCCGGGTGATGGTGTTGTGTGTTGGGACAGGGTAGGCAGGCGTGTCACTTCTTTTGTAGGGCGAGGGTGTGGATGGGGCGGTTTTCTTTCAGGTATTTTCGCTCGAAGTTGGTGCCGGTGAGTTCTCCGGTTTCGGCGGCGGCGGGACGCTCAAAGTCGATGGGGGTGAAGCGGTGGGCGTTGGCGCGGGCCAGTTCGGTGATGGCCTGGAAGTACTCGGCGTGGTCGGTGGCGATGTAGATGCGTCCGGCGGGTCGGAGGGTCCGATGGAGGTGATCCAGGTTGGCCTGGCATAAGAAGCGGCGCTTGTGGTGTCGTTTCTTGGGCCACGGGTCGGGGAAGTAGATGTGGTAGGCATCCACGGATTCGTCGGGGATGCGGCGGGCGATGAGGTCTGCGGCGTCGGTGCGGATTATGCGGACGTTGCCGACGTCCCAGCGGCCGAGACGGTCAACGGCCCAGCGGTAGTACTTGTTGGCCCACTCGATGCCGAGGAAGCTGACCTCAGGCTCGATCCTGGCCTGGTGGAGAAGAAACGCCCCCTTGCCGCAGCCGATCTCGACGTGGACGGGCGCGGGGTGTCCGAAAATCTCCGCGAAGTCCAGTTTTTCCGGTAACTTTTCGCCGTCAAGCGAAACGCTAGGATAGGCTCGGAGTTCTTTTGCCATCGATGCAGTCCGTAGATGGATAGTGGTAAGCCGGACAAGATGGGCAAGCCCGGTATAGGCATTATACCGATACGCCCGCCTCTCGTGAAGGCCGCCGCCGCAAAACCAGTGACAGGCGGGTCCTAAAGTGGGTCGAAGAGTGGTTCGATAAGTGCTAGAGTCCCGGTTTTTCCCGGGTCAGCCCCGGTTACACGGAGACGCCGGCTGTGAACCGATGCAGCGGCCGCGGCGTAGCTTTATAGGACAGAATCTCAGCGGCCAGTAAATGGGGAATCTGAGATGATTGTGCAACTACCGAGAATACGTCGTCGGCAGATTCTGGTGGATGTTGACACCCAGAGAGATTTCCTTCTGGCTGGCGGCAAGGCTTGCATACGCAATCATCGCCGGGTTCTGGCTCATATCCGTAGGGTGATGGCTTGGGCGAGGGTCAATCACGTCCCGGTTATTTCGACCGCCGAGGTCTATCCTTCCAATGGCAATGGCAACGGCCACCCGTGTATCGACGGGACAGAGGGGCAGAGGAAGGTGCGGTACACGCTGGTGGGCAATCGGGTGAGTTTCGCGGCCGACGGCAGCATGGACCTTCCCGGCGATATGCTGCGGGTCTACCACCAGGTAATCCTCCATAAACGCTGCCAGGACCCCTTCGCCGAGCCGCGGATCGAGCGGCTGCTCAGCGAGTTGCGGGCCAGCGAGTTTATCCTGATCGGGGCCACGGCCGAGGGGGCCGTGCTGGCCATGGCGCTGGGGCTGCTGCAGCGGGGCAAGCCCGTGACGATCGTGACCGACGCCGTGGGCGTCTGGAACCGGGCCGACGCCGATATGGCGTTTCGCAAGGTCGAGGCCAAGGGCGCCAGGCTCATCGAAACGCGGCGGCTGGCGGGCCACTCGCACCTGCTGCAGGTGCGCATGTGCGACTGCGACAGTTGCCGGGGCATCACACGCAAGGCCGCCTGCGACCAGGACGACTGAGCAAACGTCAGGGGGACCCGTCCACATCGGGTTGTTTGTAGACTTGCAGGAGGTACTGTTCGCCCGGTTCGTAGTTGCGTTCGCTGATCTTCTTCTGCGCCGCCATTGCGGAATCCAGGTTGGGCAGCAGGCAGTACGCGTTGACGTCAAACTCCCTGAATCCGCAGTTGCAGGAGAGCGCCGAACATTCGAAGTGAATGACGCTGGGGAGGTGGCTGGCAACGTCAAAACCGACAGACACGTAGCCGCTCAGGTCCGCACTCAGATTCAACGCTCTTGCCTCTGAGAGGCGTGCGGTTTCAGTCTTGAGTACACCGTTTTCATAGCAGAAGAGAAACAACTTGTAGGCGAAAAGAGTATAGTCGTTCTCCTCGCCCGCAATTATGGACAAAGCCATCTCCTCGCTATTGTAGAAGCCCACGTCATTGTGCTTCCAAAGCTCTACCCATTCCTCCGGTCCCCGCCGAATGCACTGACTCACACTGCATATCTCGACGATGCCCTGATCGGCGAATGGATTCTCATAGTCATTCCGTTTTGGAAAGAACCCCACGAGTCTGGGTGTCATATCAAGCATCTTGTCAGAACCTCCACTGAGACCTGAAACACATGGTACAGAACTATCCTGCCTGTTCCCAGGCAATTCGGCGAGATGTTGTGCAAGAACCGCGTTGACGGTACAGTTGCCTAGAACCGTACGCGTACAGTTTGGAGTCGGCTGGATGAATTCAAAGCAACGGATGGCGGCGGCGATGGGCGGCGGACGGGTGGACCGCGTGCCGGTGATGTGTCAGCTTGCGCTGGGGCATTACTTCTTGAACTGCGGGGCGGCAGGCAGCGAGATATGGTTTGACAGCGAGACGTTTGCGCGGGCGCTGATCGAGTTGCAGCAGCGGTACGGCTTCGACGGGGTGCTGGTGAACCTGCCGGGCAGGCCCGCGAATTGGCGGAAGTATCTGGCGTCGCAGCGCGTTGAGGACGGACGCGAGGTGCTCGAATGGGTGTGCGGCGCGGTGACGGTTGTGCCCGGTGATGATAATGCACAGGGCTATGGGCCGGGGAGAACCCCCCTGCCGCGAGTGAACTATGCGTCGGTGGATGTGAAGGATCCGGCGACATATCGAACGGCGGGGTATCTCTGGAATACGTGGCATGCGCCGGGGTTGTGGGATATCCCCGACGATGCGTATCTCGGCGATGTGGGGGCGTATCCGCGGTGGTTTACGAGTGCTTTGGAGGCGGCGCAGAGGCTGGGGCCGGAGGTGTCAGTGCATGCGGAGGTGTTCTCCCCGTTTACCCATCTGATGGAACTGTTCGGGTATGAGCAGGCGCTGATGGCATTGGTCGATGCGCCGGCGACCTGTCGCGCGCTGCTGGAGGAGTTCACGCGCATTGTCCTGGCGCAGGTGAAGGTCTGCGGGCGATGTCGCCCGGACGCCGTGCTGGTCAGCAGTGCGTTCGCCGGGGCCGGGTTCATCAGCCGTGCGATGTACCGGGAATTCGTGATGCCTTACGAGGATGCCGTGTTCGCGGCGATTCACCGGCTGGGGACGCCCTCGTATGTGCACACCTGCGGGGCCATCGGCGACCGGCTGGACCTGATGGCGCAGACGTGCGTCGATGGCATCGACACGCTGGACCCGCCACCACTGGGGACGGTGGACCTGGCGCGGGCGAAGGCGGACTATGGGCAGCGGTTCTTCTTCAAAGGCAATCTCGATGCGGTGCACGAGATGCTCCAGGCCGATGATGCGGCGTTCGAGGCGGCAGTTCGGCGGCGGCTGGAGATCGGCATGACCGGCGGGCGGTACATCCTGTCGTCGGCGTGCAGTGTGGCGCCGAGGGTCCGGCCGCAGCGCCTGATTCGCATGGTCGAACTGGCACAGCGATATGGGAAGTACTGAGTCGTCGCCCGTGCATCGTATGTCGTATCTCGTATATGCACTTGTCGGGAATGGGCGCGGCAAGAGATGACTGCCCAATCTCCGGCAGGAAGCGCTATCGGGTGGTGGAGGCTACGGATGGGACGGCGAGGTCGCTGGGGACCCTATTGTTGAGGAAGTAACCCAGCAGGGCGACGATGAACCAGACGCGGAGCAGTTGGCCCGCAACCGCCATGACCTGCACCGCTATCTCGTGGTCCCTCGGGGCCATTTCGAATTCGTCGGGACCCAGGACAACGAAGATCACCAGGAAGTGGACCAGCACCGGAAACAGCCAGGACAGGATGGCGAACTGGCGGGCCAAAGACGGATATTCCAGGGCCCTGCAGAGCCGCTTTCCGTAGCGCAGGACGGCGAAGGCGGCGACAAACCCGATGGCGGCGAAGGAGACGGCGACGACCTTGTAGTCCCACTGCGGATCTTGAATCAGGGCCGTCTCGAAGACCTTGACAACGGTCAGATGCAACAGGGCGATCACGACGAACAGCCGCGCAAACGGCCGCGCGAGGCTGCGCAGGCGCGGGGTCTTCAGCGGCGCACGGGCGGTGAAGAACCATGTCCCGACCAGCGCGAGGGCCGCGAGCACCAGGACCATGAGGACCCTGATGGACCCACCGGCAAAGCCCGCGCTTACCGAGAGCGGATGAACCAGGATGAAGGCGGCCAGAGGCAGGAGCATCAGGGCCGCGCCCACGCGGGTGTGGTCGAGCCATCGGCCCACGGGGGCACCGGGGGCGCTATCGTTGCGTTCGAAAGCGGCGCGGGTATCGGCGCGGGCCAGGACGATCAGGGCCCAGATACCCGTCGGCAATGCGATGATCCAGCCGACAAAGGGCGTGAACAACGCGATGATGCTCCCGGCGACGGATGCGCCATAGGACCGGCCCTTGGCCATCTGGCGGCCGGCGTAGATGCCAAAGAGGCTCAGGGCCGTCACAATGACGCCGACAAACGCAACGATGGGCTGGGCTCTAAGCAAATCTACGTGGTCGGGAAAGCGGCTTTGCGTATGTGGACGCACGAAGGTCGCCACCATGGCCACGGTGAACAGGGCAATCAGGACCACCGCGATGTTGAGGACGCCGGCAACCACCAGCCCCCCGCCGGGAACGCTCAGGCGGGCCAGGGCGACACGGTCGACGCCCGCCGGGGCCGTCGCGGACACCTGAAAACCGGGCGCAGGTTGCGGGGCGGGGGCTTGCCATGCGACGGCCGCGACAGGCGCGGCAGCGGAAGCCGGTTGAACGGCAGGCGCAGCCGCCGAACCGACCGGCGCCGCAACCGCGGCCGGGGCCGCCTGTTGGGGTTGCGGGTGCGGTTGTGGCTGCGGTGATGGGTCGCCGCACGGGGGGGCCTCGACACTGAGAAGACGGGCCGCCTCGGGGCGCGTCAACACCCAGAGCGTGTAGATGCCCAGGGCGATGTCGATGAGGATGAAGATGTTCTTACTCATGGGCGCCGTGACGAGGTCCAGTACGCCCACCACCAGGCCCAACGTCCTGGCCCACGGGCGGCGCTTGTTGAGACCCGCGCCCAGGACCACATCCAGAACCGCAAAGCCCGAGACGAGCGCTGCTAAAAGGAACCCCCCTACCGTCAATGCGACAAACAGACCGAACTGGCGCGACAGGGCCCCGCCGGTCATCGCAAACAGCATGAACAACATGCCGAACACGATGCCGATGATGCCGAAGACGATTCGGATGATCGCAAGGATGCGGATGTGGCCGTCGATGCGCTGCTCCTCGACGGTCAGGGGGCGGTTCAGCGGCGTCGGTGTGAAGGCGGTGGCCAGCTTCTCGGGGATGGCGATGGAGACGGCGGCCCTGGCGGCAGGTCTGGGAGCGGCCGCTTCGGTACGGATGGAGTCGACTTCCGTCTTGACCTCGCTGACATGCTGGTAGCGGCGCTGGGGCTCCTTCTCCAGGGAGCGAAGAACGACATCGTCGAGCCGGACATCGACGTGGATCTTGTGGGAAGGCGGGGCGAAGCGGCCCAGGGGCAGTTCACCGGTGAGCATCTCGTAGAAGACGACGCCGAGGGAGTAGATGTCGGCGCGGTGATCGACGGTCTGGGGGTGTTCGATCTGTTCGGGCGCCATGTAGTGCGGCGTACCCATCCGCTGGCGGGTCTGGGTGAGCGTGTAGATGTCGCCGGGGCTCTGCAGAAGCTTGGCCAGGCCGAAGTCGGCGATCTTGACGTTGCCGGCCTTGTCGAGCAGGATATTCTCCGGCTTGATGTCGCGGTGGACGATGCCCTGGTCGTGGGCGTATTGCAGCGCCTCGCAAATCTGCGGGACAATGGTGAGGGCCTCGTTGGGCGTGAGCCTTTCGGTGTGCATCACGTGCCGCAGGTCCGTGCCGTCGACATATTCCATGAGAAAGTAGCACAGGCCGGAGGCGGTGCGGCCGAAGTCATAGACACCGACGATCCGCGGGTGGTTGAGGCGGGCCAATGAGCGGGCCTCGCGGGTGAAACGCTCGGCGAAGGCCGGGTCCTCGCCGGTCCCAGGCGGCAGGATCTTGAGGGCGACGAGGCGGTCGAGGTGCTTCTGCCGGGCCTTGTAGACGGCGCCCATGCCGCCGGCGCCAAGCAGCTCGAGGATTTCGAGATTGGGGAACTGTTCACCGAGCTGCGGCGGCGTCGGCGGAACGAACGCCGGCGTGGCGGCCCCGGCAGGCGCACCCCGCGAACCGGGCGCCGTCTCGCCGCCAACGTCGCTGGGCAGGCCCATCTTCATCAGGCACTTGGGGCACAGACCCTGGAGGGCGTCGGGCGGCAGCGGGTCGCCGCATTGGGAACAGGGTTTCGTTGGGTCGCTCATGTCAAGATCTCCGTATGGAGCCGTGGGGTTCCAGGTCAGGGCGTTGCATCACTTCCGCCGGGCGCCTCGGCGGCGCCGGCCGCGGCGCGATTCCATAGATACTGGAACTCAGGGGGCAGGTCGGGCCTGGAGCCGGATGCCGAATTCCAGGGCCCACGCATACCGGCGCCGTATTTCATGTCGCGTCTGGAACCGGATGCCAAATTCCCGCCCCCACGCAGACTGGGGCCGTATTCTATCTGGTACTCAAATATATCGCCCCTCTTGATGATGTTGAGTGTGAGGGCGTGTTCACCGAATCCGAGCCGGCCGAACATGGCGTTCAGGGGCAACTCGCCTCGGGCGATGATCCGCTGGGGCTCGGAGAGCACACCATCGAGGTCCTTCCATAGCTGCCTGAGGAATTGCTCGGATTGCGGGCGGAACGGCTCAATGGTGGCGCGAAGAACGTCGCCCGAGCGGGCGATCTGCGAATGTTGGCTCTCGATGGCCGTGTAGTCGGTCCATGCCTTAGCGAGAACGGCGTCCAGTTGCGGCCGGACCGGCTGGAGACCGAGCGTCTCGACGCATGTATCGCTGAGAACCGGACCGGCGGGCGTGTAATCGACGAAACCCGGCCGTCCCTGCGGGAAGTCCAGGCCCGCGATCTCCTGCGCAACCGGCGGCAGAAAACCGGGCTCATGCCCGACCGCGACGATGCTCTCGGGCGCATTCACTTGGACCCTGTGCGAAGCCGCCATGACGGGAATGAAGAAGGCAAGGACCGCCAGCAGCAAGCCCCCGAGCAGGAACATGACCAGCAGGATAATCAGGATAACCTTGCCGACCGAAGAGCCGCCGCCGCTTCTGACGGAGCTGAAGGCCGCGCGGACGTTGCTTCGGTTCAGAATGACGAGTGACCAGATGGCGAAGATGAAGCTGAACGGCCACAGAGCCGTGCAGGGCAACAGTGCGATGAGGCTGCCGGCGAGGGCCAGGCCATAGGAGGAAAGCCGGAGCATACTCCTGCCGGCCAGGATGACGAGGATGGGTGGGACCAGTGCGACCAGGGCGCCGGCGACGGTGACAAGAAAGATCAGGGATATGCCGTGGGCGATGGCGACGAGGCGAAGTCCGATGAACGCGGCCACGAGTGCTGTTGCGATGAGGGCGAGAGTACCGGTGACGATCAGGCCGATGGCGGGGACGCGCAATTGCCGCGGGGCTTCGGTTGCATCATCGCAGGCCGGGGCAGCAGGGGCAAGAGCAAGGGCCGCAGCGGGAGCGGGGGCTCGAACGGGTCGTTCGGGGGCGGGGGATGAAGAGATGGTTTCGACTTCGGTTTTGACTTCGCTGACGTGCTGGTATCGCAGTTCCGGCTCTTTTTCGAGGGTTCGCAGGACAACGTGGTCGAGGCGGACGTCGACGTGGAC
>DDXG01000299.1 GCA_002347125.1 Phycisphaerales bacterium UBA2266
GTGATGACCACCTTCAGCGGCCGCAGCACCGCCATGACGCGGGGGCTGGTGCGGTTGAGGTCCTGGCGAAGGCAATGCTCTAACAAGGCGAAATCGACGGTGCTGTTGAACTTGTTGACGCCGATGACTCTGCAGAACTCGCGGATGGCCGCCGGCGAGTAGCCACGACGCCTCATGCCGCTGATGGTCGGCATCCGAGGGTCGTCCCAGCCGGCCACCAGGCCGTCTTTCACCAGCCGCAGGAGCTTGCGCTTGCTCATTACGGTGNNGCCTCGGGGGTATAGCCCCGCCGGCGCATCCCCGAAAGGGTCGGCATGCGCGGGTCATCCCAGCCGCTCACAAAGCCCTCCCGCACCAGCTGGAGCAGCTTGCGCTTGCTCATTACGGTGTAAGTCAGGTTCAGCCGGGCGAATTCGATCTGCTGCGGATGGTAAACGCCCAGGGCGTCGAGGAACCAGTCGTACAGCGGGCGGTGGTTCTCGAACTCCAGCGTGCAGATCGAATGGGTGATCCGCTCGATGGAGTCCTCCAGACCGTGGGCCCAGTCGTACATGGGATAGATGCACCACTTGTCGCCGGAGCGGTGGTGGGAGGCATGGAGAATGCGGTACATGACCGGGTCGCGCATGTTGACGTTCGGGTGGGCCATGTCGATCCTGGCCCGCAGGGTCCGCGAGCCGTCGGGGAATTCACCGGCCCGCATCCGCTCGAAGAGGTCGAGGTTCTCCTCGATGGTCCGATTGCGGTAGGGGCTGTGCCTGCCTGGCTCGGTGAGGGTGCCGCGAAATTCGCGGGTCTGCTCGGCGGTCAGGTCGCAGACGTAGGCCTTACCCGCCCTGACGAGTTGGACGGCGTATTCGTACATCTGGTCGAAGTAGTCCGAGGCGTAGTACAGGTGCTCGCCCCAGTCCCAGCCGAGCCAGCGAACGTCCTGTAGAATGGAATCGACGTATTCCTGCTCCTCCTTTTCCGGGTTGGTGTCGTCGAAACGCAGGTGGCATCGGCCGCCGGGGTTCTCGGACGCGATGCCAAAGTTCAGGCAGATGCTCTTGGCGTGCCCGATGTGGAGGTAGCCGTTGGGCTCCGGCGGAAACCGCGTCACGACGCGCCCGCCCCATTTGCCCGTCTTGTTGTCATCGGCGACGATCTGCCGGACGAAATCCAGCCGCTGCTCCTGGCCGTTGCTATTGTCTTGTGCCATAATCTTTGCACCTGGTCGGAATAAACCGGGTCCATCTCAGCATTGGGGTATCACATTCAGGGGCACAGATTCTACCACAACTGCTGAATGTGGCAAGTGCTATCGCAATACCTCCCAATGCCCGCCACGCGTCGGTCAGATGCGCCTCAAGCGGCCGGCAGCCTTCACTGCGGCGATCTGCCTCTCGACACCCCGTGGGGCCAGGCCAAGGACTTCGGCGACCTCCCCAGCGATTGCAGTGCTTCGCTCTCTCAGGATCGCCAAGGTTCTCTCCGACCTCCACTTTCCAGCCCGGGGACTGGACAATCAGGGGCGTTGGGGGTATTGTGCCGGGCTGGTGAATCGTGATTTTGGGTAGGAACGTGGCATGAGTATACTTGATGCAATCGGCCATACGCCGCTGGTGGAGTTGAGGCGGATCAACCCGAATCCCGCCGTGCGGATTATGGCCAAACTTGAAGGCGACAACCCGGCCGGGTCGATCAAGGACCGTCCGGCCTTCTACATGATCCAGAAGGCCGAGGAATCCGGCGAATTGACGCCCGGCAAGACCATCCTGGAGCCGACCAGCGGCAACACGGGCATCGCCCTGGCGATGATCGGCGCCGCCAAGGGCTACAAGGTCCATCTGACGCTACCTGAGCACCATGCTCTTCCGTTCGGCCTGCGCCCAGTGCCCGCCGTAACTCACCGAGGGACGATGGACGAGGGATGCAGGATGTTGCCCCTTTGCAGCACAGGGGCTTTGGGCCTGCCAATCATGCCGAAATCCGCGTTGCGTGGACCGTGTGAACCTTGACAGGGGCCGGGGCGTGCCGTATCGTGGCGGCTTCGGTATCCGGACCTCTACAGGGATTCGCAATCTATGGCCGAGAAAGTCGTAACACGTTTTGCGCCCTCTCCCACGGGGTATCTGCACGTAGGGGGGGCTCGAACCGCACTTTTTAACTGGCTTTGGGCCCGCCACAACGGCGGCACGTTCATCCTGCGCATCGAGGATACGGACCAGAAGCGCAATACCCCCACGGCCATGCAACAGGTCATCAACGACCTGCGGTGGCTGGGCATCGACTGGGATGAGGGGCCGGAGGTGGGCGGGCCGAACGGCCCCTATTTGCAGTCGCAGCGGCGTGATATTTATGACCGTTACATCGAGCGGCTGCTGGACGAGGGCAAGGCCTACTACTGCTTCGAGACGACCGAGGAACTGGATGAGCTTCGCCAACAGGCCAGGCAGGACTCCGGCGGCTTCGCCTATCAGCGACCGGCCGAGTTCCCGACCCGGGCCCAGGCCGAGCAGGCCCGGCGCGAGGGTCGGCCTGTGACAGTGCGTTTCGCCGTTCCCCAGGACCAGCCGCTGGTCGTTCGCGACATCGTCCGCGGGGTCATCAGCTTTCAGCCGGGTGAGATCACCGATTTCATCATTCAAAAGAGCGACGGCTTTCCCACGTACAACTTCGCCTGCGTCGTGGACGACTACCTGATGCGCGTAACCCACGTCATACGGGGGCAGGAGCACCTGATGAATACGCCCGGCCAGCAGGCCCTGTGGACGGCCCTGGGCTTCGGGCCGCCGCCCCAGTACGCCCACATGTCCGTAACGGTCAGCGATTCCGGCGGCAAGCTGTCCAAACGCGAGCGGCCCAAGACCCTGCGAGCGGCCCTTGAGACGATGGCCGATCTGGACCGCGAGGCCCTGGCGAAGGTGGGCGGTATCACGGTCGAGCAACTGGAGAGTTTTCTGGCCGGTGAGAGCACGCCGGATATGCCCGCGATTGGCGCAATGGCGGCCCATCTCGGTGTGCACCTGCCCGAGATCAACATCGTCGATTTCTTCAAGAGCGGCTACCTTCCGGAGACGATGGCTAATTTCCTGGCGCTGCTGGGCTGGAACCCCGGCGACGGGCGGGAGATCATGCAACTCGAGGAACTGACCGCCGCGTTCGATATCGCCCGCGTCAGCAAATCCAACAGCCTTTTCGACCGTAACAAGCTGGCGGCCTTCAACACTGAGCACATGCGGCGGGTGGACAAGGACCGTCTCCTGGGGCATTTCAAGGCCTATCTGCGGCAGGTCGCATCGCCGCTGGCCGCGGCCGGCGATGCGACGCTGGCCCGTATTATCCGAATCGCCGAGGGGGCCCAGAGCCTCGAACACCTCGACCGCAAGAGCCGCTTCCTCTTTATCGACGCCGGCGCCATCGAGTTCGACCCCGCGGCCGTCAAGAAGGTCCTGCAAAAGTCTGGCGCCATGGAGATGCTGGCCCTGGTGCGGGACCGTCTGGCGGCGATGGATGAGTTCACCGAGCAGAATCTCGAAGGGATGCTCCGCGGCCTGGCCGAGGACAAGCAAGTCGGCCTGGGCAAGGTCGCCCAACCCCTCCGCGTGGCCCTGTGCGGCACCACCGTCAGCCTGCCGATCTTCGACTCCGTCCAGATGCTCGGCAAAGAGAAGACCTTGACCCGAATCGACGCGACAGTGGAGCGATTTGGCGAACACGCATCGTGATACAGGAGAACAGAGTGTCATTGCTGGTTACAGGTTCGATTGGGATTGACACGGTCAAGACGCCGCATGGGGTCAGCGAGGAGTGCATCGGCGGGGCGGTGGTCTATTTCAGCATGGCGGCCAGTTTCTTCTGTCCGGTGCGGTTCGTGGGGGTCGTCGGGGACGATTGTCCGTTCGACCTGGCGAAGCTCTTTTCCGGCCGCAACGTCGACCTGGCGGGCCTGGAGATCCGCCCCGGCAGCAAGACCTTCCGGTGGATGGGCACGTACCACGAGGATATGGACAGCCGCACCACCGACTACGTGGAATTGAACGTCCTGGGCGAGGCGCCGCCGAAGGTCCCGACGGCCTTCAAGGACAGCCGGTTCGTCTTCCTGGCCAACACGGCCCCCAAGCTCCAGCATGAGTTGCTCGACCAGGTCGCCGAGCCGGAGTTCGTCGCCGCCGACACGATGAACCTGTGGATTCAGGGGCACCTCGACGAACTCAAGGCCCTGCTCAAGCGCATCGACTGTCTGATCATCAACGAGGATGAGGCCCGGATGCTCGCTGGGGATCAGAACCTCATCGCGGCCGCCCGGACGATACTGGGCATGGGGCTGTGGGTCGTGGTCATCAAGAAGGGGGCGTCCGGCTCGCTGGTGTGCGACGTGGACGGCAATATCTTCGTCCTGCCCGCCTATCCGGCCGAGAAGGTCGTGGACCCCACGGGCGCCGGCGACAGTTTCGCCGGGGGGCTCATGGGCTGCCTGGCCGAGAGCGGGCGCAGCGACTTCCAGACCCTGACCCGCGCGGTGGCATACGGAACCGTCGTCGCCTCCTATACCATCAGTGATTTCTCCCTCAAAGGCCTGACAGGAATAACCCGACGCGATATCGATGACCGTCTTGCGGAACTTCACAAAGTGGTGAAATTTTGATGGCCCCAAGGCGGGACCGTTGAAGTTGTTTGTGTTATGGTAATCTTGACGTGCTGAATATTCCAAAACAAATCGAGTACTGGGTAAGAACCGCCGAAGAGGACTTCGAGGTCGGCAGCGGTCTGATCCACGCGGGCAAGACCCGCCACGGCCTTTTCTTCGTCCATCTTGCGGTTGAAAAGACGCTCAAAGCCTGTGTCTGCAAGAATCAGAAGGCGACGCCGCCCAAGACCCACAATCTGATGCATCTCTGTCGGTTGGCTGGCCTTGACGTGGACATTCAAAGACAAGATGCTATCGAGACGCTAAGCAGGTTCTGCCTCGAAGGCAGGTACCCTGACCAATGGCCGGCCATTCCCGAGAGAGAAGAAGCACAGCATTACCTTGGAATGGCGGAGGAGTTGACCCAATGGCTCAAGAAACAGTTATAGAATCGGTTCGAGAGTATCTCAATTACCTTAAAGACAACGGCTTTAACATAAGTTTCGGAATACTGTTCGGTTCACACGTTACCGGAACGGCGACTGAATGGAGTGACATCGATCTGATCGTGGTTTCGCCCGATTTTGACAAGAAGATCGAGTGCGGAACGCTGGACAGGCTCTGGCAGTATGCGGGCCGCACCGATTATAGAATCGAGCCGATTCCCTGCGGCCTTGAGCGATGGGAACAGGACGACTACAGCCCCATCATCGACGTTGCACGCAACGAAGGCATGATGGTAACGCTAAACTGAACGGCATGCAAGCTCACGAGGTTCGGAAGGACTGTTGTGGACGGGTAACAAATGCGGGTCTTCATCGCCATCGACATTGACGAAAGCGTCCGGCAGGGCCTGGCGGACCTCCAGGCCGACATCCGCCGCGCCGCCGACGTCCACACGTCCGACGCCAAATGGGTTGACCCGCACGACATGCACCTGACGTTGAAGTTCCTGGGCGAAATCCGAGACAACGAATCGGTCGAGGTCTGCCGGATCGCCGAAGAGGCCGCGGCCGGGCACAACCGGTTCGATCTGGATATCGAGACCGTCGGGACTTTCGGGACGCGGGTGTTGTGGGTGGGCGTCGGCCGTGGCGCCGATCGCCTGGCCCGCGTGCAGATCGACTTGGAGCGGCGGCTGGCCGAGGCCGGCTGGCCCCCCGAGAATCGGCCCTTCACCGGCCATCTGACGCTCTGCCGGATCCGCGCCCCGCGAGCGGGCCAGAAGCTTGCCGACGCGGTCAGGGAATACGAGAACCAATTCATCGGAACCGTCGGCGTCGATACGCTGACGGTTTATCATAGCCAACTGACGCCCAAAGGACCGCTTTACACGGCACTCGACACGTGCGCGTTGAGATAGCGCCGTTCACCCGTGCGGAACCACTACAGAGAAGGGACACAAACATGGCAAAAAAGGCAGTCAAAAAGACAACGGAAGCCGCCGGCACCGGCGGAAGAGAAGGCGCCCTCCAGCGGGTGATCGCCCAGATCGAGAAGCAGTACGGCCAGGGCGCGATCATGCAGATGGACGAACAGAACTACGCCAAAGTGGAGGGCATTTCCACGGGCGCTCTGTCGCTGGATATCGCGCTCGGCGGAGCCGGCATCCCGCGGGGCCGGGTCACGGAGCTGTTCGGCCCGGAATCCTCCGGCAAGACGACCCTGGCGTTGCACGTCATCGCCAACGCCCAGAAAGCCGGCGGTGTGGCCGCCTTCATCGACGCCGAACACGCC
>DDXG01000003.1 GCA_002347125.1 Phycisphaerales bacterium UBA2266
GGACCCCATTGCGGATGCCGCCACCGTTATCAGCACCGCCGACCCAAAAGGGTAGTCTACCTTATGGATTGGCCCCGGTCAACCCCCCTGTTGCCCACCCCCCGCCGACATCCCGCTTTCGCCCCCGAGAACCGACCCTCTGACGCTGCACACGGGCTGGATTCTAGGGTATGAGCGTCCCACCGCAGTTGCCCGGTATTCCCGGCCCGTGCGGCGGCTCTTTGACGTTCCAATAGCCCAGGAGGATGTTCAGGTCGTTGAATCGCACCCGAAAAGTGCCGCTCTTCATGCTGCCCTCCAGACCTCGATCGAAGTCCGCGCAGATGCAGGGCGTACCCTGGAAACTGCACCCCGCCAGGCCCGGACCCAGCGTCGGCTCCTTCTTGTTCCAGGCGGCCAGCAGCGTATTGAGATCGTTGAAATGCACCCGATAGTACCCTGTCTTGTCGCTGCCCTCCACCCGCCCATCCACATCCCCATGACATTGCCACGGATAGCACCAGCACTCCGGCGCACCGACCTTCACCCATGTGTTGTAGTACGGACTGGCGGGGTCCATACAGTAGATATTGAGATGCACATTCACGATCTGCGGACTGCTTATGCCGCACGGATCAGAGACGGTCAAGCGGCACAGATGCTGCCCTTTGGTCAGCCCGCCTGCATCTATGTGCACCGCCACCTCGGCATAATCCGTGGCTATCGTTCCCGCCGACGGCTCCGCCGCGACCCATGCGGACTCCGCGGATACCGTCCAATGAAGCACGCCGGTTCCCGCGTTCTCAATCCTTATCGTCTGCGGGGCAGGATTTCCCGCGCCCGGCTCGACGATGAACTGCAGTGTCTGCGGCAAAACTCTCACAACGGGCCCGTAGATCAGCTCCACGACCACCTGCTGGGGATTGTTCGATGCGCAAGGGTCCACGACCTCCAACGTGCATATGTGGCGGCCCTGCGCCAGGCCTGATGGGTCCACGCCGACCATCACGGCATCCCCTTCACCGGTGGAGGTCCCATGCAGAGGATCAACGACCACCCAGTCACAGTCCTGTCTGACCTCCCATTGGAGCATTCCCACGCCCGCGTTGCGAATGACCAGAGCCTGATCGCTCGGACGCCCGGCGCCGGGTTGGACCATGAATGTCAGGTGGTTTGTCGAAAGTTGTATGGACGGCCTGCCCAGCACCAGTTCCACCTGTACGGTCTGCGGGCTGTCCTCGGCCATCACGCCCGATACGACTGCGTTGCACCTGTGCACGCCGTTGCCCAGGCCGGAAGAGTCGACGGCCAGAATCACGGCTTCGGACTGCTCCCTGCCCAGAGAACCCGTCGAAGGAATTACGCTCAGCCAGCCACAGTCCTCGTCGATTCGCCAATCCAACGGCCCCGGACCGCCGTTGGTGATCACGAGAGACTTCGGGTCGGGCGACGCCTGGCCGACCGCTCCGTTAAATGTCATCTGATGCGTCGACAGCCGCAGTATCGGCCCAAGCACCTCCAACTGAACCTCAATCGTCAGCGGGCTGTTTATGGTCAGGTCGTCGACAATCTGCAATGTACACGAGTGCAGCCCCCAGTGCAGCCCCGCCGTATCGACACTAAGCCGCACCTCGTCGCTCTCGCCGGTGGAAGTGCCGGTCTTGGGGTAGATGCTGAGCCAATCGCAGTCGGCCTCGATCTCCCAGTGGAGGGTCCCTATGCCGCTGTTGCGCAGACTGAGGAACTGATCGAAGGGGTTCGGTCCACCGTAGTCATTGGTGAAGCGCACCGTGCGCGTGGACGCCTCAATCACGGGCCCTTCCAGTGTCAGGCAGACAAGCACATTCTGCGGGCTGTTGGCCGCCCAGGGGTCGATGATCAGCAGCACGCACTCATGCGCGCCCCCGCGCACCCCGTCGATGTCCACGGCGATACGGACATCATTGACGCCGTCGATGACGTGCCCCGCGTTGGGATCGACGGTCAGCCAGTTGCAGTCGTGCACGATCTCCCAATCGAGCGTCCCCTCGCCCACATTCACGATGGAAAGCGTCTGAGCCGCCGGGTTGGCCCCCGAGACCTCACCGAAGAATGCCAGTTGTTGTGGCGAAACCCCAACCCGCTGAGGGCCGTAGAATGACTTGCTCGCCTCGGCGGTCCCGCCGTACATCCCCATATTGATGCGGCTGCCGCTGGGCGAAGGCTCCGCTGAGGCGTCGCTGTTGGGATCGCCCGCATCGATACAGAAACTCGTGGTTGTGTCATTTACCCACGCCCCCGCCACCGGATCCCAGCGGCCCGCCTGCGATTTGAGATGGTAATCCTCTTCGATCCAGACATCGTCGGTTGGATCCGCCGGTGTGCCCAGCGGGTCCTCCCAGTGTCCCCAGTCAGCAAAGCATGGATCCGACGTGATATTGCCCGGTCCCCACATCCAGGCCGTGTTGCCCTGTCCTCCCGCAATATCGCAATAGGATATGTCAATCGCCGGCGACGAACTGTCGATATGCCAGGCCGTAATCAGTCTCTGCGGTGCGCTCGAACGGCGCCAGACAATGGAATTGGTCAGGATGGCAGTATCGTCGAGGACGACGATGGCGCTGCCCGCGTTGTCCACAATGGTGCAATTCGCAATCACGTTCTCGCCGAGCTGCCCTTTGATATAGATGCCTCCGGCGGCACCCACGCATGCGTTGTGGTAGATGCCGCTGTTGCTGATGCGCAGAGACGACCCGCATACGCCCCCACCGTTCGTGGCGCGATTGTGGCTGATCACACAATTCTCGATCACCGTCGCCCGCTCTCCATACGCCCGGATTCCCCCTCCATCTCCGCCCCCTTCATTCCAGGAGACCGTGCAATGACTGATGGTGGCCCCGCCGGATGCGACCAGAATACCCGGGGCCGTGTTGTCCGTAACGGTGCAGCCGAGAATAAGCGGCGAACCTCCGCTGACGGATATGGCGCCGGTCGATCCGACGGTCCGATTGCCCGTCACGATACAGTGCTCGATCCGTGGCTCGGTTCCGACACAGTAAATCGCCCCTCCCATACCGGCGAGGTAGCCGCCCGTGATCGTCAAGCCCCGCAGAACCGAGCCTCTGCCTTCCCCTCGTCCAAAGAAGAACCCGCGATGCCCCGCGGTCTCGGTGCCGCGGCAGTTCACGACGGTGGCGGCGACGACGTTTGGGTCGTTGGGTTCAATGCCGCGGACGGTGATGGCCTTGCCGAGGTAGTCAATGTCGCGGTTGCCGTCGCCGGTGTAGGTTCCGGGCAGGAGAATGACCTCGTCGCCGTGCACGGCCGCGTCGATGGCGGCCTGGATGGTTGGGTAGTCGCCCGTGCCGTCGGCATTGACCGTGATGACCCCGCCGGGGGCCTGCGAACATAGTACTGCCACCAGGACGGCCGCAACCGCCCACCCCCTTTGATACCTGCTCCGCGACGCCATGTCAGACTCCTCAAGAAGCGGCAGACTTCTTCCTGGTCCTTTCCATGGTCAAATACTACAGCGCCCGGCAGCCAAATGTCCAGAAAAATCCCGCGAAAACGCAAAAAAACCAGAAATGTCCGCGGCGGTGCGTTGGAGCGGAAAACGTAAAGTGCAAAACGTAAAACCAAACCTCAAGACCCGAAACCTGCGCATCCGGCGGTCAGCGGGGCTTGGGGTCTTGAGTTCCGGTCTTGCGTTTACAGCTCTGAGTCTTCAGTTCCACTCGGGGCA
>DDXG01000254.1 GCA_002347125.1 Phycisphaerales bacterium UBA2266
ACTCAGATATGGGCATGGACAACAGCCGCAGCAAGAAGCCGACGAAGCAATGGGACTTGCTGATTGAGTTCTTACGCGGATACGGCGTCTTCACTTGGGGTAACCGGAGCGCCGGGAGAGAAAGACAGCACCAGCGCAACAGCTTGGCCAAGAAACTCCGTCAGTTTTTCGGCATCGAAGACGACCCACTCCCTTACGACAAGGGCATCAAAGGTTGGCGGGCGGCGTTTACGGTAGTTGAGGACGATCCGTTCGTGCCCATTGGCAACGGCAAAGCCAAGTGAGCTTGATCCCCTGCGGACAGCGACGCCCCCCATGGCCAGCGAAAAACTCGCTGGATAATCTCTGAGCCGGCGAAGTTCTTCTTGCTGGCACACGATCTCTAAGCCCATACGCAAAAACGACTTATGACGCGCCACTCCTGCGCGCGTAGCGTGATTTTCATCCCTCAGCGAGATTTCGCCATTTGCCAGCGGCGGGTCCGGCAGATTCGGATACGACTACCCGCCCCTGTGAGACCACCCCAGCCGGACCTGTTTCGCGGGGGCCTTTCGTGCGAGGCACGGAGGTCTGGCCGTGACCTGCGAAAAGCGGTATCCGGGAGGCCTCTCGCGACCTTGGTATACCGATCCATCGGCTACGACAGATCAAGGCCGAAATCCGCGCCGCCTTCGAGGATGCGGGCCTGGACGACTACCTGCCGGAGGGCTGATTGAAAAGGAGCCGGACCACTCTCGGAGATTTCCGGTAATCCCTCAGTAGGTAGCCATAGAAGGCCACCCCTCAAAGCAACCCAAGGTACCCGAGCGTACAGATATGAATTTCGCGACGAGAGGTTCCATGGCATCTACATCCTCGCAAGGTCCGTTGACGACGTGCGACAGCGGCTCGCCGCCTGTGGCGTCGAAGTCGGATAGCCCGCTGGCGGCGAACATCCGCTACGGCTACTCGCAGGGCTGGTCGTTTACGCCGCTCGATGGCAAGCGGCCGATCCGCAAACGCTGGCAGTCCGCTCCGCGGGAGACCCTCGATGAGGCGCTTGGCTGGGCCGCCGAAGGCAACGTGGGCCTGCGGACCGGAACGGTAAGCGGGATCGTCGTGATCGACGTGGACCCCGGCGGCGACATTGAGCCGCTGGGTCTGCCGGGCACCGCGGCGGCGGCAACGGGCCGGCCACAGGCGTTCCACCTGTACTACCGCTCAGACAGACCCCTTCGCAACTCGTCGAAGAAGCTGGGCCCCCATATCGACGTCAAGGCCGATGGAGGCCAGGTGGTGTTCCCAGGCTCGGTCCACCCCGACACAGGCGCAGTCTACGCCTGGGTCGAGGGCTACGAGCCGTGGAATGTCGAGATCGCGGAACTGCCGGCACACATTGTCGAGCTGCTGTGTTCCGACGAGCCACCGCGGCAGGCCAAGGCGGCCCCGGTGCGACCGGCGGCGCTCAAGACGACCCCCCAGCCGCACCGCGGACCGTCGCCCACTGAAGACGGGCCCAAAGACCGCCCGGACGCCAAGACGCTCCGCTACGCCCAGCGGGCCCTGCAACTGGAACTGCACAACCTCTGCCAGGCGACCGATGGCACGCGGAACCAGACGCTCAATCGGGCGGCATTCAGTATGGGTCAACTGATCGGCGGCGGATACCTCGACCGTACCGAGGTCGAGGCGGCCCTGCGCAGTGCCGCCGGGTCTATCGGATTACAGCCCCACGAGATCGAGGCGACGATCCGCTCGGGCCTCGATAGCGGCATCGCACAACCGCGGAGCGTCGAGGTCCACGGCCGGCCGGCCCGCCAGGTCGATCCGGGCTTCGACCCGGCCGAGTACGTGCTGCTGCCCGGACCGCACAAGGACGATCAGGACCACCACATCGAGCAATCGACGGCGGACTTTGCGGTATCAGTACTGGAGAGGCTACCGGCCGATGCGATCTATCGCCGCGACTTCATACCCGGTGAGATCATCGGGCCGGCGGGCAAGCGCAAGTGGGTGGAGCTATCGGCCGACCGGATGCGAATCCTGGCCGACAGCCACGTGAAGCTGGGTAAATGGGTCACGCACCGCAAGACACAGGAGCAGGTCCTGCTCTATCAGGCCTGCGGCAAAGACGCCGCCGGCCTGGTCATTGCCCACGCCATTGGCGCCGCCGGCGTCAGGGAGTTGTCTCTGATGGTCTCGTATCCGGTGTATGGCCCGGGCTTCATCCGAGTCCAGCCTGGCTGGCACGATGGTCTGTACTACGATGAGCCGGCCGAATTACGCCATATCAGTCCTGAAACCGACTGCGAGGTCATCCACAACGTCCTTCACGACCTGGTTATAGACTTCCCCTTCAAGAGCAAGGCGGACCGGCAGAACTTCTTCGGCCTGCTCCTGACGCCGATCGTGGCGCCGGCGATCGAGGGTAACCGGCCGATGCACCTGCTCAATGCCCCCCTGGAGGGGACGGGAAAGAGCAAGCTGGTCAACGAGGTCTTTGGCGGGGTTATCACCGGCCGCGATACACCCTCGATGCAGATTACCGACCGCGAGGAGGAGCGTGAGAAACGCATCCTGGCCATGCTGATCCAGGGTGAGACGCTCATGCACCTCGACAACCTGCCGTCGTACATCGACTCACCGGCCCTGGCGAGCCTGCTGACGACGCAGCGCTTCCTGGGGCGGCTGCTGGGTTACTCACGCAACGTATCGTTGCCGAACAATCTGACGATCGTCGGCACCGGCAACAACGTCCAGGCCTCCGGTGAGATCGCCAAACGGATCGTGCCGGTCATGATTGAGCCGACCTCGGCGACCCCGGAGGCCCGCACCGACTTCCAGCACCCGGACATCCGCTCCTACGTCCGCCAGCAGCGACGCTTCGTCCTGGAGTGCCTGCTGGGCCTGGTGGAGAACTGGCTGGCCGCCGGCCGGCCCAAGTGCCCCAACCGTCTGGGCGGCTTCGAGAACTGGTCCGAGACGGTCGGCGGAATCCTTGGGGTCAATGGGCTGCGGGCATGGCGGACGAACGAGGGCGAGTGGCGAACTCGGGCGGACACCAAGGGCACGGAAATGACCGCGTTTGTCGAAGTCTGGGAGGAGGCATTTGGGTTCACGAAGAGAACACCCAAGGAGCTGCTCGAACTGGCGCAGACGCATGAGTTGTTCGACGACATCTTCAGCAGACGAACACCCCAGGCCGTCGGCGCAGCTTTCGGCAGACTCCTTGGCCGGCACGTAGATCGGCCGGTGGGGCAGTGGTTTATCCGTCACGCCGGCACGGCGACACGTGCCAAGTATTTCCTCACTCCCGTCAAAGTCTTGGGCCAGGGGGATGAGCCTTCGGGACAGGATAGCTTCGAGGTTTAGAATCCATGGGACTGGCAAACCCACCCATCCAGTTGAACATAGCGGCGGCCGGCACACAGGCCACGGGGGGTGCTCCGGAGGCCCGACCTATACAACCTATCACGACCTATCCGACGACCTATCATGCTGTAAGTGCCTGTGAAAGAAAGGACTTACAGAAATCTTGTATAGGTCGTATAGGTTTTTCACTGCCTTACACGTGCGCGGGCGCGCACGCGCCCGTACAGCGAATAATAGCCGAGAGACCTATACAACCTATACGACCTATACCAAGTCCGCCCTCAGCCAATGTCGTCCTTCTGAAGCACTGTCGCTGTAAGGACTGCCGGCGATTCTATATGAACCGCTATGGCGAGCCTACCTGTGAAGCGGGGATCGGGGGCACCTGTACGACCTGGGGCACGGGCCGGCGGTTCTGCGACCCGCCTCCGGACGTGTGGCACTACTGCGCCGGCTACGATGGCCCGCAGATCAGTACGGACGTCTGGCCCTGCCCAGGGCCGATCCGCTCCGAGACTGCCGCCGAGCCGTCGCCCGTGGACGTACCGGCGGATGCCCATAGGCCCGTCCGGCCGGCCGTGCCGAGGCAGGTGGGGCCGAGGCCGATACGGAATGACCTGACGCTATGGTAACGAACACGACCGGTGGCCCGTTGGCCGCGGAGGCAGTCCAGACATGGAGGCACCTTACATGAAGATCGAACAATGGAGCATCGACCGTATCAGGCCCTACGAGAAGAACCCGCGGCGCAACGACAAGGCCGTCCAGGCTGTTGCCGATTCCATAAGAGAGTTCGGCTTCAGGCAGCCCCTCGTGGTGGACGGCGATGGCGTGATCGTGGTCGGCCATACCCGCTACAAGGCGGCGCTGAAGCTCGGTTTGGAGAAGGTGCCCGTCCACGTGGCGAGGGACCTGACGCCGCACCAGGCCAGGGCCTACCGGTTGGCCGATAACCGCTCGGCGGAGGATTCGCGGTGGGATATAGACCTGCTGCCGATCGAACTGGGTGAGCTTCGGGATGAAGGCTTCGACCTCAAGCTCGTTGGCTTCACCGAGAAGGAACTGACCGAGTACCTGCGGCAGTTCGATACGGACCTCGACGACGATGGCGAGGCCGACGAAGCGATAGAGACCGTCCGCTGCCCCAAGTGCGGG
>DDXG01000120.1 GCA_002347125.1 Phycisphaerales bacterium UBA2266
GCCAGTAAAATTAGTCACACACCCTTGTCATGCCGCGCGCCCAATCCTTGTTACGCCGACCGCCCGACCCGTGTCATGCTGAGCGCAGCGAAGCACCTGGCCCTCGCACTGGTCTGAAACACCATTCGCCCAACGACCTCGCGACGGCAGAGTGGGTCCCGATGGACATCGGGATTCTCGCCCACGCGGGTGGGCTGTTTCCGGCCAAGATCGAAAGTTGAAATCCGTAAATCCCTTGAAGATTTCCCTGCCCTACACGTATATTGTGAACAAAGTCGCAGCAAACGCTGCTCACAGCGATTGATTCACATTGTCTCGCATATTCGCACGAGGCGCCAACGTGATGGAGTGTTTCTTGTGGAAAGGAATATCTCGGTTGGAGTAGACTTATGGCAAAGGAATCGATACCGTGGTTCAAACAATACATGCTCTCACCATTGGTCGTGGGGCTTGCCGTCTTGGTCGGCCAGTTCTTTTTGCAGCCTCACATTGCCCAGAAGCAGGAATCGCGTGTCGAGCGCTTGCGTGAGAAGCGGAGAGTCTTTGCGCGTGCTATGCAGTTGATCGGTGAGGAGATTGAATCGAGCCCGCTCGTGCCTGGTCCAGGCGCAGCGCCGTTATCCTCACGCCTGAGCGAGCCCCCGTCGCCTGATCAGATAAACGCTGTCTATGGAGAGCTTCTTCTCGTTGTCAATGATCCCGGCACCTTCCGAGCTTTCTTGGCCTGTTTGCGCGGCAAGCACAATACGGACTTCATACCACTGGGGCGTCGCATCACATTTGCGGACCGCTGTCGCCAGGAACTGGGCTACGAACCCATTGACTTAGAGGACAGGGATGTGGTGTTCTGGCAACGCGCGGCACCGCAGGACAGCAACACCCCAGCACAGTGACGTGGATCCTGAATCGGATAGCAGCGGCGTGATCGGCAATGCCGTTCTGGATAAGTGGGCTCAATGCAAGCCGTATCAATCTGTGGCCCGAAGTGATGCTTCATGCTGTTACTGCTGTGTCCATCTGCGGAATCTGTGGCTAGGACTATCTCCCGTCCTCGACGAGCGTATTGCGCAGATAGAAATGCAGGTTTCCGTTCCAGGGCTTGCTGACTATATCGACGTCGCCGTCGCCATCGACGTCGGCCGCGACTGTCTCGTGGCATTCCTTACCCTCGACGACCAGGTGCTCTTTCCACCGGCCGCCCTTGCCCAGGTTCTCCCAGATGAAGCCCTTGTGTACGTCCTTCGACAGCGGCCCGCCACCGGAGAACACGTCCAGCCGTCCATCATTATTGAAATCCGCCACCGCCAGCGAGTGGAAGTCCTGCCCCGTCCGGTCGGCCGAGATGAGATGGCACTCCCACGCCCGGCCCTTGCCCTTATTCTCGAACCAGAACACCCGCCCATCCGGTGTGTCGGCCTCGGCCTCGATGATATCGAGCGCCCCGTCGCCGTTGAGGTCGCACAGCCAGACCTTTATCGCCAGACCATACCGCTCCGGCCGATTGCCCCCCGGCGGCGTCAGACCCGCGTGCTCGGTCCACTGCGTGCCCTTGCCGCCCACGTTCTCAAACCACACATCGCCGCGCACCACGTCGTTATCGCCATCCCCATCCAGGTCGCCGATGCCCGCCCGGCCGACGCCCCCGTGAATCCCCGCCCCGATCCGGTGCTCGATCCACTTGCCTCGCGGGTCCGCCGGGATCGTGTACCAGACCGTTACCGGATGGTTCTTGTCGTCGCTGATGGCCACCACGTCGAGCCGCCCATCCCCGTCGATATCCGCCGCGACCATATCATGGCAGCCGATGGCCCCGGTCTCATACCGCTCGAAGGCCTCCGTCAGGGGCTTGCCCGTATTGCGATACCAGCCCGTCCCGGCCACCTGGTCGATCCAGCCATCCCCATCGATATCGAACGCCGTGCCGCCGACGTCCGTCGTTGCCCCCTGTCCGAGGTCGTGCTGCTGCCACTGGTCCGGCCCGACGTACCGGAACCACCACGTCCGCGTCCGCTCGCCCACGACCCAGTCGAGCTTGCCGTCCTTGTCGATATCCACCAGCGACGTCTGGCCCATCTGCCGCCCGACCTCCGCGATCTTGTGATACTCAAATCGAGGCATCCCCGCCCGCACCACCCCGGCGTACACCGCAACCAGACCTATCGCAACCAATGCAACAGTCCTCTCAATCCTTGCCATCGCCATGATATACCCCTTTCAAATAGATCGGCTCCATCAACCGCCAATCACACCTCCAGTATACCCGTCCCCGCTGGCCTGTGTCGAGGCCATCCCCCGTGGCGAGGGCGTCCCGCCCTTGCGTCTCGCGGGCATCCTGCCCGCGATGAAGAACAGCGTCGCCAACGGCGACTCCACCGGCCCAATCCCAAGTACCAGCGGCTAATGACTCATCTGGCCACTTTATGGTCTATGGTCTATGGTCTATGGTCTCACGGAATCGGTATCACATGGTACCTCTGCAACAGCCGGAATGAATCCTCGAACAGCGGCAGCGGCTTGGTGGCCACCTTCGGATCGTACAGGCTGCCGGTCACCTCCATCCGCACGATCGCCTGGCCCAGATGCTCGGTGAACGAGGCCAGCACCGTCGGGTCGGCCGACGCCAGCCGCTGCCCGCGTCCCGCCAGTATCAGGTCCACGTTGCGGCTTCGCAGGTCCACCAGCCCCGACCCGTAGAACGCCAGCGCCGGGCCCGCCAGGTCCACCCGCCGCACCACCAGCGAGTCCCGCAGGATGTAGGAGTTCAGATAGGCGCTGTCGAACGCGAAATCGTCCGGCCACGACAGTTTGAGCACATACAGCAGATTCGTCAGCGGCGGCAGCTTGCCCAGCCGCATATTGTCCACCGTCACCCGGCAACTGCCGATCCGCGTCGAGCTATCGCCCAGCCGGGCGCTGAGGTTCAGCGACCCCGTTATCCGCCCGACCGCCTCGCGCGCCCCGGCCGTCCCGGCGAACTGCGTGTGGCCGAGGAACTGGCCCAGGTCCACATCCAGAAACGCCATCTGCACCGTGTAATCCAGGGCCCCGTCGGCGTGCTGGCGAAATCGCCCCTTGCCGCCGATCCTGCCCCCGTAGCACTCGGCCGCAATCCGCTCGGTGGTCCACTGCCCCGCAGCCGGTTCATACGCGGCGTCGGCCCGGACCCGCGAGAACGTCTGACCCTGCAAGACGAGCGAGTCCGCGTTCAGTTTCACGCGGCACGCGGTAAACCCCGTCCCCGCCTTATACGTCCCGGCCGCACCGACGACCCCGTCGAGCACCGCCTCGGCCCCCGATATCCCGAGGGTACAATTCTTGAAGTGCATATCCCCCTCGAAATCGAACGACGGCGTGCCGTCGGGATTCGCCCATACACAAACCGTCGGATAGTCCGCGTCGAATCGCCCGGACGGCAATAGCCGGTCATAGAACACTCGAATCCCCTGCGGCAGGTTCCGACCCAGCTGCTCGTCGAAGTAGATGTCTCTCGCCATCACCGCCACGTTCGCTCCGCCGAACCGTCCGTCGACCAGCGTAATCAGGCCCGACATCCCCAGCGCCGATGTCTCCGATTCCACCCAGACGGTATCGCCCGGTCTGGCCCTTACGTCCTCCAGGACGATCTGTCCCTTGTGGATCTTCACAACCCCCGTGACATCCTTGAGCGGATACGGCATTGGGTCATAGGCGATGCGGTTGTTCAGACACGTCACGGCAATATCGTAATCCACGGGCGTCGTCCCGCCGGCCGCATCCAGCTTCGCGGCATAGTCGATCTCGCCCTGCGCCCCCAGTCTATCCATGATATGGCGGTACGTCTCCGGCACCAGCTTCATCAGCTCCGGCCCCAACCGGGCACGACGCCCGGCGACCGTCAGGTGGTACTGATGGTCGTTGACATCGGCGCCCGGCCGGATCAGACCCTCCACCGAAACGGCCCCGCCCGCATGACGTCCATCCAGCCGCCGGACCTCGATCGTCTCCGGCGTGAACCGCGCCTCGGCCGTCACGTCCGTGATATGCAGCGGCGGCTGCTCAGCCGTCAGAGACCCATCTCGGAACGCCAGGTCCCCGGTGAAACTGAACGTATTGGGATCGGCCGGATGGTTGAACACCCGCACCCGCCCCGCCCCGTACCCCGTCGGCGAGAACTGCCGGTACGCGCCCCGCTGTTGCTCCGGCAGCGCCGCGGCCAGCACCTCATCCAGCGGAATGTCGTTGACATCCACCGTAATCTCGTACCGGGGTTGTCTCGGCCGCGGGAACCGGATCGCCCCCGCCACGTCCACCTGCCGGCCGTCGAACTCGCTGTGCAGGTCCGAGAAGGTGATCTCCCCCGGCCCGAACAGCAATGTCCCGGTGATGTTCTCCAGCGGGTACGGGAAAAACCGGCACGTCGCCTCGATATTCCGCAAGTCCACCTTCATATCCGTCCGCGGCCCCTGGCCCGGCCCCCCGCGCACCTGGCTCGCGAACGTAATCATCCCCTTCGGCCAGAACACCTCCCAGAACTCCCGCTGCCCGGCGTTCAGCGCCTCGTAGAGGTCCTGATCCAGCCGCATATTCTCGCTGTGGATGGTCACCTCGTACTGCCATCCCGCGTCGAGCTTGCGCGTCCCGCCGCCGATGTGCAGGACCACATCCCCGTGCTTTGCTTGCAGCCCCTGCAGTTGGGCCGTCTCGTTCGTGAAGGCGATGTCACCCGTCATGTGGTCGAGCTTGTACGCGAATCCCCGATCCCACAGATACACATCGCGGCAGCGCAGATTCCCCGACAGCGCGCCGGCCGCCGGATTCTTGAGGTTGCCCGAAGCCTCCAGCGCGATGTCGATCCGCCCCCACGGCCGAAGCTGCCCGAAGAACGCCTGCAACCCCGCCACCGGTCCCGACCGCTTGATGAACTCCGGCACGACGAAATGCTCATCGGCCGTATCGGCCACCCGCGCCCCGAACAGATTCTCAATCGCCAGCGACAACTTGAAATTCGCCCCCTCGTCGTAGGTCAGGTCCGCGCGAACCGACTCGATGTCGTAGGTCCGCTCCATCGTCGGCAGGTGCGTCGAGCGAAACGACCCCGCCAGCGCCAGCCGCCCCGGCGACCAGAACCCGTTGATCGTGTTGCGCCCCGCGCGGCCCTCGGCGGCCGTGGCCACCTCGAACCGGTACCGGCCGTCGGAGGTATCCTCCCGCCCGAACCGCACGTCCATCGGAACCTCGAACGACACCACTCGGTCGTCGCCCGACACCCTCACATACTGAAACCGCCCATTCGCCAGCGACACCACGGGCAGCCGACCGCCGCCGCCCTCGGGGATCTGCAGGTTCACCTCCGCCACGTTCCACCGGTCGGCCGTCATGTCGTACAGCGCACTGAGAACGAACCCGTCGACCGTCAGCTCCTTCAACTGCGGCCGTAGCGTCAGCAGGCTCATCAGACGGAACCTCGCCCGAACAGACCTCGCCCGCAAGATGGTATTGTCGTATGCCGTCCGGGTAAACGGCGAGACCCGAAGTCCGCGGATCCGCACCGTCCCGTTGATATTGAGGTTCACGTCCTTGGCCTCGATCCGCGTGTTCGTCAGTTCCCCGATCTGGGCCAGGGCGATACCCGGCAGTATCCGCGGGGCCCCCACCCGCACCGCCAGAATCGCCCCAAGCACCACGGCCGCCCGGATCAGCCACCGCACCCGCCGCCGCCGGGCCAACGGATCAACCACCCGCCGCCTCGGGCCATCCTTCGAGACCATCTTCTTCGTCGATCCGGTCACGCTCCTACCTTCGTTTGCGTCCTATGGCCTTGTCCGCGATATCCGTCCGCCAATACGCCCCCTCAAAGGCAATCTTCCCCACCGCCTCGTAGGCCCGCGCCTTGGCCGCCGCCACATCCGCCCCCACCGCCGTCACGCCCAGCACCCGCCCGCCGTTGCTGACCACCTGTCCATCCCGGGTCGCCGTGCCCGCATGAAACACCATCACATCCTCCATCGCCCCGGCCGCCTCCAGGCCGGTAATCACCTTGCCCTTCTCATAATCGCCCGGATACCCCCCGGACGCCATCACCACGCACACCGCCGGCCGCGGGTCCCACCGCAGCGTTACCCCGTCCAGCTTGCCCTCGCACACTGCCAGACACACCTCCAGCAGGTCGCTCTTGAGCCGCATCAGAATCGGCTGCGTCTCGGGGTCGCCGAACCGCACGTTGAACTCCAGCACACGCGGCCCGCCGCTGGTCATCATCAGCCCCGCGTACAGCACCCCCTTGTAAGGCGTCCCAAGCCGGTTCATCGCATCGACCACCGGCACCAGAATCTCCCGCGAAATCTGGCTCATCAGCTTATCCGTCACCACCGGCGCCGGGCTGTACGCCCCCATCCCCCCCGTGTTCGGCCCGGTATCGCCGTCCCCGATGGGCTTGTGGTCCTGCGCCGACTCCATCATGTAAATGTTGTGCCCATCCACGAACGCCAGGATCGACGCCTCCTCGCCCAGCAGCTTGTCCTCGACGATCAACTTCGCCCCCGCCTCGCCGAATATCCTGTCGCACATGATCTGCTCGGCGATATTGATCCCCTCGGCCGGGTCGTCGCAGACGTACACCCCCTTGCCCTTGGCCAGCCCGGCCGCCTTGATCACCACCGCTTCATCCCGGCTGGCGATAAACGCCTTCGCGTCGCTGAATCGCTCAAAAACCTGCCCCTCCGCCGTCGAAACCGCGCACGACCGCATCAACTGCTTGGCAAACCCCTTGTCCGCCTCCAACTGCGCCGCCGCCCCGCACGGCCCGAACGCCTTGATCCCCGCCTTCTCGAAGGCATCGACCGCCCCGGCCGCCAGCGGGTCCTCCGGCCCCACTATCGCCAGGCCCACCCGGTTCTCCTTCGCAAACTCCAGCAGCTTCTCGATGTCCGAATCCCCGATATCCACGTTCTCCCCGCACGCCGCCGTCCCCGCATTGCCCGGCGCGATGAACAGCCGGTCCAACTCCTTCGACTGCCTCAGCTTCCACGCAATCGCATGTTCACGCCCGCCGCTGCCAATCAGCAATACATTCATAAGCCCGCTCCAAACCATCTTTCAACGAACTCAATGCCATCCCCCAATGGGACGCCGGCCTCTTGCGAAGCAAAGGGCCGCATGCCCGCCGCCGGCAGCCACCCTACGCGCATACTCTACCAGACTCCCGTCCTATCCTCAACCACCCGCCCTCCACACACCGCGCTGTCATTCCCGCGAGGGCGGCGTCGGCGTCCAGTGGGCCTTGGTTCGGCTCGGTGGTACCGTCGAACCTTACGTCTTCCCTGTGGAGTTGATCCAGACCGGAGGCAGCCAGGGTCCGCCGTCCACCTGGACCTAC
>DDXG01000190.1 GCA_002347125.1 Phycisphaerales bacterium UBA2266
AGGATTGCCCGCACGTTGGCCCTCCTACTGTAGTTCCTTGACGTAGATATTCTTGAACTGCACCAGGCTCGGCGGGCTGTTCCACTGCCCGTTACTCTTGCCGCCGTGGTGCTGCAGGGCAATGGGGCCCGTCTCGGCGATGCCGGGCAACTGAGCGTTGTCGATCACCTTGACGCCGTTGAGGACCACACTGACCCGGTCGCCCTTCATCGTGATCTCGAAGCGGTTCCACTGGCCCACGGGCTTGTCCGCCTGGTGGCGCGGCGTTACGCCCGCCCGGACCTCCGGTGGCATCGACGTGTCCATGCGGTAGCCGTAGAACTCGCCCGAACCGATGGGCCAGCACCAGATGTTGACCTGGTTCTTGCCCGCCCCGCGCAGGTACACGCCGCTGTCGGAGTCCGGCAGCGCCAGCGTCATTTCCCTGCCCGTGATGTCCCTGGCGTGCGTGCCGTCCGGCAGAATGTACGGGATGCGCGGGTTGATGTACGGCGTCTCCTTGATCCGCCAGTCCACCCGCAGGACGAAGTTCTTGAGATTCTCCGTATGCCAGAGGCTCTTGTCCCCCCTGGCCTCGCTCTCGGCGTCGTAGTCGATTACGCCGTCAATGATCTTCCAATGCCCGTTGTCGCCTTCCGGCACCTTCCACCCCGTGAAGTCCCTGCCGTTGAACAGAGCCCGGAATCCCGGGGGAGCCACGTTGTCCTTTTCCTCTTGTGCGGCGGCCGCCCCGCATGGGGCTGTCGCCAGAAGCCATCCCGCCAGAAATGCCGCCACTGCAATGCGTCCGGCCATCTTTGAACCTCCTTTGAATGAACCGTTGACAATGGTCAGGTCGCCTATCCGACCTGCCGGGCATTATGACCGGCGGCATTGCGGACGTCAAGGCCGTCTGCTATCCTCGTGTCCGTCGACTCTGTGAAATGCTCGTATTTCAAGGAATCCGGCCATGAAACACATGACGGCGGTGATGATAATCCTGCTGATCTCGTCGCGGGCTCACGCGATACCGGCCTTCCCGGGGGCCGAGGGTTTCGGCGCCGAGGCCGTAGGTGGGCGCGGCGGCAAGGTGCTCTTTGTGACGAACCTCGACGATTCAGGCCCCGGCTCCCTTCGTGAGGCCGTGGAGGCCAAGGGCCCGCGAACGGTCATATTCCGCGTCTCCGGCACGATTGCCCTCAAGAAGGCCCTGGCGATCCGCGATCCCTATCTCACCATCGCCGGCCAGACGGCCCCCGGCGACGGCATCTGCCTCAAGGACGAGGCCCTGACGATAGCCGCCGACCATGTGATTGTGCGGCATCTGCGGTGTCGGCCGGGGGATAATCTGGGCAAGGAGGTCGATGCCATCTCCATCGGCGGCGGCCGCGATATCATTCTCGATCATTGCTCGGCAAGCTGGGCCGTGGACGAGACGCTGTCGGCCTCGACAGGCGGCCAACTGGGCAATGTCACCGTCCAGTGGTGCATTATCTCGGAGAGCCTCAACCAATCCGTCCACGCCAAGGGCGCCCACGGCTACGGCTCGCTGATTCGCGGCGGCTGGGGCAACGGCTACAGCTTCCACCACAATCTCTACGCCCACCATCGCGGCCGCTCGCCCCGGCCCGGCAACTACAACGACCGCCTGAAAGACCCCGAGGGCTTCCTCTTCGACTTCCGCAACAACGTGGTCTACAACTGGGCGGGCGGCTCGGCCGGATACAACGCCGACGGCCCGGGCGGCAACAGCATCACGAGAATGAACTTCGTCGGCAACTACTACAAGGCCGGCCCCAATTCATCGGGCGCCATGGCCTTTTCGGAATCGACGCCGACGGCGACGGCGTACTTCGCGGACAACGCCATGAACGGCAAAGTCCCCGCGGACCCCTGGTCGCTCGTGACCTTCTCAAGATTCTCCGACGCGCAGGCGGCGGCCTACAAGCAGTTGTCGCCCATCCGGACAGCGCCTGTGACGACCCAATCGCCATTGGATGCCTTCGAGAGCGTCCTGGCCCACGCCGGCGCATCGCTTCCCAGACGCGACAGCGTTGATGCCCGTATCGTCGATGAGGTCCGAAAGGGAACCGGCCGGATCATCAACGATGAAGCGGAGGTCGGCGGCTGGCCCGACCTGCGGTCGGCCGACGCGCCGAAAGACAGCGACGAGGATGGGATTCCCGATGCGTGGGAGAAGGCCCACGGCCTCGACCCCTCCGATCCCTCCGACGCCAACAAACCGGCCCCCGACGCCGGCGGCTACACGCACCTCGAAGTCTGGCTCAACAGCCTGATCCCCAGTCCCTGATCGTCTGAACGGAGCCACCTGCGTACAATGCCGACCGTCCCTTGTCATGCGGAGCGCAGCATGAGCACCCCGGCCTTGTACGGGACCACTCGCCCTTTCCGCGGACGCCGCCTACATCACGCAACGGTGCGCGGACGCAAGGCCTGTCAGATGACGACCGCGGTCCCGCGCGCCGAGGCCATCAGCAGTGATTTGTTCTTCGATCCGACGGTCTCGTAGTCCAGCTCGAAACCCACAATTGCATTGGCGCCCAGCCGGATGGCCTCCTCCTTGGCCTCGCGGATGACATCGTCCTGCATCTGCCGCATGACCTCCTGATACGACTCGCTGCGCCCGCCGAAGATGTCGCGAAACGACGTGAAAAAATCGCGGATGATGTTGACCGCACGGACGTTGCGGACGATGACGATGCCCTTGTACTGCTGAATGTTGATCCCCATCAGGATCGGAACCGTGAAAATCTGCACATCGTTCATAAATCAATGCTCCTTACAGTCCATCCCGCCTTGACACCTGCACCATGCGCCTGCCGGCTGTCCGGGCGAAGCTGTGAGATTATACGCTGCCGGTGGCGGTTTTCTTCAATTGGAAGCAGCGGCCTCGACGATGCACTTCAGGGCGGCATTGACCTTCTCATGGCCCTCGAGCTTCGTGTCGTTCCAACTGACCACGACGTCCAGACTCGGCAAGACGACGACGGCCCGGATATCGCCGTGGCCGAAACACCCGAACGCATCCGCCGGCACATCGGGCCAGTTACGCTTGCCGTCGCGCCCGATGCCGTTGATCCACCAGGCGTTGCTGTAGCAGCCGTTGTGGTCGCACTGGTTATTGCCGCCGCCGATGGACCGCTGGTCGGCGATCATCTCGGCCTTCTCGCCCTTCGTCCGCGGTATGCTCAGCGGCAACGGCCGGCGCGCGGCGAATGTCGCCAGGTCCTTGTCGAGGACCTTCTTGTCCCGCCACTGGCCCCGGCGCAGATACAGCAGGCCGAAACGGGCGAAATCGCGGGCCGATATAGCCAGCCGTCCCGGGCGATTGTCCGCCCCGAACGCCATGAACGTCGGATCATCCTGGCATTGAAGGATGTCCGTCAGCATCGGGTGCAGGACCTCCTGGTCGATCTTCTCCCACGGCGTACCGTAGACCTTCAGAAACAGCGTATCGAACAGCAGTGCCATATTCCAGTCGCTGTAGTCAAACGCCTCGCCCGGCCGCTCGCGGACCCCGTAACACGAAACCTGATTGCACAGGTGCCGCCACGTGATCCGGCGGTCCTTGTAGCCCAGGTCCTCGTTGAGGTCATTGAGGCGGCCCTCATGCTTGACCACGGGCTCATCCAGACTGGCCAGCCTGCCGTCCTGGACCGCCCGAAGCAGGAAGTGCATGTACACGGGTTTGACGGCCGAGGCAACATCTCGACGGCGGCCGACCTCGCCCCAGGTGTACACCATGTAGCCGCCCCGCACCACGCAGCCGCAGCCGCCCGCATATTGGGCCAATTCCTTGAGTCTGCCCTCATCCAGCCCCGCCTGCTCGGGTGCCCTGGAGGTCCACTCCCTGCCCGGATACACAAGTTCCTCAGCCCCAAGCCACCCGGCCGCCGTAACCAGAACCAGAGCCGCAACCCTCGGCATTGACACGCGTCTCATCGGCATGCTCCTTGATGTTGGTTGCATCCATGCCTGTCGGTCATGAGATACCACCTCACGACAGGCCACGCTATTCTGGCCGACGGCGCATCCATCCGCAAGACCCTGTCATTGCCCACGCCACATGGACATCTGCAAACCCAAGACCACGGCCCAAAATCCAAAGCCGACCCTTTGCCCCGGCCGCGGAGGGTTTAATAACTACCCCAGAATGTTGCTTGTCATTCCGAGCGGAGCGAGGAATCTCTCGTTTTCGACGCCCAGACCCTTCCCCTTCGCTGCGCTCAGGGTCAGGGTGACAGTTTTGGGATGGTCTCTCAGGGTTCCGGGCTGTGGTTTTGCATTTGGCCTTTTTCGTTTTGGATTCTCCCGGTGGTGTGGCGCCCCTCAGTTCAGCGCCGGCTGCAAGTGCAGGTGAACGATCCGCATCCCCGTCCGCAACGGCCGAATCAGACGCAGATGCCGCAGCCACCCCCATCGCCGGTGGTGCCGGTCCAGATAGTGCCATTCCTTCAGAAGACGGATACCCCGGCTCCACCTCTCCATTCCCCGGGCGGACCACAAACCCCATTTGAACATGGAAAACGCCTCCTTGATATGCCGCTGCCGACGGCGATGGAAGCGATGCCATGAACAGATCTTCATCAGGCGGGAATAGGCCTCGAACAGAATCTCCGAATTAGGGAACTGCTCCTTGATGGCCAGGAGAATCCGCCGGACGTCCGCCTCGCGGAAATACATCAACAGACCTTCGGCGATGAACAGGGTCTGTCGCCCCCGCTCGATATCATCCATCCACGAGAAATCCAGCACGCTCTTGCTGATGAACCGATGGCGGGCGCTTTCCTCAAAGAAGTATCGCCTGATGTCAATGCACTCCGCCAGGTCCAGGTCGTACCAGGTCACCCGCCCGTTGTCCATGCGATGCACACGGGTATCGAGCCCACAGCCGAGGTTGACCACAATCCCATCCGGGTGGCGGTCAAGGAAGGCACGCGTCGCCTCGTCGAGAATCTCCGTTCGAACCGCCAGCATCACCTGCCCATCCCAGGGCACGTCCTCGAGGCTGAAGTCGTGGTCCAGCGAATCGGCGATCTCAACCGACTTCGGGTCGTAGATGATGCCGTCATAACGCCGCGTCTCGAGGCACCTGCCTCGCAGCGGCAACAGCAACGTCGAGGGGATTCCCTTGAGTTTGTCCAGTGGTATCTTGTGCGTCATCGAAAACCTGAAATGCCTTCCGAAACCCTATCCCCGTTGCAAGGACCCCATCACGACGGGATAGACCTGATTGTAACCGGACGCCCCCGTTTCCGCAAGCGCCAACAGGCGTTTATCGGCCTTCAGACCGCGTATTATTATCGAATTCTCCCTCGGACGAGTAATCGAAGGGCTCCTTGCCCAGTTTTTTCCGCCATTTGTGCTGCATGGTCCGGATACGCCGGGTTAGCAGGTCCGCCAGGGCCCGGTCGTCCATGGCCTTGGCCTGAGCCGAGGAGATCGGCGCTCCATAGCAGACCACCACCATGCCCCGCGACCAGAACTTCTTGTGCCTGGGCCAGCATTCGTAGGCGCCGTCGATGACCGTCGGCACAATCATGGCGTCCGTCCGCTTGCAGAGAACCGTGAATCCCCCTTTGAACGCGGCCACCCGCCCATCCGGGCTCCGCGTCGCCTCCGGGAACAGGCACACGCCCATTCCCAGGTTCAGCTTCTCAATGACCTTGCGGATGGCCGTCAGGTCCGCGCTGCCTCGCTTGACGGGGATCGCGTTGACCGACGCGATGGCCTTGCCCAGTATCGGGCTGCGGAACAGCGTATCCCGCGCCATGTAGCAGATGTCCCGGTGCACGCCCACGCCGCAGAAGACCGGGTCCAGATAACTCTGGTGGTTCGATACGAGGATGAACGATCCCTGCTTGGGGATGTTGTCCTGGCCGTAAGCGCGCAGCCGGAAGAACAGCACGCAGAATACCTTGCACAGCCACCGCCCGAAGCGATACCAGTACGCCTGCAGCTTCCTGCGAATCATTCCACTATCCTGCGCCTCGTTCATAAAGGACATTGCCCCGTCGTCACGACTCGAACCCTGCTCAACGGCCCTCCGCGCCGGCGCTGCCCGCCCCGGCCGCCTTCCCCATTTCCTCCAGGTTGCGCGCCCTGGGGAACGTGAACGTCGGTTCGCCCCCGTACACGGCGTGGCCGAAGTCGATCATCGTCTGATTACCCAGCTTGTCCACCTCCAGCGGAGGAATGAACAGATTGACCACGGTGGCCTTGACTCTCGACCACAAACCCTCCTTGGCGCCTTCGTTCTTCAGCGACGTGATCTTGATGCCCATCTTCGGCGTGTCGTCCGTCCGCTTGAACGACAGCGTCACGACCCGGGCGATAATGCGGTTGTACCCGTTGTCATAGTCGTATTGGCCGTCCTTGGGCTTGACGCTGTACAGGCGGATCGTCACCGGGCTGACATCGTTCTTGTTATTGACAAAATGGACATCCACCTGATCCACAATCGACCGGTCGTTGACCAGGCGGCCCCGCGCCTCCATGCGGCCCTCGCCCTCGCCGTGGAACTGAATGTAGTCCAGTATGTTCTTCAGCGGCTCGCCCTTCGGATGCTCCTTGAGGTTGTGGTCGATCATCTGGCCGGGGTCGAAGTAATAGGTCTGCGTGCCGTTGCCCACCATCTTGAAGACGCAGACGCAGGTGAATTGCCCGGCGTCGCGTTGCCATGTGACCGACACCATCCGGCCCGTCTGCGTGTTGCCCTCGCTGATTTCCCGCCGCACCAGCGTCGGCGAGATCAGGGGCACGAAGTACATGAAGTCCTCCGTCGGGTTCATCCGGCCGCCGGCGCTGTAATCGAGCACGATCGTCGGACCATTGGCGTCCGGGGCGTTGGAGTCCGCGCCCGGCGGGTCGGCTTGTCCGGCGGCGCACAGACCGGCTGTGGTCAGACTCACGGTGCCCAGAGCAAAAATCCAAACAGCGGCCTGCGTTGTCATCGTCATACATCCCTTCATCACATGTTATCTTCTTCTCGCCGATCCCCGGCGACGCCCTGTGCTGTCCAAACCCCTACAGCTTATAGTCAAATGGCTTTTTGCCCTGCTCGATTCGGCATTGGTTCTGCATCGTCCGAATCTGCCGGGTCAGTCTTGCCGCCAGCTCCTGATCGGTCATTTCACGCACCTGATCGGGCGCGATGGCCTTGCCATAGGATACGACCACCCGCGCGCCCGGGGCGAAACACTTCTCATGGCGGGGCCAGACTTCATAGGCCCCTTCTATAAGGACGGGAACCACCGTCGCGTTGCTGCGCCGGCACAGCAGGCCGAATCCCGGCTTGAAACTGGCGATGCGCCCGTTGGGGCTGCGGGTCGCCTCGGGGAAGACGCAAATGCCGTTGCCCTTGCGCAGAACCGTGATGACCCGGCGGATCGCCGAAAAGTCCGCTTCGCCCCGCCGCACGGGGATGGTATCCATCGAGCCGATCAGCCAGCCCAGCGCGCGGTTGGCGAACAGCGTATCACGGCCGAGGAAATACAAATGTCGTTTCAGGTGCATCCCGCAGAACAGCGGGTCAAAGAACGACTGGTGGTTGCCCACCAGCACGAACGGCCCCTTGCGCGGCACATTCTCGCGCCCGCGGATGCTCATATTGAAGAAGACGCAACAGAACAGCCGGCAGCCCCAGACCGCGTACCAGTACCACATGCGTTTGACGGTTCTCAGGAGCATCTCTCGCGAACGACGGCCTCCAATGCGTCCACGACGGCCTCAATACCCATTTCGGTCGTATCGACCACAGTGGCGTCCGGGGCTGGTTTCAACGGCCCGATCTCCCGCTCCGTGTCGCGGCGGTCCCGGGCCTCGATGTCCTGCTGCATCCGGCGGCCGCTGACGTGTTTACCCCTGGAAAGCAACTCGGCGGCCCGCCGCCGGGCCCGCTCCGAGGCCTCGGCCGTCAGGTAGAACTTCACATCGGCGTCCGCGAAGGCGACCGTTCCCTGATCCCGACCCTCGGTCACGACCCGCCCGTGTCGCCGGGCAAACAACCGCTGCATTTCCACCAGCCGCCGTCGAACCTCCGGGGCCGACGCTATATAACGGGAGTTCGATGTAACCCGCTGGCCGCGTATCGCCTCGGTCATATCCTGGCCGTCGATGCGAACCTCCATCCCCCCCGGCCCCGGAAAGAACTCGAAATGGTGGCTGTCGACGACCCGCTCCAGGGCCTTCTCATCGGTCAGATCGACGCCGGCATCCATCGCCGCCAGCGTCACGGCCCGGTACATCGCACCGGTGTCGAGGAAGCTCGCCCCGAGCCTCTCGGCCAGCCTTCTGGCCACCGTGCTCTTGCCGCTGCCGGCCGGTCCGTCGATGGTGATGACGAGGTTTTTCATGGTCCGACGCAGTCCTCCGACGGACACGGGCAGTCGCCCGCCGAGCCCAGACGCACCACCACCATGCTCGTGTCGTCGATCTGTCGGGCCAGCCCCACGAAACGCCGTCGATACCCCAGGATATGCCGGATCATCGACACCGCCGAGCAGTGCATGAATCGCCGGGCCGTGTGAATCAGCCGCTCGCGCCCCCACAACTCGCGGTCGAAGTTCGCCGCGTCGATCAGCCCGTCGGTGTAGAAGATCAGGCTCTCGTGCTCTTTCAGTTCAACAGTCTCGATCTCGTATGCGGCCTCCGGCATGATCCCCAGCACAAAGCCCCCCGTGTCCAGATCGCGGGTCCCGTCGCCGCCCAGCAGCAGCGTCGGCTCATGCCCGCAGTTGCAGTATGTGATGGTCCGGGCCCGAGCGTCAATGACGGCGTAGAACAACGTGACGAACTCGCCCGGCCCGCACTCGCGGCAGGCAATCCTATTGAGCCGGTTGACCACCGCGGCGATGTTATCGCCCTCGATATCCACATAGGCCCGCAGCGCGCTTCGAAAGCCGCTCATCATCAGGGCCGCCGGCATCCCCTTGCCGATGATGTCCGCGATGGCCACACCCAGCTTGCCGTCGNNCCGCCGACGTCGAAGCAGGGGATGTACGTGCAGCCGATATCAAGGCCCTCGATCTGCGGGGCGCTCTGGGGGATCATCTTCCGCTGGATCAGGCCCGCCAGCCGCATCTGCTCGGCCATCCGTTCGCCCTCGAGCGCCTCGGTGTACAGGCGGGCGTTGGTGATGGCCACCGCACACTGGGACGCCACCGCCCGAGCCAACTGGATGTCGTCTTCGCCGAACCGCCACGGCTGCGGGCTGTACAGACGCAGCACGCCGATGGGCTCGCCCCGGAACATCATCGCCACGGTCAACTGGCTGACCAGCCCCTCCCGGACGGTCGCCTCCTTGTACTGCACCCGGCCGTCCACCCGCATATCATCCAGGATCACCGCCTGGCCGGCGAAGGCCGCCTCAATCACCGGGTCGTCCTTCGAGACGACGCCCTTGTTGCGGTACTCCTCGCTCAGGCCGTAGGTGCTGCGCATCTTCAGGTCGCCGGCCTCTTCATCCAGCAGGCGGATCGAGCAGGCCTTGACCCCGACGATCTTGACCGCTGCCTCGGCCAGCCGGTCGAGCACCTCCTGCAAAGACAGTCGGCCCGCCACCAGCGTCGTGAGCTGGTAGATCTGTTCGGCCAGTTCTTCAAATTGCTTCTTGTCTTGAGTCATAACACCATGCCGCTTCCGGCAAAACACAAAATTATACCCGCGCCGCCGCCCCGCGCGAACCCGTATTCCCCCGCCTCTCGGACGAGGACCCGGCGGCAGTCTGGCCCCAGCCGGCCCTACAGGCCCCCTCACGTGCTTCGCCCGCGATATTATCGGCAGCCGCCCGGTCATTCAGAGGAATCGAATTCCTTCTTTTATGCCGGATGGCGCCGATCCGCCGCCCCAGACGCCCCCTTGACAACACCCCCCCCATACGCGACCCTGACAAGAGGGGTTCACCCACCCCCGCGAAATACCAACGGTGCCATACGATATACGAAATACGCCGCCGCAGGCGGCCTCAACCAACGCAATACGCAATACGAACATGTCCGCTCGACATATCATCTTCACAGGAACCGTCCAGGGCGTAGGCTTTCGCTTCGCCACCCTCCGATACGCCCGCCGTCACGACCTGACCGGTTTCGTCCGCAACCAGCCTGACGGCACGGTCGAGATGCTCGCCCAGGGCGAACCGGCCGACATCGACGCCTGCCTGGCCGACCTCAAGGACTACTTCGGCGACTACATCCGCGACGCAAAGACCACCGACCAGCCCCCTAATCCCGCCCTCCACGACTTCCAGATCACTTACTGAGCGTCTGCAACTTCTCCCTGGCGGCTTTGTATCTTGCCAGGCGTTTGCGGTCGTCGTCATTCTGTTTCACGAGCGTCCGCACCTCCATATTGTCCTCCAGGTCGGCCAGCTTGACCCGCACGGCCAGCGGATTGCGGGCGATGCGGTCGATGAACGCATCGTAGGTCTCATCCTCGCGCCGGCTCAGGTGGTCCACCGCATCGAGCACCCGTTTGCTGTAGCCTCGCATCCGCAGTTCCTCCAGCGTCACCGGCGTGTCCTCAATCACGTCATGCAGCACGGCGACGATCCGCTCCTCGTCCGTCTGCATCTTGAACATGACCCGCAGCGGATGCAGGATATACGGCCGGCCCGCCCGGTCGCTCTGCCCCTTGTGGTTCTCGGCCGCCAGCAATATCGCATCCTCCAGATTTCCCATATTTGCTCCAACGCTTCTTGTAGTCTATGTGACGCCGGTAGGGTGGGTCCCGATCCCGATACACGTGCATCGGGATGCGATTCTTGCCCACGCGGCCGGCTCGCCCTCCGGCTCCTCCATTGCCGGCGTCACACCTGGGCCAGAATGACCACGTAATTCTTGCCGTAATGTTTGGCGCACTTCGGGCAGGTCGTGTAGAAAAAGTACATCTTCTTCATCCGCCGGGCCTTGTCCGCGACGTACTGCTGCATCTGGCCGATCCACTTGCGGATGTCCTTGTACGACCCCTCGAACACCTTCGTCAGAAACGTCCCCGAAATCCGCACGTTCTCCGCATCCGGCACTTCCTTCGACACCGCGATATAGACGTCGGACCCCCACAGCGAGTTCTCGTCGCACAGCATCAGCGGCTCCGGCGCCACAGCCCCGGCCGCGGAAATCTTCTCCATATTCCGCACCATCACCTTGCCGAAGTTCAGCGGAATATGCAGAAAACTCCGCACCCGGTCCTTCACGAACAGCCGATTGTCCAGCACCACCTCCTTCTGGTCCCACGGCCCCGGCTCAAACCGCGGACAGCATCCCGTTTCCGAATCATACAACTTCTCCATCGCAGTAACCTCCCAAACCAGAACCACTTGCCAACGCCAAAAACCGCCCGCCAACGCACAGACCCCGACGGGCATCCTCCCACATTCTCCGCCCAACCCGCCCCTTAGTCAACACCCCAGAACCGCCCGACAGACGATGGACGATGGACGAAATACGAACTTGCTTTTCGCACCCCAATCGAGTATAATACGCCCCTCTGGAGCGAGACCGCAAAAACGCTCACCGGGAGAACCCGGCCATGACAGCCGAATCCGACGCATTCGCCCAACCGCCTTCGCACTCCACGCCTGCCCCAGCCTCCACCCGCCCCCTGGCCGCTCCGGTAGCCTGTGCCCCCAACGTGCCCACGCCAATCCCTACTAAACCCACTGACTTCAAGGTAATTCCCCCGACTGCTCACTCCACTCATTTCGCAAAACAAAGCCAATGTCAATTTGGCGAAACTGGGCGATCCCGGAAGTTCCAGCCGACCTTCGCATCCTGGCACAATTCGTTAAAACAAACCCAATTCCGCAAAACAAACCCAATTGCCCTGCCTGCCTACTGCCCCGAACTCGCTTCGGGGCTCGCTGCTCACTGCTCCTTGCAGGACAAACCCAATTCAACCGGCGCACCGCGCAATACGCACAACCGAATACGGCCCACTAGCCACTATTTGTGCTTGATTCCCGCCCATCCTCCGCTATCCTAATAGTATCCAGTGGCAACAGATCAGGAGTTACCGACCATGAGCGCCAACAGGACCAAAGGTGTAACACGTCGCCAGTTCATGCGGGCATCGGCCGCGATGGGGGTCTCGGCCCTGGCCGCCCCGGCCGGCATGCTCTACGCGGCCGGCTCGGACAAGATCCGCCTCGGCGTCGTCGGCTGCGGCGGACGCGGGGCCTACGACACCACAAACTGCCTCAACGCCGCCGAAAACGTCGAACTGGTGGCGATGGGCGATATGTTCAAGGACCGCCTCGACAGTTGCCGCCGGGCCCTGACGACCAAGTCCTCCGACCCTGAAAGCCCCAGCGTGGCCGACAAGGTCAAGGTCACGGACGATACGTGCTTCCTTGGCTTCGACGCCTACAAGAAGATCCTCGATGCGGGTGTCAACATGGTCATCCTCACCACGCCGCCGCACTTTCGCCCCATCCATTTCGAAGCTGCCGTCAAGGCCGGTGTCCACGTCTTTATGGAAAAACCCGTCGCCGTCGACCCCGTCGGCGTCCGTTCCGTCATCAAGACGGCCGAGTTGGCCGACCGCAAGGGCCTGACCGTCGTCGCCGGCACCCAGATGCGCCGCATCGCCCACCTCGTCGAGGGCATGAAACGCCTCCACGACGGCGCCATCGGCGAACTGGTCAGCGGCCAGTGCGTCCGCATCGGCGGCGGCATGATGGACTGGGGCGGGCAGCCCCCCGTCGGCGTCAGCGATATGGAGTGGCACCTGCGTCGCTGGCTGTTCCTCACCTGGCTCAGCGGCGATTTCATAGCCGAGATGCACGTACACAACCTGGACCTTGTCAACTGGGCCTTCGGCGGCCCGCCCGCCCGGTGCATCATGCTCGGCGGCCGGCAGGTCCGCACCGACCCGAAGTACGGCGACGTCTACGACCACATCTCCGGCGAATACGAGTACCCCAACGGCGCCCGCGTCGAGTACATCGGCTCGCAGATCGACGGCCTGAGCGTCCGCTGCGACCAGTGGTTCGTCGGAACCAAAGGCAAGGCCTTCATGGACTTCGCCCAGGCGGTCATTTACGACCACGCCGGCAACAAGACATGGGAGTACAACGGCGAGAGCCCCAGCCCCGTCATCAGGCAGCACGCCGACCAGATTGCCGCCATCCGCTCCGGCGCCAAGCTCAACGAGGCCGTCCGCATCGCCGAAAGCTCCCTGACCGCCGTCATGGGCCGCATGAGCGCCTACACCGGCCGCTCCCTCAAGTACGAATGGGCCCTCAAGGCCAGCAAACTCGATCTCAGCCCGCCCAAATACGAACTCGGTCCCCTCGACATGCCCCCCATAGCCGTCCCCGGCAAGACCCCCTTGATCTGACGAATATGAAACTCCAAAAAGACAAGACCCGCCTGACTCGATTGTCGCAAGAGGACGACACGTTCGTCGATGCGTCACCGCAGGAATGCGTGGGTGTTATATGGGAGATAACGGCCGAACTGTGGTCGTTGCAGGGTTCGACGGATGTTGAACGAAGACTACAGAGACATGTTGCGCATCTTGTGCGACAATGAGGTCCGCTTCCTCATTGTCGGCGCCTATGCGATGGCAGCGCACGGCTACGCCCACGGCACCGGCGACATTGGCATCTGGGTCGAGCCGTCGGCGGATAACGCCACAAAGGTATACCGTTCGGTCCTTCAATTCGGCGCTCCCGGCGAGCAGATCGATGAACGAGCGTTTGTGGACAAGAACGTCGTGTTTCAGATCGGCGTCGCGCCGAGGCGAATCGACGTATTGACGATCATCAGCGGCGTGGAGTTCGACGAGGCCTACCGGGACAGAACCACGATCGTCATCGACGACATCCCGGCCCCGTTCCTCTCTCGCGAACACCTCATCAGAAGCAAACGAGCCGCCGGCCGAAAGAAGGACCTTGCCGACCTCGAAGCCCTCGGTGAACAATGATCTCGACGGTGACCTACTGCCTGACTTCTTGTCTGTGCCGCTGGTTGCCGAAGAACGCGAAAAAGCATGCTCACCTTTGTGTCAATACAAGAGTCCCCGTGAAGAATCCCGCGAAAGGAGATGGGCAATAGATGGCCAATAGAACATTCTCACAGTGGGTCAAGTGGGCTGCCCGGCGAAATCTGACCGACGCGGAGTTGCCGGGTGTATACGCCATTGCCATCTCAAACACTGATATATCGAATCAGGACTTCTCGCCCTGTGAGGAGATTGTCTATTTCGGTATGACCAACGCCAGAGGAGGGCTTAAGTCCCGCCTTGGACAGTTTGACCGTACAATCCAAGGAGGTCAGGGGCACGGTGGAGCCATGAGAGTGCGCGTCAAGCATCGAGATTACAGGATGTTGGCGCCGCTGCTCTACGTTGCAGTCTGCCCGTACCAGTGTGACGTCACCAGCAATGCCCCTTCCGATCTGCGAACGATGGGCGAAGTGGCAAAACATGAGTACGAATGCTTGGCGGACTTCGTTGGGGCATTCAACTCACTGCCTGAGTTTAACGACAAGGCAAAGTCCCCCAAGAAGTAGCCCGCATCCTGCCGTCCGGCGCCTGGTGCAACGGACCCGTTCACCGGTCTGTGAATGCCCTCACGCCAAGGGAACGTCGTACCGAGATGAATGGACACTCAGCGAACAAGCCGTCCATGATGCTGTAGTAGGAAGACGATGGAAGTACTCGTTGCCGAAAAATGTGGTTTCTGCCATGGCGTGCGAAACGCCATCAGCATGGCCGAGCAGACGCTGGCCAAAGAGCCGATGGTCTACAGCCTCGGCCCCATCATCCACAACCGCGACGTCGTGCTCCGGCTGGCCAGGGCCGGCCTGCGAACGGTCGAAAGCGTCGACGAGATTGACTCCGGCACCGTCCTGATCCGTTCCCACGGGGCCGCCCCGGCCGAGATCGCCCGCCTCCGCGAAAAGGGCCTGACCATCGTCGACGCCACCTGCGTCCTCGTCAAACGCGTCCAGCACATCGCCGAGGAACTCCAGCAGCAGGGCTACAAGGTCGTCATCATCGGCGACGAGAACCACCCCGAGGTCAAGGCCGTCGTTGGCTGTGCCGGCGATGTCGTGGTGGTCGCCGGCGTTCAGGACCTCGGCCGCCTGCCCAAAGCCGGCAAGCTCGGCATCGTCTGCCAGACCACCGACAGCCCGGAGCACTTCGGCGAGATGCTCGCGGCCATCGTAAAACGCGGATTCGACGAGTTGAGAGTCATCAACACCCTCTGCCGCGAGGCCATGCGCCGCCAGGAATCGGCCGTCGAACTCTGCAAGAAGGTGGATGTCATGTTCGTGCTCGGCGGCCTCGAAAGCGCCAATACCCGCAAACTGGCCGTCCTGTGCGGGCATTTCAACCCCCATACCCACCACCTGGAGAACTGGGCGGGCGTTGAGCCCCACATGCTCGCCGGCAAGGGCATTGCCGGTGTGACCGCTGGGGCATCCACCCCTGACTGGATCATCGAGGACTTCGTCCAGCACCTGCGGGATTTCGCCGGTTAGAGCGGCTATTGAGCCGCAAGTCCGAGAAAAACCCTGCTCGTATCATTGAAGCGGCGTGTGCCGGCCGTCCGTGTTTCCCGCAAAAAACTCACCCGGCCGCCCTTATTACGGTTGAACTGTTCGCCGAACAGTGCTATAAATATTTGTTTTTCAGGACAATCAAGGCACATCTGCGCCGGCTGCGTGGGCCGGTCCGGCGTGCCTGCGTATGAAAACAGCCGTTCGTGCATCGGTTGCACGGCGGTCGCCCGGTGTAGACGTGGCGCACCGGCCGGTCAAAAAAAGCAAAGTCCACTTGGGAACAGGGTTTATGGTAGACAAGAACATTATCAACAAGCTCGGCATGTCCGAGGACAATCTGGAACAGCAACTCAGCGAGATGTTCGGCCAGGAGGACGTGGCCTTGCTCGAATCGGTCCTGACCAAGAAGGTCGATTCCAATATGCCGGGTTCCATCATCAAGGGCCGCATCGTCACACAGATCGGCAACGACGTGATCGTCGAGGTGGGTCTCAAGAGTGAAGGTGTCGTCGACGCCGCCGAATTCAACAGTCCGGAGGAAATCGAGCCGGGCCGCGTTATTGACGTGCTGCTGGAGGACACCGACTCCGCCGGCGGTCTCATCGTCCTCAGCAAGCGCAAGGCCGACAGCATCATCGGCTGGGAGAACATCATCAACACGAAGAAGGAGGGCGACGTTGTCCAGGGCAAGGTCGTCCGCCGCATCAAGGGCGGATTGCTTGTCGACATCGGCGTGCCCGTCTTTCTGCCGGCCTCCCAGGTCGATATCCGTAAGCCCGGCGACATCAGCCGCTTCATCGGCAAGGATATCGAAGCCAAAGTCCTCAAGATCGACGTCGAGGGCCGAAATATCGTTATTTCCCGCCGCAAGTACATCGAAGAAGAACGGCAGGCCAGCAAAGAGAAGCTCCTGTCCGAGATCGAGGTCGGACAGTTGCGAAAAGGCGTGGTCAAGAACATCGCCGGCTTCGGCGTGTTCGTCGATCTCGGAGGGCTCGACGGTCTCCTGCACATCTCCGATCTCAGTTGGGGCCGCATCTCGCACCCGTCCGAAATCGTCGAACTGGACCAGGAGATCGAGTGCGTCGTTATCGGCGTGGACAAGGACACCGAGAAGGTCTCCCTGGGACTCAAACAGAAATCCGCCAGCCCCTGGGACAACGTCGAGAACAAGTACCCTGTCGGCGCCAAGGTCAAGGGCAAGGTCGTCAATATCATGAATTACGGCGTCTTCGTGCGTCTGGAGGACGGTATCGAGGGCCTCGTCCATATCAGCGAAATGAGCTGGACGAGGCGGCTCTCGCACCCCAGCGAGATGGTCAATCTCAATGACGACATCGACGTCGTCGTGCTCAACGTCAACAAGGAAAAGCAGGAAATCTCGCTGGGCCTCAAGCAGACCGAGGTCAATCCGTGGGCCGTCGCCGCGCAGAAGTACCCCGCCGGCACCATCGTCAACGCCGTCGTCCGCAGCATGACCAATTTCGGCGTCTTCGTCGAGATCGAGCCCGGCATCGACGGGATGATCCACATCTCGGACCTGAGCTGGACCAAGAAGTTCAGCCATCCCAGCGAGGCCGTTACGAAGGGTGACGAGGTCCGCTGCGTCGTGCTCGAAGTCAATGAAGAGAAACGCCGTGTCTCCCTCGGCATGAAGCAAATGACCGAGGATCCGTGGATTCGGGCCATCCCCGAGAAGTACATTCCGGGCCACATCATCCGCGGCACCGTCGTGAAGCTGACGAATTTCGGGGCCTTTGTGGAACTCGAACCCAGCTTGGAGGGTCTGCTGCACGTTTCAGAGCTGGCCGACCACAAGATCGACAAGCCGCAGGACGTGGTGAACATCGGCAACGAGATCGAGGTCAAGATTCTCAAAGTCGATCCGGAGGCCCGCAAGATCGGCCTGAGTCTGCGTCGCGTGCAGTGGGCGGCCGAGGATCAGGCTGCCGAGCCGGACGCCAGGCCCGTGTCCGCCAGGCCCGTGTCCGCCAGGCCCGTGTCCGCCAGACCGGAGCCGCCGATCGGCGTCCAGACCGTCCTTTCCAACGCCGATGCCGACATGTTCCGAGGCGGTTCACGGGTTCAGCGCAGGCCGCCGGCCCCGAAGAAGAAACCCGAACCCGAGGCCCCCGCAACGGATCCGTCCGGGAATGTTGCCGAGCCGCGGGTCGAAACGGTGCAGGAGCCGGCCGACGAGGTCACGCCGCCCGCCGAGCCGCTTGCGCCGGACACCCAGCAGGACAGTCCACAGGACTGATCCCGCCGGCTGACCCTGAAGTGGAACTCACAACCGACCCGTGGCGAATACGTAGATTCGATGACAAAATACGCCCCGCGACGGTGCCTTCTGGGTTGTTTTCTGGGCGGTCAGCTCGCCGCAAGTGCTTGTTTCTCATGGCTTTATGAGAAGTCCAACGTCTTTGGTTGGCAAAAAGCGGTTCGGCATAAGGATTTTCCTTGACGGCAGGATGGGTAATCTGGTATAAATACAAAATCGAAGCGGCCTGGAGCGTCGTTTCGGGTATATCTCCTGCGTGGGATATGTCGGCTGATTGCGCCGAGCCGGATGCTAATTCGGCGATCAGTACGAGTTCCGTGCATGAGGGTGATGTTACGGAGGCAAGGGTCTTGCCCTTTCCGCGATCCCTCGGGCTCGGTTTCCGCCAGGACCAGGCAAGTTCATACTTGATGCGAATTGTTAAGTTCTTATGTACAGGGTTGCCATCCCTGTGTATCGGCTTTGGGTATTCTTGAAAGGAGGAGTATTATGGCCAAAAGGTTTCTGTTGTTAGTTGTTATTTGCCTGTGTGTGGCCCAGGTGGCCTCGGCGGGGTTGATCATCACCAACATGTCTCGCGACAACAGCACAAACACCGCGCCGTTGCTGACGGGGCCGCTGGACAACGGGTCGTTGATGTTTACCGACCGTACGCCGGCGACCGGACATGGGAATGGTCACCAGTATGTGAACATCCCGACGTATCTGATTGGTGCGGACTATGTCATGACGGCCAACAACGACAGGACCGTCGCCAATGTCCAGTACCATATCCAGTTGGATGGTCCGACCTCGCTGTACCTGTTCATCGACCACCGTGTCGGCGACGGCGACAAGAACAACCCGCCGACGCTGGGCGGCGGCGTGATGGACTGGGTGGCGAGCATGGGCTTCGCCTACACCGGCGACACGATTGATGTCGACGAGAGCGGCAATGGCTCCATCGACAACTACGCCGCCGTGTACAAGCTGGCGAATGCCGATGGCTTCTACACCTTGTCCGAACAGAATTACGGCAGCCTGAATATGTACGGCATTGCCGCGATTCCGGAGCCGGCGACGATGGCCCTGCTGGGACTCGGCGCTTTGGTCCTGCGTCGCAGGAAATAACAACCCGTAGTACGAGCATAAGTGTTACGTGAATTGTAGCATGTAGTGTGCGGTAACCAGGAGCGACGGACATTCCTGGCAAAATAGTGTTGAGTTAGAGTCCTCTTTTTGCAAGCACAGGGTTTTGGTGAAGATATCTTTGTTGCTTGTTGTGTATGCCGCCGGGGCAAGCGTGAATCGGATGTTGAGTTGTTGAGTCTTGCCGCGGTTGGCACATGTTCCGGCTCGTTGCCGGAGCAAGAAGACGCTTTCTTCTTAAAAAGAGGAGGAGTACAGATTATGTTCAAGAGACTTTTCGTAACAATGGTAGTGCTGGCCCTTTCGGCCCAGGTTGCCACTGCTGATGTTGGAAACACCAACCCTGCTGACATCGTTGGTATTTTCAGCTACAATCAGGATATCGGCAGTCCCGCCGGGTACGGCTTCACCATGGACATGGGCATCGGTATCGAGCCCGGTCTTGGCGGCAGCCGTGAGTACCTGATTACCGGCGGCGGCGCGGATATCTGGGGCACATGGGACCAGATGCACCTGGCTTACAACCTGGTCAGCGGCGATGTGCGCGTCAGCGCGGCCGGCTCCTGGGTTGTGGCCAATGATGGTTGGGCCAAGTGGGGCCCCGTAATTCGCGCCAGCACTGCGGCTAACGCGGTCTACATGGGAACCTTCGACAGCAAGTCGAACACCAAGGGTCAGGGCCAATGGCGCACCGCCACAGGTGCCGGCACCAGCGGCACCGGCGGTGGCACCCCGCTGAAGCTGGGTGTCCAGAAGAAGACTCTGGGCGGCTTCACGGTCATGGAGTCCCTGGTGGACGTTGGCGCCGGCTGGCAGCTTGCTCAAGGCACGGGCGCCGTCATTCTGGCTCCGGGCGTCATGCCTGACACCGTCGTGGCCGGTATTGCTGTGACCAGCCACAACAACAACCACCTGGTGCAGGCCCGGATCAAGGACGTTGCCTATGAGAGCGACTTTGATCTGATCACGCAGTTCCCGTTGGTCAGCACCAACCCGAATCCGGGTCAGTGCTCGGACATTCCGGGCTTCCAGATCACGGTCATGCGGCCGGCCAGCAACGATGGCTGGGGTTGGGGCGCGGCTGAAGGTCTGTTCACCGGCGCCACCACGCCCGGCCTGTTGATTCCGGCCCTGGCGTTCAGCGCCGTGCGGACCGACCCCGTGGTCAACCTCCGCGACGTTGGCGACGGCGCCTTCGGCGACAACCGCAGCTTCCCGGGCATCGACAACTTCGAGTTCCCGGCGGCGGATCCGGCTGACGGCGATGACGACAACAACTTCGCGGCTCAGGTCCTCGCTTGCGTGTACCTGACCGAGGGTTGGCATGTCTTCGGCGCCAACAGCGACGACGGCACGATTATCCGAGTCGGCGGCGTTGAGATCGGGCGGACACCTGAGTGGAAGGGCGCGGACAATCGCGACTTCCTCTTCCAAGTCGCCAGCACCGGTTGGTATGACTTCGAAGCGATCTGGCTGGAAGGCGGCGGCGGAGCGAGCCTCGAGCTTCATGAGGTCCTCTCGACCGGCCAGCGGATTCTGCTGGGCGCTCAGGACGGACAGGGCAACTTCATCGGCAGCCCGGTATATGCTGTACCGGAGCCGGCGACCATCGCTCTGCTCGGTCTGGGTGGTCTGTCTCTGCTTCGTCGCAAGAGGAGCTGAGACCCTTTCAAGAAGCACCAATAGCCAATGGCAATATCGAGGCCCGCACCTGTGTGGGCCTCGATTCTTTTTTTGCGCCCGCCCGACTATTGGTGGCAAGCGGCCTGGCCTGCCGTTCTGAATCCGGCCGTCTGTGACTCCTTTCAATAGGGTTCCACAGATGGTTCAACGCGGTCAAGGTCCGTAGGATCGTGGGTATTCGTCTGAACCTTTACACTTCTCTTCAGCATTTTTCAGTTCTCACTTGGCGGTTTCCAGCGGTGAATTATGGAGAAGACCGTCGAAACAGCGAACGACGGCTTGATGGGTGGCAGTTCAAGTAAAGGAAAGACGGCAAGATGAGTATGCACCGAAGTGTCCAAACCGCTGCGTTCATTACACTGACAGTAGTGGCCGGTCAGTGCATTGGAGCCAATCCTGGAGGCAATCCCATCTTTCGCGCCGTCTTCACGGCCGATCCCGCTGCTAAGGTCGTTGGCGCTACAGTCTACGTCTACGCAGGCCACGACAGCGCGGAGGCCCCCCAGGAGCCGGTCCGGCTCTTCCCATTGAAAGACGTCCGGCTGCTCGAAAGCCCTTTTTCCCAGGCGGTCAAGACGAACCGTCAGTATCTCCTGGCCCATGATCCCGACCGATTGCTCGCGCCGTTCCGTCGTGAGGCAGGGATGCAGCCCAAGGCGCGGCCTTATGGCAACTGGGAGAGCGGCGGACTCGACGGACACACCGCCGGACACTATCTGTCGGCGATTTCGCTGATGATAGACTCGGGTAACGATCCGGATGGCGAATTCCGTCGTCGCCTCGATTACATGATTGACGAACTCACACAAATCCAAAACGCCAACGGCAATGGTTACCTCGGGGGCATTCCGGGCAGCCGTGATTATTGGAGCCGTGTTGCAGAGGGCCGTGTCGAACTCATGCGGAGCAAGTGGGCCCCCTGGTATAACCTCCACAAGATGTATGCCGGGCTTCGGGATGCCTACCTCCACGCAGGCCATGAGAAGGCGCTGGATCTGCTGATTCGCTATGGAGACTGGTGCCAGGCGTTGACGTCCGGCCTGAGCGACGAACAGATGCAGCGAATGCTCGCCACGGAATACGGCGGCATGAATGAAGTGCTGGCTGACATCTACGCGATCACTGGAAACAGGAAATACATCGAACTGGCCAAACGCTTTAACCATCGGGCCGTCTTCGAACCCTTGGAGAATCACCAGGACCGCCTTACCGGCCTGCACGCCAACACTCAGATTCCCAAGATTATCGGCATGGAGCGTATTGCGGCCCTGGTCCAGGATGGAACATTGCACGCCGGGGCGGAGTTCTTCTGGAAAACCGTCACACAGCACCGCAGCCTGGTTTTTGGCGGCAACAGCGTCAGTGAGCATTTCAATAATCCCAATGACTTCAGCGGTGTGGTCGCCCATCGGGAGGGCCCCGAGACCTGCAATACCTACAACATGCTCAGGCTTACGGAGCAACTCTTCATGGCGGAACCCAAGGCCGCCTACGCCGACTATTACGAACGCGCCCTTTACAATCACATCCTGGCCTCCATCCATCCGGCCAGGCCCGGCTACGTCTATTTCACCTCGATCCGCCCGGACCACTACCGGGTGTATTCCCAGCCCGAGCAGGCCTTCTGGTGCTGCGTGGGTACGGGCATGGAGAATCCCGGACGATACGGTGAGTTCATCTACGCCCGAGCCCGGGACGGCTTGTATGTGAACCTCTTCATCCCCTCGAAACTCTCGGTGCCCGATGATGGAATGACTCTGAAACAGGAAACGAGATTCCCGGCTGAGGCGAGTACGCGGCTTCATCTGCAATTGGAGAAACCGACCACCTTCACGTTGAATATCCGCCATCCAGCCTGGGTCAAGGCAGGCGATTTCGCGATCACGGTGAACGGTCAATCCATGGGCGTCGATTCGACCCCATCTTCCTACGCTGCGATTCGAAGGGAATGGAAAGACGGCGATACGATTGATGTGGAGCTTCCCATGCACACGCACGTGGAGCGTCTGCCCGACGGTTCCGATTGGGTGGCCATCCTGTATGGCCCGATCGTGCTGGCAAAACCCGGCGGTACCGACAATATGAACGGTCTGTTTGCTGATGACGGCCGCATGGCGCATGCGGCGCATGGTCCAATGGTTCCGCTCGACAAGGTCCCGGCCCTGCTCGCAACGGAAGAGGAGGTAGTCACGCATGTGGTTCCCGATCGTTCCGCCGGGCCTCTGCACTTCCGTATTATGGACGTGATCGAGCCGGCCGAACCCGAGGGCTTGCCCCTGATGCCGTTCTTCCGGCTGCACGAACGGCGCTATCAGATGTACTGGCAGCTCACAAATGCCGAACGGATTGCGGCGAAGAAGGAGAAACTCGCCGCCGCCGAGCGGGCCCGCGCAGCCCGCGAAGCCGCGACCCTCGACTCGGTCGCCGTGGGCGAGCAACAGCCCGAGGTGGAACACGACCTCCAGGGCGAACGCATGGAATCGGGCATTCACAACGGTCGGCGCTGGCGTCACGGCTATTGGATTCAGTACACCCTCGACCGGCGAGGCGCTGAGGAGGTCATCCTGGCCGTCACGTATTCCGGCGACGATCGTGGCCGGGAATTCGACATCTCAGTGAATGGGATGGTGATCGCCACACAGAGGCTGACCGGTGAGAACCCGAATGGCTTCGTTGAGAAACGCTATCCGATTCCGTCCGCGGTGCTTCAAGCCGCCGGCAACGGCCGACTCACAGTCCGGTTCACCGCGAGACGCGGGCTTGCCGGAGGGCTTTACGATGTTCGTCTGCTCAAGCCGGATACTCCGGAAGTTCTTCCATTCAATTAGCCTTGATGTGACCACGTCAGTAAGGCATCACCCTTCAAAACAACTCCGCCACGGGCGATAGATCAATGGCCTGGCGCAGCGCCGGATCGACATTGGTGTAGACATCGTTCTTTGTCTTGGCTGTATGTGCCTGTTCTGCAACAACTTATGAATGCCACTACGGGGGGGCTAACCCGCATTTCTCACCGGAGA
>DDXG01000211.1 GCA_002347125.1 Phycisphaerales bacterium UBA2266
GCCGCCGCCCCGTGCCAACTGACCGCCACAACCGGGTGGGTCTCGTGGTCCGCCAATACCGCGAATGGCCCGTCTCGCAGGTGTATCCGGCTCATCGGGTCGACGGCTCGTGTGCTCAGCAGCCCAATATCGTGCCCACGCAGGTAGACCACGCCGTCGCGAAGCTCGACCTGTCCGCCGGTCATCGCCGCATTGAGGAACTCGCAATACTGCTCGTTGGTCACATGTGTGGCTTGCATCACAAACGCCCCGACGCTGACCGGATGCACCGGCTGCTCATCGGGGTTGCCGATCCCGGCCGTATCGCCCATTTCGAACGACCCGGCGGCTATCTCCCGATACTGTCGCCATGGGGCCGACTTGCCGTCGTCGGCGATCACCCGCACCTTGTACCGGTCCCCGAAGGCCCCCGGCAAATCCGCCGCACAGTCCCACGCAATCGCCCGATCCTCGCCCGGCGATACCCCTGCGCCGACATGGCCGCTCAGATGCGTCGCCCGCACCGACCACGTCCGCCCCCCATCTTCGCTGATCTCCAGCGACACCGTACAGGCATCCCCGTCGACATCGGCCAGGTCGTATCGAATGTCAACCTGATTCGAGCCGTCTCGCCGCTGGCTCGCATGGACGTTCGAGACCGCCGGAGGACTGTTGGCCCATCCGCCGGTGCAGACCACTGCACCCAGCAGGAGGCACAGCCTCATCTCCGCCCCCAATCTGCCCGTCGATGTATCCTTACATGCCATAAGACAACAGTCCGTAAACCAGCCGTCTATCCATGACCACCGCCAGCACGACCCGCACCTTATAGCACCTTCCAGGGCGCTTTGCAAGGCCCGGCCGCCGCTTATCAGGGACTTTTGGCCGCCGGATCAAGGGCAACCACGCCGGTCGACCGCACGGCGGACTCTTGCGGGAATAGCTCGGTCCTGATACCATGCGCGGCATACATGACTTGCCGCCGACGCCTGCCCGCACCGGCGGCCGAAGGAATCTTGGATGGATAAGTACATTTGCATACACGGTCATTTCTATCAGCCCCCCAGGGAAAACCCCTGGCTGGAAGGGGTGGAATTGCAGGATTCGGCCTATCCGTACCATGATTGGAACATGCGGATTACCGACGAATGCTACAGGCAGAACTCCGCCTCGCGGATACTCGGACCCGACCGCCGCATCGTCGATATCGTCAACAATTACTGCAACATGAGTTTCAACTTCGGCCCGACGTTGCTCTACTGGCTGGAAGACCACGCTCCGGATGTTTACGAAAAGGTCCTGGAGGCCGATCGCAAGAGCCGCGAGAGGTTCTCCGGCCACGGCGGCGCCCTGGCGCAGGTGTACAACCACATCGTCATGCCCCTGGCAAACGACCGCGACCGCCACACACAGGTCATCTGGGGCATAAGGGATTTTCAGCAGCGTTTTGGACGCGATCCGGAGGGGATGTGGCTGCCGGAGGCGGCCGTCAACCTGCCGACCCTGGAGTGCCTGGTCGATCACGGAATCAAGTTCACTATCCTGGCGCCTCGCCAGGCCAAACGCTTTCGCAAGATCGGCGCCAAGCGGTGGACGCCGGTGGCCGATGAGAAGATCGACACCACCATCGCCTACCGATGCGAGTTGCCCTCGGGACGCAGTATCGTGCTGTTCTTCTATAATGGTCCCGTCTCGCACGACATTGCCTACGGCGGCCTGCTGCACAACGGGGAGAATCTCGCCGGCAAGCTCGTCGAGGCCTTTGGAAGCGACGGCGATCGCCCGCGTCTGGTCCACGTGGCCACCGACGGCGAATCCTTCGGCCATCACCACCGCCATGGCGACATGGCCCTGGCCTACTGCCTGCATCATGTGGAGTCCAAGGGGCTGGCCAGGATCACCGTGTACGGCGAATTCCTCGAACGGTTTCCGCCTCAGGATGAGGTCGAGATATGGGAAGACAGTTCATGGAGCTGCATCCACGGCGTCGAACGCTGGAAGAGCAACTGCGGCTGTTGCGCCGATCAATCACTGTCGGGCAAGCAACAATGGCGCCAACCCCTTCGCAACGCCATGGACTGGCTGCGCGATCGCCTCTCCGAGACCTATGAAGATGTGATGCGCCGATACGGCGACGATCCATGGCGCATGCGAAACGAGTACATCAGCGTCATCAACGACAGAAGCGATGAGAACGTAGCCCGTTTCATTGTCGAGACCGCCGGAAGGGACCTCGCCGGCGAGGACAAGGTCGCCTTCCTCAAGCTGCTGGAGATGCAGCGATGCGCCATGCTTATGTACACGAGTTGCGGCTGGTTCTTCGATCGCATGTCCAGCATCGAGTCGGTGCAAATCATGCAGTACGCGGCCCGCGCCATGCAGTTGTGCCACGAGTTGGCCGGCGTTGCTCCGCATGACGGGTTCAAGAAGATCCTCGACGAGGCGACGACAACCGGCAGTGGATCGGCCAACGGCAGGGAGGTCTATGAGACATACGTGGAGCCCACGCGAATAGACCTGCACCGGGTGGCGGCGCACTTCGCCCTCAGTTCCGTCCTGGAGCAGGACGACGAAGACGGCGCCGACGTCTACTGCTACTCCATCCGCGTTGACGACCGCCGTGAGGCTAAGGCCGGTATCCAAGTCCTGACGACCCACCGCGGCCACGTGGAATCCCGAATCACCTGCCAAACCCAGCCGTTCGAGTCCGCGGCCCTGTATCTGGGAGACCAGAATCTCTTCGCCGCCGTGCGGACCCGCCACAGCGACGAAGACTTCAAGGCGATCCGCGAGAAGATGAACACGGCCTTCCGTCGCGGCGACAACAACGAGGTAATGCGGCTGATGAACACGTCCTTCGGGGGGACCAACTACTCCCTCTCCCATCTGTTCAAGGACCACCAGCGGGAGATTCTCGCCGACCTGCTGACCGGAACCTGGGAGGAGATCGAGAGTTCCTTCCGCCGGATCTACGAGCACAATTACGCCATCATGCTCATGATCCGCAGCAACAACATGCCCCTGCCCAGGGCGCTGGCGGCGCCGGCCGAGTTCGTCCTGAACCAGGACATCTGCCG
>DDXG01000075.1 GCA_002347125.1 Phycisphaerales bacterium UBA2266
GGGGACACAATACCTATTTCGGGCGAAATAGGTATTGTGTCCCCGAATTACCGGCGCGGGGATGTTATAAAATGTGCGTACCATGAAAAAAATACAGGTGAAAACGGGCAGGGAAGAGTTGAACGATATAACGGGGCAGGTGCAGGCGGCGGTGACGGAGGCGAGACTGGAGGACGGGCTCTGTCACCTGTTCTGCCCGCACACCACCTGCGCTCTGGCGATAAACGAGAACGCCGACCCTTCGGTGAAGAGCGACGTTCTGGCGGGGTTGGCAAAGGTAATAGACGACGCTTACCCCTACCGGCACGGAGAGGGGAATTCCCCGGCGCATATCAAAAGCGTCCTGACCGGGCCCTCGCTGACGGTCTTCGTCGAGGACGGCCGCCTGCAGCTCGGCACCTGGCAGGGCCTTTACCTCTGCGAGTACGACGGCCCGCGTTCCCGGCAGGTCTGGATCAAAACGTCGGTGACGTGAGGAGGAACTCCTCCCGGGCCGGCTTGCGGCCCGGATTCCGCGGGAAGATTTGCCGCCCAGTGACTTCTTCCGCCATCCCTAGGAATTCGGGCGGCCCCGCCGGGCGTCCGGTACGGGAGCAGCGTTTCAGATCCTCAGCCGCAGCCGGGTCCTCCCCGAGCATTTTTGCCCATTCATCGGTGCGTATCGCCGCTATGCTTTTAGAAACCAGGGGGTCTTGCGTCGCGATCCCCGCGTGGAACGCGGCGCTGGACCACGGGTATTCCCATGCGTGACGGCAGATCCCGGCCCTTACAGGATTCCTTTCCGCGTATAAGGCCGCGGTGATGAAGTAGCGTTCGTCCGTAGGGCAGGAATAGAAGCGCCCCTGGAAAAGGTACCCGCGCACATCCTCCCTTAAATTGACTTCCTTTGTGTACTTTCGATGCGCTTCGCCGATGGCCCGGGCCAGCGAATCCTGCCGTTCCGGCACGGCGACGATGTGCACATGGTTGGACATCAGGCAGTACGCCAGGAAATCCACCCCGTACTTTTTCCCGTTAGCCCTCAATAATCCGATATATTTCCGCCTGTCGCCGTCGTCCGAGAATATTCGCATGGAGCGCACTCCGCGTTGAGTCACATGATGCGGGCACTGCGGTATCACCACCCTGGCTATCCTGGCCATAGACCCTCCCCGGCTAATGGGTATTATGTCCCCGTCAAATTGTAGAGACCTCGGGCGACAACGTCGTGTCGCAGGGGGACACAATACCTATTTCGGCCGAAATAGGTATTGTGTCCCCGAATTTGTATAATTAGCATAGTTTTTTAATAAGGATATCGTTAATGGACACCAAGAACACAGACTATTCGAAGACCGTTTTCCTGCCCAAGACCTCGTTCTCAATGAGGGGCGACCTGCCCAAGAAAGAGCCGGGCATACTTGATTTCTGGAACAAGATGGACCTCTACGGGCGGATGCTGGAGCTGCGTAAGGGCTGCAAACCCTATATCCTCCACGACGGGCCGCCCTACGCCAACGGCCACATCCACCTCGGCCACGCGCTCAACAAGATACTCAAGGACATACTGATCAAGTCGCAGTCGCTGATGGGCCATTACACGCCCTATATCCCCGGCTGGGACTGCCACGGCCTGCCCATTGAAGCCAAGGTCGTGGCCGACCTGGGCGACCGCGCCCGCACCATGAGCAAGCCGGAAATCCGGCGCGACTGCATGGCCTATGCGAAGAAATACGTCAAGCTCCAGAGCCGCCAGTTCATGGACATGGGCGTCTTCGGCGAGTTCGGCGCCCCCTATCTGACCTTCAAGCCGAGCTATGAACAGGGCATCCTGGAGGTCTTTGCTGAGCTGGTCGGCAAGGGGCTCGTCTACAAGCAGCTCAAGCCCATTCACTGGTCAATCGGCTGCGAAACGGCCCTGGCCGAGGCGGAACTGGAATACAAGGACGTCGACTCGCCCAGCATCTTCGTCAACTTCCCCGTTGCCGCCGAGAGCCTGGGCAGGCTGGCCCAACTGGGCCTGGTCTCGGCCGAGCAGATGGTCGGCTCCGACGTGTGCTTTATGATCTGGACGACGACCCCCTGGACCCTGGCGGCCAACCTGGCCGTGGCGGTCCATCCCCATCTGGAATACGTTTCAGTGGCCTACGAGCAGCACGGCCGCCGCTTCGTCTCCATCGTCGGTAAGGACCGCCTCGACGACTGTCTGGCCGCCGGACGTCTGGCGGCAGGTCAATACGCCGTGAGCGAGCGATCCGTCCGCGGCGCGCAGTTGGAGGGGCTTCGGTATCAGCACCCCTTCGTCGAGGCCAACCCCACCGACAAAGACGCCTACATGATCATCACGGCCGATTACGTAACCACCGAGGACGGCACGGGCCTGGTCCACACCGCCCCCGGCCACGGCCTGGAAGACTACATGTCCGGCCAGAAGCACGGCCTGGCGGTCTACTCGCCCGTCATGGACAACGGCTGTTACGATGAGACGGTCCCATCATGGCTGCGCGGTCTGAATGTCTTCGACGCCGACCCCATCGTCAGCGAGCACCTGCTCAAGCAGGACCTGCTCTACGCCCAACGCAAGCTCACCCACAGCTACCCGCACTGCTGGCGGAGCAAGGGGCCGGTCATCTTCCGCGCCACCGA
>DDXG01000359.1 GCA_002347125.1 Phycisphaerales bacterium UBA2266
AACGGAGAGGACAGGATTCGAACCTGCGGTAGAGGTTTATACCCCTACGACGGTTTAGCAAACCGTTGCCTTAAGCCACTCGGCCACCTCTCCGGGTGCGCCTTGAACCCTTGTCTATTGGCCGAATCAGTCGGATCGACCGGCTTGTTCACCGGATGACGCGACCGGCCGGGTGCTGCCCGACAGGGTCCGAGGCCCCAGAATTGGCTCACTTTAGCGTCGAAGTGGTGTACTTGCAAGAGAATTGGGCCTTGGGTGCGTTTTTTTGCGGGCGTCGCGGGCGTTGCCCCGCTCACATGGAGATGGTATGCTCGAGTCAGTCGGGGCCGGCTTGTCCAAGCGGGCGTTCTGGATTCCTGGTTCGAGTGGCGGCTGCGGCTGATTGAAAGGAGCTTGAAACATGGGTATCCGACTCTCGCGACGGAGTTTTCTGGCGACTGCTGCCGGGCTGGCGGTGACCGCCCCGCTGGGCGCAACGCAGGCATGGGGTGGTGCGGTCGAGAGGTTGAATGTTCTGTTTGTCGCCGTGGATGACCTGCGGCCGCAACTGGGTTGTTACGGCCGGACGGGTATCATCAGTCCCAACATCGACAGGCTGGCCCGTGATGGGCTGCTTTTCGAGCGGGCATACTGTCAGCAGGCGGTTTGTGCCCCTTCGCGGGCGAGTGTCCTGAGTGGGACGCGGCCGGATACGACGAAGATATATGACCTCAATACCCCCTTGCGAAAGGCCATGCCCGATGTCCTGACGCTGCCGGAGCACTTCAGGAAGAACGGCTACGAGACGCTGTCCATCGGCAAGATATACCACCATCCAACGGATGACGCCCAGGCCTGGACCTCACCGCCCTACCGGGCCGGGACGTTCCCGCAGGGCCAATGGTACGGCCGCGGCTATCTGACGCAGGAAGCCATTACCCAAGTCAAGGCTCTGGAGGCGGCCGAGCCCAACAGCGGCGGCCGGGGGCCTGCCTACGAGGCGGCGGACGTGGCGGACAACGCCTACCCGGATGGGGCCAACGTCGATTACGCCATTGCGCGGCTGGAGGCCCTCAAAGACAGGCCGTTCTTCATGGCAATGGGCTTCTACAAGCCACATCTGCCGTTCAATGCCCCCAAGCGTTACTGGGATATGTACCGCCGCGAGGACATCGCCCTTGCGGACAATCCCTTTGTTCCGAAGGATGCGCCAAGCTACGCCACGACCGATTGGGGCGAGCTGCGCAGCTACGTCGGGATGCCCAGAAGTGGGCCATGCTCGGACGCGCAGACGCGGGCGCTGATTCACGGCTACTACGCATGTGTGAGCTACACCGATGCACAGATCGGACGGCTGTTGGATGCGTTGGACCGGCTGGAGCTGCGGAGGAAGACGGTGATTGTGCTGTGGGGCGACCACGGGTGGAAGCTGGGGGAACACGCCGGATGGTGCAAGCACACGAACTTTGAACTGGATACGCACGCGCCGCTGATTCTGAGCGTGCCGGGCATGAAGAACGCCGGAGGGCGGACGGCGGCATTGACCGAGTATGTGGACATCTACCCGACATTGTGCGAGGCCTGCGGATTAGCCGTGCCGGGACACCTGGAGGGATTGAGTGTAATGCCGCTGGTTGAGGACCCGCAGCGGCCGTGGAAGAAGGCGGCATTCAGTCAGTATCCCCGAGGCAGGGTGATGGGCTATACGATGCGGACGGACCGGTTCCGGTACACACAATGGCAGAATCTTGCTACCAGTGAGGTGCTTGCCCGCGAGTTGTACGACCACGCCACCGACCCCGATGAGAACGTCAATGTCGCCGGACAGACCCGTTACGCGGGCGATGTGGAGAATCTGGCGGCGATGCTGAAACGCGGCTGGCGCGCCGCCCTGCCGGATTAGGCGACAACGGCGGGGGTCAGGTATTGCCGAAGGACCTGTACGAGTTGGTCGCGGTCGATGGGCTTGCTGACGTAGGCGTTGCAGCCGGCCTCGATGCACTTGGTGTCGTCGCCTTTCATGGCGTAGGCGGTCAGGGCGATGATGGGGACGGAGACGCCCTTCTTGCGGAGGGTCCGCGTGGCGTCGTAGCCGTTCATATTGGGCATCTGCATGTCCATGAAGATCAGGTCGAACGGCGGCGTGTCGGCGTCGAGGGCCCTTTCAACAGCCTGTCGGCCGTCCTCGGCGATGGCCGGCTCGATGCCGTACCGCTTGAGCAGGGACCGGATGAGAACCTGGTTGGTGAGAGTATCCTCGGCGACCAGCACGTTCGCGTCGAAGACCACATCGTGGGGATCTTCCCGGTCGGCGCGGACTTCCTGACCGAGGTTGTGGCGGTCCATCATGGTCTGTCGGCGGGTTTCGACGCCGGCGGGGACCACCAGCGTGAATACAGAGCCCTTGTCAGGTTCGCTGACAAAGGACAGGCGGCCGCCGAGAATCTCCGCCAGACGCTTGGTGATGGCCAGACCGAGTCCCGTGCCGCCGAACTTGCGGGTGTGGCTGCCGTCGGCCTGGGTGAACAGTTCGAAAACGGTTTCCATCCGGTCGGCGGGTATCCCAATGCCCGTGTCCTCGACATCAAACCGGATGAAGGGCTTGCCGTTCTCGTCATCGAGGGCCACATGGAGGTACACACGGCCCTGTTCGGTGAACTTGATGGCATTGCTCAGAAGGTTGATCAGGCACTGGCGAAGGCGGACGGGATCGGTGCATATCCGCGATGGCAATCCACCACCCTCGACGACCTTGAATTCGAGCCCCTTTTCCTCGGCGTGCGGGCGCATCAGGGATTCAACGGCATTGAGCATATCGCCAAGGGAGCAGTTGATCAGTTCGGTTTCGAGCTTGTTGGCTTCGATCTTGCTGAAGTCAAGGATGTCGTTGATGAGCGTCAGGAGATTCTGGCCGGCGCCGTGCATGATCTTGACGTATTCGCGCTGTTCGGCCGAGAGGGTGTCGTCGTCGGCGAGGATTCCCGTGAACCCGATGATGGCGTTCATTGGGGTCCGTATCTCGTGGCTCATGTTGGCGAGGAACT
>DDXG01000024.1 GCA_002347125.1 Phycisphaerales bacterium UBA2266
GCACGGCGGTGCAGCACGGCCGACAACATCGAGTTCGTTCGCGCCGACATGTGCGAAATACCGTTTCCCAACGCCCATTTCGACATCGTAACCGGCGGCTACGCGATTCGCAACGCCCCTGATCTCGACAGGGCGCTGGCCGAGATTCATCGCGTGATGAAGCCGGGCGCCGTCGCCGCCCTTCTCGATTTCAGCAAGCCCGCCAACCGCGTTGTTCAGATACTGGAGTTGGCCATGATCAGGCTCTGGGCGGGATTCTGGGGGCTCGTGTTCTACCGCAGGGCCGGTCTGTATACCTACATCGCCGAATCGCTGCGACGGTTCCCCGACACCGGGCAACTGAGAGACATCCTGCGCCGGCACGGCTTTGTGGACATTCACTCCCGCAAGCATTTCGGGGGCCTCGCCGAAACTGTCTCCTTCCGCAAGAGCTGAATCGCGGCTGCAACATCCCCCAGAACACCCGCCCTAGGGGAAAGCCCTATGCAAAATAGGGGATTTCCGGATGGGGTGTTTCTTGAGTCTAGCGCTTACAGGCAGTATACTCAATGCTGCGGTCGCGTCGTCTTGGGCACAGGTCATTGCCCTGTCGTCTCGTCTAAAGGCCGCATGTGTGTTTATCGTTGTATGAATCCACAAGACGGCGGCCCGCACAAGTGTGAATCCGCGGCACGTCAGCCAAGGAGCCAAGATGAGACTGCGAGCGTTTCTTGTTTACGTCTGTGTCATTGGCATGGCCGCGTCGGCGGCCGATCCGCCGGGTGATCCCAACGCCCTTCGGACCATTGACGACTACTTGCGAGAGGCGGCGTTGAACAACGCCGGACTGCGGGCGAAGTTCGATCAATGGAGAGCCGCCGTCGAGCAGGTGCCGCAGGCCCGTGCCCTGCCGGATCCGCGATTCACATACGGGTATTTCATCGAGAAAGTGGAAACGCGGGTTGGGCCCCAAAGGCAGAGATTCAGCCTGATGCAGACATTTCCATGGTTCGGGACGATTGAGGCCCGCACCGACGCCGCCGCCGCAACCGCCAAAGCGGCCCACAAGGACTACGAATCCTCCAAACTGGAACTCTTCTACAAGGTCAAGAACGCCTTCGACGAGTACGCCTACCTCGGCCGGGCGGTGAGCATCGCCGAGCAGAACCTCGAGTTGCTCAAGCACTTTGAACAGGTGGCCCGGACGAAGTACATCGCCGCCGTGGCGACACACCCGGATGTGATCCAGGCCCAAATCGAACTGGTTACGCTGGAGGACAAGGTGATCAGCCTCCAGCGCCTGCGGGAACCGACCGTCGCGGCCCTCAACGCGGCACTGAATCGAAAGGCCGCGTCCGACCTGCCCTGGCCCGCACGACGCGATCTGTCGGCTGAAAGGCTGGATCGCAAGGCCCTGGCGACGGATATGATGGCCGGGAACCCGCAGTTGGCGGGCATGGACTACGAGGTGGAGGCCGCCAGGGCCCAGGTCGAACTCGCAAGGAAGCGTTCATATCCGGACATCGGCCTCGGCGTCGACTGGATCGAGACCGGCCCGGCCAGGATGAACACCTCCGACAGCGGAAAAGACCCCATTGTGGCGATGTTGTCTGTGAACCTGCCGATATGGACGGATAGCTACAAGGCCGCCGAGCGACAGGCCCAGGCCCGCGCCAGGAGCGTGTCCTCCGCCAGGAGCCAGAGGGCCAATGAACTGGTGGCCCAGTTCGAGCAGGCCCTGTACGCCTTCGAGGACAGTCGGCGGAAAGTCGATCTGTACCACAACGTCCTGATTCCCAAGGCCCATGAGATGCTGGAGGCATCCGAGTCGGCCTACCGCGTCGGTCAACTGGACTTCCTGAGCCTGGTCAATGCCCAGCGGACGCTCCTGGGTTTCGAGTTGGCTTATGAGCGGGCGGCCACCGACAGCAATCAGCGGCTGGCCGAATTGGAAATGCTTGTTGGCAAAGAACTTACGGGCGGATCAGGTCTTGTGTCGGCCGATGAGAGTGAGAATCCAGATAATTGACCCAATTCCCACAGGAATACTATGATAATGGCGTCTAAAGCCAGTGGCAGACCACTATGATATCCACAGGCCAAACATCACGTTCGTTAAGGCGATTAGCCGGTATGGGTGCTCTGGTGGTATTGGCTCTGGCGGCGGGGGCGTTGGTGGGTCGGCGGTCCCGCCCAGGACCCGCGGATGGTCCGTCGCCCGCCGGGGCCCATGCCGCGACTCACAAGTGGACCTGTTCGATGCACCCGGAAATTGTGATGGACAGGCCCGGCAAATGCCCCAAGTGTGGCATGGACCTGATCCCCATAAGCCAGGGTACGGGCCACCAGCCGCCCAGACAGCTTGTCGTCTCGCAAGATACGGCCAGACTCATGGAAATCGCGACAGCACCGGTCGAACGCAGATTCATCACGGCTGAGATTCGGATGGTGGGCAAGATCGACTACGACGAGACGCGGGTCAAGTCGATTACCTCATGGGTGGCCGGCCGCATCGACCGATTGTACGTCGACTACACGGGCATCACGGTCGCCGAGGCAGACCACATGGTCTACATCTACAGCCCGCAACTGCTCAGCGCCCAGGCCGAACTCATCCAGGCCGCCAGAAGCGTTTCGGCGATGAACGCCGACAGCTCGGATCTGGTCCGTCGATCCATCGAGGGAACGCTCAAGGCCGCCCGCCAGAAGATGCGCCTGCTGGGCCTGACCGAGCAGCAGGTGGGCGACATCGAAAGGACCGGCGAGCCCACGGATCATCTGACGATCTATTCGCCGATGGGCGGCGTGGTGATCGAAAAGAGCGCGACCGAGGGTATGTACGTTGAAACGGGCACGCCGATCTATCGCGTTGCCGACCTGTCGCGGCTGTGGGTTCGGCTGGACGCCTATGAATCCGACATGATGTGGATACGCTACGGCCAGGAGGTGGTGTTCGCGGCCGAGGCGTATCCCGGCGAGATATTCCGAGGCACGATCAGCTTCATCGATCCGATGATCAACGAAAGGACGCGGACGTACAAGTTGCGCCTGAACGTGGACAACTCGGACGGGCGGCTCAAGCCGGAGATGTTCGTGCGGGCGGTGGTTCGTTCACAGGTCGCCGCCGCCGGCCGGGTGATGGACCCCAACCTTGCGGGCAAGTGGATATGCCCGATGCATCCGGACATAGTCAAAGACGGACCGGCCCCGTGCGATATCTGCGGCATGGACCTGGTGACGGCCGAGTCGCTGAAACTGGCCGGCCCCGCCGGGCCGAATGAGCCGCCGCTGGTGATACCGGCCTCGGCGCCTCTGATTACGGGTAAACGCGCCGTGGTCTACGTTCGGATTCCCGACGTCAACGAGCCGACCTTCGAGGGACGC
>DDXG01000015.1 GCA_002347125.1 Phycisphaerales bacterium UBA2266
AAGCTCAGCAAACGATTGATGCGGTCGTAGTTCGGCGCGATGGCGGTGAACAACTGCTCGTTGAGCGTCCGCTTGGCGTCGGGGTCGTCGAGAGGTGCTGCGGTGTGGGGTCTATCGTGGCTCATGGTCGAGTTGTTGGGTTATCCTGAGAGCGCGGCCATCAACGCGCCGGCCCCGGCAATGCACAGGACCGGGCCGATCATCCACAGGAGGATTCTCGCAAGCGTTGTCTGAAAGTAGCCCGCCGACAGGGCCAGGCACAGGTGCACCGGCGTAATCAGCAGGCCGCACAGCACACCGGCGAACGCGAGGGCCTGGAGACCGGCCTTGGCTTCGAGTCCCGTGCCGATATAGGGTATGAGAAACGGAAAGGATATAGCGATCGTCCCGGTGGTCACTCCGGTCAGATAGGCGACCAGCATGGGCAACGCAAAGATCAGAACATACGACGGGACGTGCATGGCGTTGAGGAATTGCACTACGTCGCCGACGGCGCCGCCGGCCTCCAGGGCGAGCTTGAACAGCAGTGCCCCAAAGATCAGCAACACATAGTCGAATTCGAACCCCTCGCGAAAGACGCCGGCCCATCGACGGCCTGAGACCCTGTGGCCGACCAGGAAGATGATGACAGCCAGGAGCACGCCTACGGCCGGCGGCACATCAAGGCCCGCATAGAGCCCGGCGACCATCGCGATGGGCCAGAAGGCGTGGACGACGTCGCGGAGATTGTGGCCAAACCTGGCATGATTGGCGGCGGCCGCGGCCCTGGCGGGCATACGCGCCAGCAACATGAAGACCGTTCCACCGACGAGTCCGGCGACACTGAGGGCCAGATTATGCACGATCAGCGTTGCGGCCGAGATTCCGAGCATCCCCTGGACCAGCGGCACAGCCGGAAACAAGGGCCAGACCGGCTCCCAGAGGTGGCGGAAATGGAAATTGATGGCGGCCTGGCGGTCCCGCGAGACGCCCACGTAATCGCCAAGGTCGCGGACCATCGGGGCCGAGAGCATGATGCCGCCGGGCGTCGGGAGCATCCCCATGAGCATCGGAATCACCGCCAGCGCGACGCGCCGGCTGCGAAAGAGCCCATGCAGGGCCGAGCCCAGTTTCGTCGAGACCCCCGTTTCCCGCATGGCCATGCCCAACACGTTGACCATCGTCAACAGGGCGCTGAGCATCACGAACATGTACGGCGTGCGCTGGGCCAGAGGCTTGTCGCGCCACTCAGAGGCCAGGGTCGTCCAGAACTCAGTCGGCGTCACACCCAGCAACAGCGCCAGCAGCAGAGCGGACGCCAGCATGGAACGGCCCAGCTTGACTCGAAGCCGAAGCAGCCCCACCAGCAGGGCGAGACTGGCCGATATGACACCCAGTGCGTACATTTCACCTGTCCGATGTTATACTCTTGAGAGAATGTGACGGGGACCGGCAGTTCGCGTTAATCACCAACGGCATTGCGGGAGAACACATCGAACTCCGGTCCGAACTGCTGGAGGAAATACAGCGAATACGACCGCTTGAACACCAGCACCGGCAGCAGCAGGACCGTCCCGACGTAGGGTATCATCAGGATACAGCACGCCACGCAGCACGTCGCCATGACCACGACAAAGAGCAGGACGCCTATGGCCATCGCCAGCACGATCTGAAACAGAAGATACAACACTATCATGCCGAAGTGCGCCTTGAGCTGCTCCATGAATCGCCCCCAGGCGCAAAGGCAACTGGACGTCTCCAAGTACATGATTGGCACGACAAAGTCCTCAGTGAGTTTGCCAATCGCGCCGAGGACGACGGCCAGGGGAAGAAGGACAAGCACACCCACCACGAGGGCGAGCACTACCAGAGGCATCGCGCGCAGGGCATGGGTGGCAGCAACGGCAACGGCGACGCCGCCGGCAGCCAATAGCACCACGACTGCGCCGACAATGCCAAGGACCAGACGGAAGAAGAACAGGCTGTTGCCGTGGGCGGCATACCGGCGCCACGGGTCCTTCACCTGGCCTTGGTTGGTGGCGACGCAGTGCAGAAACATGAATCGCCCGCGGCTGCTGAGCCACAGCACCACCAGGCCGATGAGAACGCCAACCAGCAGAACCATGATGCCCACAGGCAGAATCCAGTACAGGTTCTCCCGCAGGAACACACCGACGTCCCCGCCGCCTTGCTCCCACCGGCCGATGTTGAGATTGGCGCCAGGCCCGCTGCCCAGGTACGCCAGCCATGCGCAGAAGCCAATCACAAACCATTTGCCCATGTCAAACGGGCTGAACAGGATGTCCTCCACCCGCGACAATGTCGGATTCAGCGGGTCGATCACGCTGATCCTGCGATATTGGCCGTTCATATCCAGAGTCCTCCAAGGTAAGCCAGCCAATGGACAAGTATCGCCGCCAGGACGGCGGCACCGGCGATCCACCCCAGCAGGCCGATGCGCGACATCGCGCGGCCCCCGGCCCCCAGCAACGCGGCCGCACGATACAGCGCTTGCAGCACGACGTACCCGAACATCGCCGGTCCCAGCGGGTGCTGGCGAACCGCCTCCGCCAAACGCCCGTGCGCCAGGAGCACAAACGACCGCGTCATGCCGCAGAACGCACAGCGAACGCCAAACACGCTATGGACAAAACACTTCATCGGACAGGGCCATCCGAACAACTCGACCCGCGAGTCCCCGGCCTGCAGCAACGCCGAGAACCCCAGCACCGCCGCGCACGCCCCGAGTATGACCCCGTGGGCGATGCGCACCGCCTTCTCGGGGTCATGCGCACGGCCGCCGAGCGATTCCACAGGCTCACCTCTTCTAACAGGATTGACAATGAGATCGGTTTGCATAGACCGGCCGCAGATTGGGTCTTGGCATCTGGCCCGATAGTAGTACAGGCCGGTTTCCGTGTCAAGGCGTCGGCCGGTGAACATGCAGGGATTGCCCACCAGGCTCGCCGGGCGAAGCTCATCGTCGGGGGCCATAATCAGCGCCCGGCCGTAGACGCATGGTTCCTGCTGACCTGTGTGGATCGAGCCAGCCGCTATCTGATGGCCAGAACAGTCCCTGCCTGTGCCGCCGGAGCGGTCGCCCGGCACCCGCGAACGTCGTGCTGCACCTGACATGTTAATGCGCCGTTTGTCTTCGGCGACGCGTTCGGTCAAGGGCGGCTTGCGGTCGGCCGGTCCGCTGGTGTAGAATGTGGCTCGACGTAGCATCAAAGCACCCGTGTCGAGAAGTGCCTTTGGAAAGGAGCATGTTCGATGCAGCAGCAGACGACTCGTCGTGGTTTCATGCGTGGGGCCGCCCTCGGAGCAGCCGGGATCCCAATGTACATCGGGATTCTGTCGGATAGTCGGCTGGTTCGCGGCACGGCGGCCAACTCGAAGCTGAACATCGCATGTATCGGGGTCGGCGGTCGCGGGGCGGCCAATGTCGAGGGGGTGCAACATGAGAACATTGTGGCCTTGTGCGACGTCGATGCGCAGCGGGGCGGCGATATGTTCGCGCGGCACCCGCAGGCGAAACGCTATACCGACTTTCGCCGGATGCTGGAGGAGATGGGCGACAAGATCGACGCGGTGGTCATTGGGACCCCGGACCACACCCATGCCGTCGCGGGCGTGATGGCCATGACGATGGGCAAGCACTGTTACTGCGAAAAGCCGCTGACGCACAGCGTCTATGAAGCCAGGGTGATGGCGGAAACGGCCAGGCAGAAGAACCTGGTAACCCAGATGGGCACGCAGATTCACGCGGGGGGCAATTACCGGCGGGCGGTTGAACTGGTGCAGAGCGGTGCGATCGGGGCGGTGCGGGATGTGCATGTGTGGCTGGGGGCGGACTTCGCCGGGCCGCCGACGCCGACGGACAGACGACAGCCGGATGCCCCGACGGATACGCCGAAGCCGCCGGAGGGTTTCGATTGGGACCTGTGGCTGGGGCCGGCGCCGTATCGGCCGTATCATCCGACCTACGCCCCGTTCAACTGGCGGTACTGGTGGAGCTTCGCTAACGGGGTGCTGGGCGATTTCTTCTGCCATTACTGCGATCTGGCGTTCTGGGCGTTGAAGCTGAGGCATCCGATCACGGTCGAGGCCCAGGGGCCGGTACACCCGGAGAGCACAGCCCGCTGGACCAACGCCCGCCAGACATACCCGGCGCGGGGGGATCTGCCGGCGGTGACGCTGACCTGGCACAGTGGCGGGGGCTATCCGGAGATTGTCAAGGACAAGAACATTCCTCAATGGGGCAGCGCCGTCCTGTTTGTCGGGTCCGATGGGATGTTGATCGCCGACTACAACCAGCACAAATTGCTCCCGGAGGACAAATTCGCGGACTTCAAGCGGCCCGAACCGTTCATCGCGGATTCGATGGGGCATCACCGCGAGTGGACCGAGGCCTGCAAGACGGGCGGGCCGACGACGTGCAATTTCGACTACTCAGGGGCGCTCACGGAGGCAGCGCTGCTGTGCAACGTGGCGCTGCGGGCCGGCGGCCGCATCACCTGGGACGCTGAGAACCTCAAGGCGGTCGATTGCCCCCAGGCGGACAAGTACATTCGGCGCGAGTGCCGGCCGGGCTGGACGCTCTGAAGTTCGTATTGCGTCGTGCGTATTGCGTAGCAGCGGCTGCTGACTGCTCACTGTTTGCTTTCACGCATTGCGTATTACGTCGGGGTGGCGGCCTTTGCCTTCGGCAAGGGCCGGATCGAACCAGCCCTTCGCTCTGCGAAAGGCTGCCACCCAATAGAAGGCGGCTTCACGCACGCAATACACAATACGCACGACGAAATACGGTCACGGATTCGGATGGCCGGGGGTGGGGGCGGCGGCCTGCCAGCTGACCACGTCGTTGCCGTACCCAGCGGGGGCGATCCGGTGGAGGCTGTGGCCCTGGCCGTCGGCCGACGGCGGCCACGGGTCCTCGCCGACCGGGTGCGAGCCGTCGCTGTAGACCACGCGGTCCACCCGTATGTATTGACGGACACCCTGACCATCCACATCACCGGGCATGGAGACCTCGAGCTTCTCCCCGGCGTTGTCCAGGGCCCCGCTGTCGTACTGGAGCACCTGCACACCGGCTGGCGGCAGGCCGTAGCGGACCACGAAGGCCTGAGTATTGCGGACCACCAGAAGGAAACCGCCCGGCGCAACCGTCACGGCCGGATTCGTCGGGAAGACCTTCTCAATGGCGTCGGTGAACTTCCACGGCTCAAGCGTCAGCGGGTCCAGGAGCGTCACAGGCTGGCTGCTGATGTTGAGCAGCTCGATGTATTCCTCGTCCTGGTTGCCCGAGGGCGGGTTGTACATGATTTCGTTGATGACCATGGGGCCGACCAGTGGGTAGGCGTTGGCGGCCCCGGGGGTGTTGGCGCTCATCAGGACGAAGTTGAACGTGCCGCCGCTCTTGGCGTAACGGCCGAAGGCGACACCCGTGGGCGAAGCCCCGAAGTCCTCCTTTTCGCGGAAGCCGCTGAGGACCCCGTCGGCGGCCGAGGACAGGACCACCTGCTCCCCGTTCTCACTGAGGGCGAAGGCGGTCAGGCAGCCCGGGGCCATCGGATTGCCGAAATGCAGGTTCTCGTAGAACACGATGTAGCCGCCGGGGCCGATGACGGTCCCCTCGGCGATGCGGTACTTCATCAAGGCGGCCTCGCTGTCGCTGAGGAACCAGCCGCCGATATGGATGGGCTCGGCGGTGGCGTTGTGCAGTTCGATCCAGTCGGCGTTTTCAGCGTGGGAGTGGGCGAGGACCTCGTTGATGACGATGGCGCCGGGGTCGGGGACGACACCGGTGTCGTCCCAGCCGGGTGAGCCGCCGACCTCGGCGCTCGCCCGCCAGGCGGACTTGTCACCCCAGCGGTCCAGGTCCGGGTCGGTCGGGTCAATAACGGTCAGAGAGAAGCCCGTGCCGTCGGTGATCTTGTACCAGTTGTCGGAATACTTGAACTCCAGGATCGTGCTGTTGGTGGCGTCGTCGAGGGCGAGGGTCTCGCCGGCATTGGACAGTTGGCCGGTGTAGGGGCCGAAGACCTGGGCTTGGCCCGGAACCGTGTAGCGCGAGGCAAACGCGGTCGGGTTCTTGACGACCAGGAGATAGCCGCCCGCAGCCAGATTGACTGAGGGCAGGGCCACCTGGAT
>DDXG01000393.1 GCA_002347125.1 Phycisphaerales bacterium UBA2266
GCTGAGGGCCTCTATCGCCGACCCCTCAACGAATCGCCCTGTCTGGTCGATCACGGCGGCCTCTCGCATCACCGCCACAGCGTCTATCAATCCACTCCCACAGATCGATCTGGCCGCCCCCCCTCCGATAACGTCCAACCCGATGTCTTCGCCGTCGAACACAACTGCCTCGATCGCTCCGGTAGCCGCCCGACTGCCACACTCAATCCGAGCCCCCTCAAATGCGGGTCCAGCCGCACAACTGGCCGCGGTCAGTTGCCCGCCGGCCGCCAGCACCAGCTCCCCATTTGTGCCAATATCCACCAGGAGCGTGCCGTCCTCGACCGAGTCCATTTCCACCGCCAGAGCCGCCGCCGTGGTGTCGGCCCCAACGAAACCGGCGATATTCGCCAGTGTGTGGACTTTGCCCTGGGGGTGTATCTCCAGGCCCAACGGCCCGGCCTCAAGGTTCATCGCCTCCACACAATGCGCTCTGTACGGCGCCACGCCAAGCTGCGCCACCGGCAGCCCAAGCAGTAGATGGTGCATTGTTGTATTGCCCGCAACGCACACATCATACACCTGTGTCGTCAGAACCGATACCTTCCTGCACGCTCTTGCGATCAGCGTGTTGATACACCCGACAATCGCCTCCCGAAGCTGCCCGGCCCCCCCCGCCTGCCCCGCGTGTGCAATACGACTGACAACGTCATCCCCGAACCGCGCCTGTGGATTCAGCGACGATTCGGTCGCCAGGACCCGCCCATCGACCATCCGTACCAGTTTGAGCACGACCGTCGTCGTGCCAACGTCCACCGCGGCGCCCAGCACCTGCTCCGGTGCGGCTTGACCGGCATACCGTCGGTAGACGGTAGGCTCGACCGCCGCCCCGGTACGGCCCCCTTCTTCCAGGATTCGATGCTCCAGGAAGCGAGATTCAGCCGGCACAAGCACGTCCATATCCCGATCCACGAGGTGCCGGCAGGCCGACACCACGCACCGCTGCGGCAGCAGCATCACCCGGCACTTGCCGCACGTGCCGGCACCGCCACAAGCCGCCTCGAGGATAATTCCCGCCTTCCCTGCCGCCTCCAGAAGCGTCGCCCCCCGGTGGATCGACACGGCAATCCCTTCAGGCTGGAACGTGATGCAGTAGTGCTCCATCTACCCATTCCGCGTGTAACGGCGCGGTACAGAAAGCGCAGGTTCAGCGAAAGACCCTCGCTCGACAGGCAGCAATAACATCTTCAACTGATCTTGTGCCTGATCTTCCAGCGGGCACGCCTCTTCTTGCTACCCACCTTGCGTCTACGCCTGGACTTGGCCATGTACTTCTCCGAAAAACGCGTTGCAAAACAGACATCCGGCATTACTTCCCGGCCAAAAACTTGTATACTATTACAAGACAAGTCGAATGTAAACTGGAAAATACACAAGCGGCGGTAAAATCAGTCCCGTAGATGCGTTAAGCCGGTACCGAGCTTCCGCCCGACGGTTGCTGCCGGGTTCGGACGCCGCCGCATTCCTTGAGGTGCCCGATGATACAATGCACAGACTGTGAATTCTTCCGAAGAGACCCCAGTGGCCGGCCGGAATTCGCCTGCGACCCTTTCAGCACCATCAAAGAGCCTGAATGCCTCGCCAAACTCCAGCTCATCAGCCTCAACAGGCTCGTCGCCGGTTATGCCAGGATGCTCCAGTGGTACGACCAGCTTGCCCCCTTGCAGAACAAGCTTTTCAAGTACATGCAACGGGAAATCGACGATATCGACGAGTCTGATCGCTGGAAGACCGAGGACGACCAGGACGGCGGCAACGGCCTCTAGGCCCCCCAAAGCCCGCCCCGATTACCCTGACATGGGTTCCCTCCCTATCGGCACCACCGACCATGACCTCCATCATCCGACAACAGACCGTGGAATTGGCCCGATTGCCGCGTCACGGTCGATATGCGGTATTCTGGGCAACACAAGAGCCTGCCTGGCATATTATCCGACTTAACTCGCCGCCCCGGCCCGGCAGGAATAACCGCAGAGGGTTAATTCTGCAATAAACGCACCCCAACGGCCGTCTGAACCTTTGAAAATAGCTGAAATATGGCAGGACGCGAAGACCTAGAGCGTATACTTGCCGGCTGTAGAAATGGCGACCCCGGTTGCTTTGCCTGGTTGGTCGACGACTACAGCAGTCGATGTTATGGGTACTTCTATCGTCTGACCGGCAACCGTGATGTCAGCGAAGACCTGCTAAGCGAGCTATTTGTAAGGTTGGTGGAGAAGATCGGCACATACAACGGCGGCTCATTCGAGAGTTGGCTCTTCAAGATCGCCGCCAACATCTTCCACGATCATCTCCGAGCCAAGCAACGGCGCAAGAAGCTGATTGAAGCGCACGCCGTGCATATGGCGATGGACCACTGCGAATCCGCCTCCGCCACCGACGACAGGCTCGACAAGCTTCAGACCCAGCTTGCCAGGCTGGATGACGACACGCGCGAACTGATCATGTTGCGGTTCTATGGCCAACTGAGTTTTAAGGAAATCGCGGCGATGCGGCCCGAACCCATCGGTACGACGCTTTCCAAGATGCACCGCGGGCTTAAGAAACTGCGGGAATGGATGGAGTAGACGACAATGAACGCTCCGAATGACAACGAGTTGAAGGCCTTACTGGAGGGCTTCTACAATTCCGAGCAGGTCGAGGCCGGCCTGCATGATTTCGACTACGGCCGCAGGTTGTTTGTCCAAAACCCCGCCCCGGCCCCTTCGCCCGAGGTCCTGGCGGCCGTCAGGGCCAACATTCGCAGATCGCTGGCTCGGCGCCATCACAACCGGACCGTCCGACGCATAGCCTTTGCCGCCTCCCTCGCCGCGGCCGCCGTGCTGGCTGTCGCCGTCCGCGTGGGCCTGCTCCAAACGGCCCCGCTGATGCCCGCCGACACCATGGCCGCCGCCATTATCCCCGCGTCGTTCTGGGAAGGCCACGACATGACGGTCTCCGACCCCGGTCTTGCCTACTATTCGGCCGAAATTGAGCAGATCGAGAACGAACTGGCCACCCTCCATTCCGGCGATAAGTACCGCAGCGGTGATACCGCCGTAACCGAATTGGAAGTGGAACTTATGGATATCCAAGGAGACTTCTGGAAGGGATGATGGCATGAACCGGCATCGTGTGGCAGTAATCCTCCTCACCGCAACCCTCACCGCAATTCTCCCCGCCACGAAGGCCCGGCCGCAGGCGCGCCCCGACGGCAATGGTGCCGGCATCTGGAGCGGCGATGACACCCGTGGCTCGACGAGGCGGTTTGATCTGACCGACGAGGAAGTCAATCACCTGATGGAGCAGATCAAGAAGAACGACTCCGCCAAGGCCGCCGAACTTGAGAAACTCCGCAAGTCATCGCCGGAGAAATTCCAGGAGCAGATCCGTTCACAGGCCCGTGAAGAATACAGCCGCATCATCCGTGAACGCATGGAGACATGGCGGACGCGGCGGCGCGAGGAGTTCATCGCCTGGCTCGGCAAGGAATACCCCAAGGAGGCCCAAGAACTCGCAAACCTCAACGACAGGGAAGAAGTCTACACGAAGAAGTACGACCTGTTGCGGCAGAAGTACGGGCAGATATACGAGGAAGAACGACGCAATCCCGAGATGGCGAAGATACTGAAGGAAGACCTCGAGCTCCAGCAGAGGTCGAATCGGATTCTCGCCAGACTCAAGCAGGCCAAGAACGACCAGGATAAGCAGAAACTGCAGGCCGAACTCGAGGAGACCGTCGGCCGGCGTTTCGACCTGATTGTGCTGCGCCGACAGATTGCCTACGAACAACTGCTCAAACGCATCGAGGACCTCAAGCGGGAATTGAGCAACAGCCGCGATGAGATCGAGCGTTGGCGCGACCCGAAGCTCAAGGAGCAGGCCGTCAAGGAGCGGCTCAAGGAACTGACCGCCGGCGGCAAGTTCACGTGGGATTGACCCACAAGGCCCGCCACCCCGGACAAACGCAGATGAGCGATGGGGGGCAGTCCTTCGCGCAGCGAAGGGATGGTCCAAACCACGCCTTGCCTACGGCAAGGCATGGCACTGCGGACATTGGCTTTGCCCTGGCGTTCCAGCAGACACGCGTGGGTGGCTACAACTCCCAACCGGGTCGGCACGGCGGGTTGAGGTACTTGTTGGCCTCGTCGTTGTTGGTGAACCGCCCGGCCTGGCCATCCCACAGGAGTTTCGTGCCGAGCATCTGGGTTGCGATGATGCCCAGCCTGGCAAGCTCGGTCAGCGGTCCGCCGTAGTCGAAGTTCGAGCCGGCCCGGCCGCCCGTCTTGATCGCACGGAGCCAGTCCTGATGGTGGCCCGGCACGCGAGCAATCGTCTCGGCGGGCAGCTTGTATTCCTTCATCTTCGTCTCCGGGAAGATCCGGCATCCGCCGGCCCCGTGCGAGCCGTACTGGATCGCGCCTCTGTCGCCAAAGACCACCGCGCCGGTCTGCGGGGGCTTGCGTCCGGGTTCGAGGTCCTTCGGCTGAGGAATCGGCTCGGTCCCGTCGAACCAGGTCAGTTTGACCGGGCCGCGATCCCCCTTGGCGGCGAACTCGAACTCGATGATCGAGCCGGCCGGGAACGTGTCGGCGTGCGCCACCGGGTCGTAGTCCTTCGCGTTGGTCACGATGGTCTGCGGTGAACCCAGGTCCAGCGCCCAGAACACCGGGTCCACCACGTGGCAGATCCAGTCGCCGATGGTCCCTGAACCGAACGGCGTCCAGGCCCGCCAGCTTCCCGGCAGGTACATCGGGTTGTACTTGCGCATCTTGGCCGGTCCCAGCCACAGGTCCCAGTCCAACTCCTTCGGGATAGGATGGTCCTCGTTGCGTCGGGACAGTTGTCGGATCCGGCAGTGGTTGGTGCCGCACGCCGCATGGACCTCCGTCACCTTGCCGATGGCCCCGTCCCAGATCCACTCGCAGAACCGCCGAATATCGGGAAACGAATGCCCCTGATTGCCCAACTGCGTCACCACGTTCTGCTTCCTGGCTTCGGCCATGAGCGCGCGAATCTCGTATATCGAATGCGCCAGCGGCTTCTCACAGTACAGGTGCTTCTTGCGCTTCAGAGCCGCCATGGATGCCACGGCGTGCGTGTGGTCCGGCGTCGAGACGCAGACGGCGTCGATTTGGTCCTCCATCTCGTCGAACATCTTGCGAAAATCGGTGTACTTTTTCGCCGCCGGGAAACTGTTGAAGGCGCCGGCGGCCTGTCGCTCGTCGACATCGACCATCGCCACGATGTTCTCGCCCTTGCAGCCGTCGACCTGGGCCCCGCCTCGCCCCCCGACGCCGATGCAGGCGATATTCAGTTTGTCGCTGGGCGATACCCCGCCGCCGGCCAGCGCATGCCGCGGTACAACGTAGAACGCCCCTACCGCCGTCGCCGCCCGAAGAAGCTCGCGTCTCGAAACCTTGCTGCTGCTGTTGTGCATCATTCAACCTCCTGAAGCCATAATGTCGTCACGCTGCTACCGGTTGCTTTGCCGCCACTGTGTTGTCATGCCCTCACTGCATTGTCATGCGCTCACTGTACTGTCATGCTGAGCGAAGCGAAGCATCTCGTCCCCGAATGGGAACGCACCTGCCCTGCAATTGATGGGCATACCACCGGCAGTGTACACAACCACAGACGCCCGCCGCAAGGCGAATATTGCCCCCGCTCACACGACCCCAATCATTCCGCCTGCGCGGTTTCAGCCAAGTTGCGGGTCAGCAGTCATACATTCCTCCGTCGCTGTTCTTCTTCGGTCGCCTTCTTCAATATCCGCTTTTCCGAAAGCGTCAGGCTGTGAATCCCCTGCTCGCTGACCTTCTTGAGGATTCGGTCCACCTCGAACTGCATCTTCCGCTGCATCTCGGCCTTCCGCTGCCAGGCCCCGGCCGACGACCGGTGCTTCAACCGCTCCAGCCACGGCCGCCAGTACACATACGCCGCCCCGGCCGCCATCCCCGCCAGATGCGCCGCGTCGCCCCCGGCGTTGGAGCCCCGCGTTAGCACATTGACGACATACAGGAAGATCAGGATGAGCGCGGCCATCCGGATAGGCACTGGAAACAGCACCAGAATCACCACGAAATGCGGAAACAGAATCGCGCAGGCCGCCAGCAAACCCAGCACCGCTCCCGACGCCCCCACCATCGTGCCGACGGGCAGAAAGCCGACGAGCGCCAGTAACGTGTAGAATACGCCGCCCGCGATGCCGCAGCCCAGGTAGAACCCGACAAACCGCCGTGTTCCCCAGTGCCGCTCCAGGGTCGGACCCAGGAAGTACAGTCCCAGCATATTGAACAGCAGATGGTAGGGCCCTCCGTGAAGGAACTGATACGTCACCAGCCGCCACAGTTGCAGGGCTGCCCCCAGCGAATACGGATACACCGAGAACCACTCCGCCAGGACGTCCATCCGTTCATAGTCGCTGACATAGATGTTGTCGGGAATGAACAGCCCGATGAAGAATATCACTATGTTTGCGACCAGCAGATAGAGCACCGCCCCGGCCGGTCGCGGCATGCCCATGCGCATGTGCATCCTCGGTCCGCCGGAGCCGCCGGAGCCGTAGTCCGCCTGTGTGTAGTCTCTGTCGTAGAGTCCCATGTTGTCAATCCACGTGAATCGCCGCCGCCGGGGACCGGGGTCTCAGCGGTTTTCATTCTGCGCCGGCCGGTGCGACTCCGACTTTTCCGCGCGCATCCACTGCACCAGCAGCATCAGCGCCGAGCCGAATAGTATCATGCCCAGGGCGATCAACTGCGAGACCGTCAGGCTCCAACGCTCGTAAGGGTTATCGTCTCTGACGAACTCCATCGGAAACCGCATACAGCCGTAGACAATCAGCATCAGCGCGAACGTCGATCCGGGTTTTGTGAACAGTTTGTGCTGTGTGTGCCAGAATCCCGCCTTCCTCGCCCGCCGCCAGAACAGGAACAACACCCCCGTCATACAGGCGGCCAGCGCCGACGAATAGAGCTGCGTGGGATGCACCTTCAGGCACCGATACGGCCCCTTTGTGACCGCCAGGCGCTGTGCATCGGTCAACTCATCCAGCGGCTTGAGATGCGGCAGGCCGTCGTGGCGGATGCCGTTGAAATACTCATCCGGCAGCTTCAACTGGGGCTCGGCCCGTCCTCGGCCGGGGTCCGGGCGAATCTGGCTGTCATAGGCGAACGAGCCATAAGGAAATCGCACACCCCACGGCAGATCTGTCGGCTGACCATAGCAGCAGCCATTGAGAAAGCACCCAATTCGCCCGAAGACGAGCGCCGCCATCAGCCCGATGCCCAGAATATCGAGATACCGCCGAATCGGCAGCTTATGGTAGACCAGATACAGGAATATGATGGAAATCGCCAGTATCACGCCACCGAGAAGCTCCAGCCCCCCCTTCCAGATGTAAAACACGCTCAGCCAGTCGCCGCGGAAGCTGTCGAAGTAGTGCAACACGAAGAACAGCCGGGCCCCGACGACCCCGCCAATGAGGGAATACAGCGCCGCGTTCGTGATATACTGCGGATCGGGCGTGATATCCCGGCTCAGGCGGCGAATGATCCACACGGCCGTCAAGAAGCCAACCACCATCATGAACCCGTAGCTCTTGACGGTCACGTCCAGAAACGGCAGTTTGATCAGTTCAGGGTGCATCCAATACCCATTGGGCAGGGTTGCCCGAAACGCCGCACTCCTTCACGGCTCTATAGTATCTTCTCAATCTGGTTCTTCTCGCCCAGGACCAGCACCCTGGGCCTGTGAGAAACGGCCTCCTGGGGCGTCATATACGCAAAATTGAGGATAATCACAACATCGCCGGGCTCGACCAACTGGGCCGCGGCCCCCAGGACGGAGATCTCGCCGGAGCCGGGCTCGGCCGCCACGACATAGGTCTCAAGGCGGTTGCCGTTGGTTATATCGGCCACGAGCACCGATTCGTACTCCAAAATCCCCGCCGCCTCCATCAGGGCTGAATCGATCGCGATGCTGCCGGTGTAGTGCAGCCGTGTGGCCGTAACCGTCGCCCGGTGCAACTTGCTTTTAAGTACTTTTACCAGCATGGTTTATGGAATGACAACCCATACGATAATATCACACGCGACGCCCGCCGGGCACCAAAGGCAAGGAATATACCCAATCCCCAAGGCTCTGTCAAAGAGCATCCCGATTTCACTGCCTACCGGGCGATGGGAATCAGCACGATGTTGCGAAACTCCTTTGGCGAGCCCTCGCTCTGCAAGGCGATTCTGCCGGGCACATGGTCGCACTCGGAGGCTGTGTTCTGTAGCAGTCTGTTGACGTAAATCCTCAGATTACCGCCACTTATCGTGACCTCATAGTCGTTCCACTGCCCCAGCGGCCGTTCGTTGGATGGCTGCATCTTCACGGTTCGTCTTCCCGAGGTCCTCGCCGGATCGACCTTCATGCCAAAGTTGTCTATGTTCCATATATCCCCCATATTGTCGGAGGCCCCCTGCGCCTCGATGGACTTGGGCCAGACCTTGTCCGGACCGACCACACGCAGCAAGACCCCGCTGTTGCCCGGCTGGACGTGCCTCAACTGCACGCGAAGCACGTAGTCCGTGTAGTCCTTCTCGGTTCGGACGTACCCCACCGGCCGTCCTGTCGTCGCCAGCACGCCGTCCTTCACCGAGAATGCCTCCTTCACCGCATCGCTCGAAAAGACCCATCCATCGAGGCTCGTGCCGTCAAACAGCCTCACCGCCCGCCCGTAATCGACCGGCAGATGCTTGATCCGGATGTCCTTGAACTCCACCACCATCGGGGGCCCCGCGTGAATCTGCAGCGCCAGCAACCCCTCCCTCGCCGCCCCGTTGCGGTCCGCCGGGTCATTGGGATCCACCAGCCGGTCATTGTCGATCAGCTCAATCGTCTGATACCCGTTGAGATAGTGCATCAGATGATTGCCCCTTGCGATAATCGTGTACTCATTCCACTGTTGCTCCGCATAGTACCCCGCCGCCCTCAGTTGCTCCAGGTCCGCCACCTTGCCGACGACGGCTTTGTTGCCCCGCCCGTCGATCTCCACCATATCCCCGACATTCACCAACCCAGCGCGGCCCTTCTCATGGTACAGAAAACCCACCCCCCGCGAATTCACCACCTCCGCCTGGTAGCCGGAGATCACCCACTTGTCCACCTCCTTGCTGCGGTACTGAATCCCCGAATTGCCGTTCTCAATCCGGAACTTGATCTTCAGGACGAAATCCCGCACGTTACCGCCG
>DDXG01000309.1 GCA_002347125.1 Phycisphaerales bacterium UBA2266
GATTGGAATACTGGAAAAAGCACGGGTCTCAAAGCCTGCATCTTAGCGGGAACCGGGGCGGCGAACAAAGAAAATTCGGTTGCGTTTGCGTCGGTGGGGGCTATAATTGCGGTTCAGTGCTATGTTTGCAATACTCTATCCGGTAAGCACTTACGGGATGACCATTATGATGAAGTTGCGTGTTCTGTACCGTGGCGGATTGTGGATTCTGACGGTGGTCCTGGTGGTGGCGGCCGGCTGCAACGAGAGCAAGACCCCGGAAAGCGGACTGAAAGTCGAGCCGGACCAGGCAGCCGTCGAACCGGCGCCTGATACGGCGGAATCTCCCGCGGAAGCCGCGAAGGCAACGCCCCAGCCGCCCGTTGTGGCCGAGCCGGTCCAGCCGGTCCAGCCGGTGCAACCTGCGCCTGGGCCGAATCAGCCCGCGACGCCGATGCTTGAAGTGAAGGCAGAGCCCAACCTGCCGAGCCCGCCCGCCGTGCCGGTGGTTGCCGAATCGGTGCAGCCGGCGGCGCCGGTTGTTGACGCCAATGCCTTGCCGGTTGAGCCGGTGGCCGGAGCCGTCGAATTGGGCCTGAAGTTCCGTGTCGGCGACACCGGTACGTACAAGGTGTTTATCGAAGCCGACAAGAGCGTCGAGTGGGAGGGGCCTCCAGGCTCCAAACCGCCGGCCTTCAGCGGCGGGCATACCGGCAATGTCATGGAGGTGGCCTTCACGCAGACGGTCAAGAGCCTCGATGCGCAGGGCAACGCCACGGCCGAGATCACCCTCAAGGCCCTGAAGTACCAGCAGAAGGTCAAGGACAGCATTACCGTGGACTTCGACAGCGCCAATGAGGCCGACCGGGGCGGGCCGCTGGGCCAGATCCTCAATCAGAGCTACACGATTCTGCTTTCTCCGGACGGCCGGGTCGTGCGGGTGCTCGATGCGGCCAAGGCGCGTGCCGCCGCCAGCGATCCGGCGGCGCAGGCCCTGTTGTCGGATAGCGCCATCGACGAACGCCACTCCATCGCCGCCCTGGACACGGGCAAGAGCCGCTCCGTTGCCGTCGGCCAGGCATATAGCAATGTCCGCACCCTGAATTTCGGCATGATGGGGGCGAAGGCCTACGAGCGGGTGTATACGCTCGAGAAGGTCCAAGACGCCAACGGCGTGAAGGTGGCGCAGGTCCGGATGGATGCGGTCCCTTCGACGCAGGGGGCCCAACAGATGGCGTCGGAACAGACCGCCGCATTTTTCGCGAAGATGTTCGACAACAAGGAGAGTTACACCGGCTCGATGCAGTTCGATGTGGACACCGGGACGGTCAGGCAATACACCGAGACGCTCAAGAGCGAGTGGATGGCCGTCGATCCGGCGGCTCCGCCGGACCAGCAGCCGGATGCTCTGAAGATGACGGCCCTGCGCAGCTACAGGATACAGAAGCTGGACTGAGGTCTCCTGCGGCCCGGGATTCCGGGGCGAATGATATCGGCACGCTCAATTGAAAGGGATTACCATTGAGAACGGCCATACGGATTACTACGCTTGCCATGCTGCTGTCGACTGTGGGATTGGCCGGGGAGCAGCCTCAGACGGCCGAGCCATGCCTCTACCTGACGGCGGATTTCCAGGTCGGACAGACCCTGCGGTATCGGTTTGTGACGGATCGCACGGTGGATATCAACTGGGACCCCTCCGGCACGATGAGCCGGGGTCGGCAGGCCGACAACAAGGTGACCGAATCGCTGGAAATCATCATGGCCTATGAGCCGGTGGAGGTGGACCCCTATGGTCTATCCACCATCAAGGCGACCTGCGAGAGCGTGAAGGCGGCCAGAAGCCGCAGCACGAGCGGCCGGGCCGGGCTGCGGGATGCCGCTGAAACGCTCGCGGGCAAGAGCTTCATGTTTACGGTGGACCCGGCGGGCCGATTGGTTGACACATCGGCCGTAGATGCGCTGATCAAGGAGGCGGGCGACGCCGCCTTTCGTCCGGCAACGGACACGTCCAGGGGACGCATCAAGGAGCCGGATATGATCGGCGATTTCACGGCCACGCAGTGGTTTCTCTACGACGCCATCGCCAGCGTCCCGAGCCCCTCGAAAGGGGTTGTCGTCGGGCAGAACTGGAGCAGCCAACTGTCGATTCCCACGCCGATGGTCTATCGCCAGGGCCGGGATGTCCGGTACACGCTCGGCGAGGTCCGTCCGAATCCGCAGGGACGTCTGGCGGTTATCAAGGAGGCCTTCAGCCTGGCCGAGTCGCCGCGACGGGATTGGCCGATGCCGTATGTCGGCAGCTTCCAGGTCGCCGGGACGTTTGGGTTCCTTCGCGGGTACAAGTTCCTCAGTCTCGAAGGCACGGGCGAGCAGGTGTACAACATCGATGCCGGCCGGCCCGAGAGCTACAAGCATGCATACGTGCTCAAGGCCGAGGCGATGATGATGATTCCCCTGGGGCCGAACCCGCAACTGACGATGGATCAGACCATTACGATGAGTCGAGTGACGGATTGACCGCCGCCGCGCTATCGCAGCGTCCCGGCGCACCGGGCCAAAGGCATATTCTGTACGGAGGTCTCCCAACCGTGGAATCGAAGAATCTCTGGGCGCCGTGGCGGATTCACTACATTCGGGGCCTCTCCCGCGATGAGGGCTGCTTCCTCTGCGATATTCAGAAGGAACCGGGCAAGGCCGATGAGAATCTCATCGTGTGGCGGACGGACCTGGGGGTGGTGGTCCTCAATCGCTATCCGTACAACAACGGGCATCTGCTGGTCGCCCCCTTGCGGCATATCGCGGATGTGACCGATGCGACCGATGAGGAGCTGCTGCACCTGTTCAAGCTGGTGCGCGAGGCGAGGAAGGCGCTGGCTTTGACAATCAGCCCGCACGGCTTCAATATCGGCGTCAATCTGGGTCGCTGCGCCGGGGCGGGGTTGCCGGGGCATTTTCACATCCATATCGTGCCCCGCTGGGATGGCGACACCAATTTCATGAGCGTTTGCAGCGATACGGACGTTATCAGTCAGAGCATGACGGAACTGCTGGGGATGCTCCGTGCGGCCGGCATGGAGCACGGTTTACCGGCGTTGTGAGCGCGCCTTGACGGAATCGGGCGATGATTGGGTGATATGGGGCAGCCACATTTGACATTCGAACACCTGGCCGTCGGTCCGGGCAACAGCCGGGGCCGGCAGTTTGCCGAGCCGCCGCATCCCTACCGCGACGATTTCGAGCGGGACCGCGACCGGATTATCCATTGCGGGGCGTTTCGCCGTCTTGAAGGCAAGACGCAGGTTTTTACGCCGGGGCTGGACGACCACTATCGGACGCGCCTGACCCACAGTATCGAGGTGGCGCAGATCGGACGGACGCTGGCCAAGGCCCTGGGTCTCAATGAGGCCTTGACGGAGGCGATCTGCCTGGCCCATGATCTCGGGCACGCGCCCTTCGGTCATGCGGGCGAGACGGTGCTGGCCGGTCTGATGGAGGATCACGGCGGTTTCGAGCATAACCGGCAGAGCCTTCGCATCGTGGATGTGCTCGAACACCCCTATCCGGCTTTCTTCGGGCTGAACCTCATGTATGAGACCCGTCTGGCCCTGGCGCGGCACCGAAGCCCGTACGACCACCCAAAGGCCGATGAGTTTGGCGAGGCCAATTGTTCGCTTGAGGGCCAGATCGCCAACCTCGCGGACCGCATCGCCTACAACGCCCACGACCTGGAAGACGGGCTGCGGGCGCGGCTGATTCAGGGGCAGGAGCTTGCGGCCGTCGAGCTGTTTCGCATGGCCGAGCAACGGGTGAACGCTCCACAACTGCCGGACCCGATCATCCGGCGGACCCGCACCGCGAAGGCCCTGATTGACATGCTGGTCGGCGACGCCGTGGAGGGCACGACGCGGGCGGTTGTCGCGTCGGGGATCGACGATTTCGACGGAGTCCTGGGCAGGGCCGAGCCGCTGATTGCATTGTCCGTGACAGCGGAGGCCCTTTTGCGGCCGTTGGAGGCCTTTCTGTTGGAGCGATTCTACCACCACGAGCAGGTCGTCGCGGCCGCGCAGCGGGCGCGCGAGGGTCTAGCGGAGCTGTTCCTGCGTTTCTGCGAGGATCCGGGCCTGATGCCGGGCTACTACCAGCGGTTCATCGAGGAGTACGGTTTGCAGCGCGTGGTCTGCGATTACATCGCGGGCATGACCGACCGGTTCTGCCTGCGGCTCCTTGGACAAGTATAATCCCGGCTACGGCTACTTCAGTTCGACGGACCAGTAGGCGTGCTCGATGAACTGCTTCCAACTGCGGTAACGTTCGTTGCCCATGTGGACGTGGATGAGAGGGTTGTGCCGTGGTTTGCACGCCTGGCGAATGAGGTGCATCCCGGCCTCTTGCGGTGTGCGTCCGCCCTTCTTGACGTTGCAGCGGGCACAGGCACAGACGATGTTCTCCCAGGTGGCCTGGCCGCCCAGGCTTCGCGGGACGACGTGGTCGAGCGACAGTTCGCTCATGGGGAAGCGTTTGCCACAATACTGGCATCGGTTCTTGTCGCGTGCGAAGAGGTTACGGCGGTTGAACTTGACGTCGCCCCTGGGCAGGCGGTCATAGAAAAGCAGGCGGATGATCCGGGGGACGGCGACATAGAAATTGACCGTCGAGACCCAGTCGTGGCCGTCCGGCTCAAACTGATACTTGAACTGGCTGGCCTCGCACCAACTGGTGAAACTGTAGTTGGCGTAATTGCCCTGCTCGGGGCAGACCACCTCGGCCAGGTCGCGGCAGAGCAGGGAAAAGGCCCGCCGTGCCCCCACAATGCGAACGGCCATATAGTGCTTGTTCAACACGAGCACGTTACAGTCCAGACCGGATTGTGCCAGGCCGCTTAACATGGCCTCCTACCTTGATTACACCCTGCCTCTAGCTGTCCTTCTTCACGGGGACCACCTTCTCGGCTCGGGGTCCCTTTTCACCCTCAACGATATTGAACGTGACGGCGTCGCCTTCGGCCAGCGTTCGGAAACCGTCCGCCTCGATATTGGCGTAGTGGACGAATACATCGCGTCCGTCAGAGGTCGCGATAAAACCATAACCTTTGCGTGGGTTGAACCACTTGACTATGCCCTCTGACATTCATTGCTCCTTTTTTGCCGCGCCAGGTGCATTCGAACGTGAATCAGGCCTCCCACCCATGCCGTCAGCCAAACCCTTACTACTATGCACGTATAGCAGCACCCTTCATATCTTGCTTTGGCCGTCGGCTATTCCACCACCCTGGTTGTGCGAAGAGGGGCACTCAACCTGGCTCGCATGGTACGACCCATCTTGAACTTGACCGTGCGTTTGGCCGGCACCTCAACACGTTCGAGAGTCTTTGGATTCTGGGCTCGGCGAGAGGCCCTCGTGCGTGTCTCAAAAACGCCGAAATCGCGGAACTCCAAGCGGTTATCGCCTCCGAGTTCGTCGACGATTGCATCGAGAAAAGTCTGGATGATATGTTTGACGACCACCCGCTTGGCCTGGGTCTGCTCCGAGATTCGGTCGATGAGTTCTTTCTTGGTAACTGTCGCCATAGCCTGCCTCTCTTTGGGAACACCTATCCGCCGAAATGATAACAACCGTGTGCGTGAACGACCATTCTGCCGGGCCTGCTCCACAGGATGCGCCCTCGTTCATCCCACAACCGCAACTCCAAAAACCCACCCTTTGAACCGTCCATTTTCGCGACTACCTGCTGAGGCCCTGATGTCGATTCGACCATCCACAACCGTGATTCATCGATCGAACCTGATTGCTGCAAATCACTATACTATAACGACTTCTATACGGCAAGCGGTTTTTTCGCCAAATTTTTTCCAGTGAGAAGATAAGTGCAGACCGGCGGGCGAGGAGGGTTCGCGGGTGTCTGGGAAAGAGGGCGCCGCGTGAAGAGGCCGGCGGTGTCCGGGCCGGATGCGCCCGAGGGGCGGACAAAATTACCCACGAGCCCGTGGGCAACCTTGACCGGGAGGCGTGGGAGGAGCATAATACATGTTTCCGTATCGATCCAGGCCGGGCGTTCTAACGTCGGACGCACTGCTCCCTGCCGGGGCCGACCGAGATACCGAGTGCGTACGAGTCCGCTTCATGAATGAGACCGACAACAACAGTCAGAAGAACATCGCCCGCAAGGACCGCGCCGCAGAAATCGCCAATACCTTCGAGTGGCTGATTACGGCCTTCATCCTGGCGTTCGTCTTCCGCGCCTTTGTCATGGAGGCGTTTCGCATCCCGACGGGCAGCATGGCCGATACGCTCAAGGGCGCCCATTTTCGCCTTCGTTGTCCGCAGTGCGGCTATCCGTACGACTATGGATTCGTGCCCGGCAGCTACGGCTACGCGGAAGACTACATCCCGGTGAACGCGAATCTGCGGCGTTTCCCGTCGCGCTGTCCCAGTTGCGGATACTACCAGGCCACCGGCGGCACGATGCCCGTGTCCAACGGGGACCGGATTCTGGTTCTCAAGTGCATCTACCAGTTCATGGAGCCCAGACGATGGGACGTTATCGTCTTCAAGAATCCGCTGGACCCCCGCATCAATTATATCAAGCGGCTGGTGGGGTTGCCCGGCGAGAAGGTCGAGATCATCGACGGCGACGTGTACATCAACGACGAGATACAGCGCAAGCCCCCGAAGGTGCAGGACGAGCTATGGATGGTGATCTATGACAATGACTACCAGCCCGCCCGCCCGCTGGAAGGTTCCTTTAACGGCCGCACTTGGAGGCAACCCTTCGCCAACGCCGACGGGGGGCTGTGGCTGGACGATCCAAACCACCCTGTCCTTTTCCATCTGGATGCGCCGGTCGATAAGTTGAACCGTTTGGTTTATGACGCATCGGTGGGCAACGATTTCCACGCGAATTACGCGTACAACAGCGTTCGAGATTATGACACAAGGCCCTACTGCAGCGATCTGATGGTTCGATACGACGTTCTGCCAAGAGCCGCGGACGGGGTCATCGGGGCGGTGCTGACGAAATACGGTGTTGAGTACCGTGCGTTGGTGGATTTCTCCGGACACATGCGGCTGGTCCGTCTGGACCAGGACGGCGAGGCGGTGCTGGCCGAGAAGCCAATCGGCGCGGTGCGTCGCGACGGCCGGGCGCTGGGGTTCCGGTTCGCCAATGTGGATCACCGGCTTGTGCTGGAATTCGCCGGCGATGAATTGGTGTTTGACATGGGTTTGTCGGTGGATGCGGCCGGACCGCGGCGGCCCAACATTCGGCCTCGTGCCGAGATACTGGGAGCCGGCCGGCTGACCCTCCTGCATGTGGCTATTCTTCGGGATATCCACTATACCGGCAGCAAGTACGGCAATGGACCGCACGGAGGCCGGGCGATAGAGGGCGAGCCGTTTGGGCTGGAGGCCGATCAGTTCTTCGTCCTTGGCGACAACAGTCCGAACAGCGAGGATGCCCGGTGGTGGTCCGAGCCGGGATTGGCCAACCGCGGCCGGACATATCGTATGGGGGTCGTTCCCCGGGACTATCTTGTCGGCAAGGCGTTGTTTGTGTATTGGCCGGGCGGGTTCAAGCCGTTTGCCGGGTCGCGGTTCGCCATTGTGCCGAATGTCGGGCAGATGCGTTTCATCTATGGCGGGTCGCGCAGGGCGGACTGACCGTCCATCTCCCGAAGCGGTGGCTGGGGCATGTGGAAGGCCGCCGCAGATGACGCTCTGGGCCGGGCCCGGGGGATTCGGGCGGACTGGGCGGGCCGGGGCGGGGGTCAACCACCATAAGTAGTGCTCAGCGCGCGCCAGAACCCCAATTTCTTCCGTTTTTCGGGTTCATTTTGCGGGCCGGAATCTTGACTTCGGGCTTCGGGGTGGTTATGCTCGCGCGACTGGACTGCAACTCCCTTCTGTGGCTAAGGACGGCAGGAGATTTATGGCGGCAAAGCACCTTTTTGAAGAGAAATTTGAAGACATGCGGATTCTTGACGAACTCAAGAATTCGTACCTCAACTACGCGATGAGCGTGATCGTATCGCGGGCGCTGCCCGACGTGCGCGACGGCCTCAAGCCAGTGCATCGCCGCGTGCTCTACACGATGGACGACATGGGCCTGCAGCACAACAAGCCCTTTAAAAAGTCCGCCCGCATCGTCGGCGACGTCATGGGTAAATACCACCCGCACGGCGACTCCGCCATCTACGACACCCTGGTGCGCATGGCGCAGAACTTCTCGCTGCGCTACCCCCTGGTGGACGGGCAGGGCAACTTCGGCTCGGTCGACGGCGACCCCGCGGCCGCGATGCGCTATACCGAGGCGCGCCTCTCCGGCATCGCCGGCGAGCTGCTGGCCGACATAGAGAAAGAGACCGTGAAGTGGACGCCGAACTACGACGGCTCCATGGTGGAGCCCAGCGTGCTGCCCGCCAAGCTGCCCAACCTGCTGGTCAACGGCTCGTCGGGCATCGCGGTCGGCATGGCCACCAATATCCCCACTCACAACCTGACCGAGGTCTGCGACGCCACCATGGCCGTCATAGAGAACCCGGACCTCGAAGTCAAAGAGCTGATGAAGATCCTCAAGGGCCCCGATTTCCCGACCGGCGGCATCATCCGCGGCCGCAAGGGCATCAAGGACTACTTCGAGACCGGCCGCGGCTCGGTCAAGATACAGGCCCGCACCGAGATAGAGGAGATAAAGGGCAACCGCGAGGCCATCATCATCACCGAGATCCCCT
>DDXG01000066.1 GCA_002347125.1 Phycisphaerales bacterium UBA2266
GGGCAGGCAGATGGACCTGCCCGGCAGATTCACGGCCTGCCGAAAACATGGTCAGGTGATGATCCAACCGCCGACAAACGACGAAATACGAACGACGAAATACGAACGACAAGCGACTCTGTGTACCGGCGGGCGGGTGCGATTCGGGCAATTCGTGATAGAATCGCGGCTCCTCGACGCCGACGGTGCGGACCTTGAGGCGTTTCGCAGGGGCAAGGACCCACAGGTCGAGTGGTTCGACGCCGACGCGGTGGGCCAGGCCCTTGTCGTGCGTTGCCGCAAGCCGGGTGATCGATTCATACCCCTGGGCTGCCTCGCTGCCAAGAAGGTGGGCAAGTTCCTGACGGATCAGAAGGTTCCGGCCGACGTTCGCCGGCAGGTGCTTGTGTTTGAGAACCAGGGGGGTATCCTGTGGGTCTGTCCGGTGCGTATGAATGAAGCCGCCAAGGTGACCGGCCGCACCCGGCGGATCCTTGAGGTGCGCGTCTCGTCCGCCACGGGGCAAGTGTGAACGGTTGGCCTCATTTCCAGGAGTCGTGGAGGTCTTTATGGATAGACGTGGGTTCTTGAAGACGGCAATCGGGGCAGGCGCTGTGGGGGCGTTGGCGCGGTATTCGTATGGCGGCGCGGACGGCAGGCGCCCGAATATCCTGTTCTGCATCGCCGACGACTGGGGTTGGCCCGATGCGAGTATCGCCGGAATGCCCGTTGTGCAGACGCCGACGTTCGACCGCGTGGCCCGCGAAGGAGTGATGTTCGAGAACGCCTTCGTCTCGGCGCCGTCCTGTACGCCCAGCCGCGGCGCGATACTCACGGGCCAGTGGCACTGGCGGCTCCAGGAAGGCGGCAACCTCTGGAGCACCCTGCCGGCGAGGTTCGACGTCTACCCGGACATGCTGGAGGCCGCCGGGTATCATGTCGGCTACACACGCAAGGGCTGGGCCCCGGGATTCAACGAACCCGGCGGCCGGGCCCGCAATCCCGCCGGATCGCAGTACAAGGATTTCGCCGAGTTCCTCAAGAAACGCCCCGACGGCAGACCCTTCTGCTTCTGGTTCGGCAGCCAGGACCCACATCGGCCGTATCAGTGGCGGTCCGGCGTCGAAAGCGGCATGGAGATTGCCGACGTCCGCGTGCCGGCGCCGCTGCCGGACAGTGAAACGGTGCGGACGGATGTCTGCGATTACTACTGGGAAGTCCAGCGGTTCGACCGTGAGGTCGGTGAACTTATCAAGGCCCTCGAACAGGCAGGCGAACTGGACAACACCCTCGTTGTGATGACCGGCGACAACGGCATGCCCTTTCCCCGCTGCAAGAGCAACCTGTACGACCGCGGAACCCACGTGCCACTGGCGGTGCGGTGGCCGGCGCGGGTCGCCGGCGGCCGCATTGTGCGGGATTTCATCAGCCTGTCGGACCTGGCCCCGACATTCCTGGCGGCCGCGGGACTGGAGCCCACCGACATGATGACCGGCCGCAACTTCCTGGATGTGCTGACCAGCGGCAAATCCGGCCAGGTGGACCCGCAACGGACCCTCGTCTTTACGGGTATGGAGCGCCACACGACCGGCCGGGCGGGCGGCGTCGGCTATCCCATGCGGGCCATCCGCACGCACGATCATCTCTACATCCGCAACTTCAAGCCCGACCGCTGGCCCGCCGGCGACCCGGAGGTCTACCGCGACATCGACAACTCGCCGACGAAGACGTACATGATGGAACACCGCGATGAGCCCGCCGTCAAACGGCTGTTCGAGTTGGCCTTCCACAAGCGGCCCGCCGAGGAACTGTACGACCTGGGAAAGGACCCCAACCAGTTGGAGAACGTGGCGGGCCGACCCCAGTACGCCGAGGTACGGAAGGCGCTGGCCGACGAACTGATGGCCAGGCTCACGGCCACCGGCGACCCCCGCGCCCTGGGCGGCGGCGATGTCTTCGACACGTACCCGTACTATGGAGACGGCAACGCACCGCGGAAAGCCGGATGATAAGCCGCATGACGCGCGGGTTTGTGCCGCGATAGTCCCGGCGGTGCTACCGATCCACAGTGGCCATATCGGCCTCGAGTTCCTTGAGCTGCTCGGCCGTGGCCTTGCCGGTGGTCAGGTTGCCGAAGATGATGACGTAGTCGCCGTCATCGCCCCTCCACCGCATCAGCACCGCGTCCGGGAACTCCGGCGTAACCCTGTCCCCATAGTATGCCGGGTCCTTCTTCTCCTGGGCAAGCTGCAGGTAGAACAGCACCGTGCTCTGGATGAGCATGAGTTGGTCCGTCATCTGCTGGACGTGTCCGCCAATCCTCTCCTTCATCTTCGCGGCCGCCTCTTCTTTGGAAAGGTCCTTGTACTCGTCGGGCATCTCCTTGTGGGCCGACGTGCCCTCGATCTTGCTCATCATCGAGGCGGCGGTCATGAAGTCCAGCTTCTCGGGATACTGTCCGGTCAACTCGGCGCACAACTTCAAGCCCGCGATGGCGCTGTGCTCATCCATCGCCGGCATCTTCATGCCGGGCAGGGCCGTGTAGTCGGCCGGGATGACAGGCGTAAACGTCGCGGCGTCCACCGGATAGTCCCACTGGAATTCGTGGATCACCGCGTGTATTTCCATTTCCATCATTCGCATATCCATGTCGAGGCGGACGGGGTACTGTGTCTTCACATCGACCCAGATTCTCACATCTACGCCCGCCCCCATCATCCCGGCCAGGAAGTTCGGATCGGTGGTGCGGAACCCTTCGACGTCCACGCCGTCGATCCGGGATCGGCCCAGGCTCTCATACTTGCTGTTCAGTATCTGTTTAAGCATATCGGCTGGATCGTAGTTCTGCCGCCGCGTCGTCTCGAGCATCGAATCGTCGAGTTCCATGCGCCTATACTGCTTCGTGGCCGGCATAAGCGAGATCATGACCTTCTCCTGGGGCAGCATGTAGGTCTCTGCGCTCTGGGCGGTCCCGCCGTTGGGGTCCGGCATGGACATGGTCATCTTCATGCCGTAATCCTGTGAGACCAGGATGGTGGTCTGCACGTTCTGATTCAGGTCCTGGCCGGCGGGCCCCTTGCCCGTGATTGTACCTGTCATCTGGTACATGTAGGCGGTTGCCTGCTGGACCTGCATCAGCACGTCCGCCAGAACGATTCCCGATCCCGTTCCCGTCCACATGACGATTCCCATGATACCCGCAATAACGATCACCGCCGCGGCGGCGAGTCTACTCAATGGACTTCTCATAAGATTTCTCCTGACTATGAGGCTCTTGGTGGCCTGCCGAGCCGCTTCGATTGTGTCGCGGGCATCCCATTCGCTTCGCTCAGGACAGGCTTGCCCGCGATTCGAGGGCGGGACGCCCTCGACACAGGCTGTTCGCTGCTCGGCCTCAAGTTGGGCGGCCTTCTCGCGCGTGATGCGCTCCCAGACCGCCGGTTCAAGGTCCTTCTGTGCGAGGGCGTGGCCGTTGCCCGTCAGCCGGTCGTGCAGCGCCTTGGTCTGCTTGAACTGTGCCAGGCACCCCGGACAGCCCTTGATGTGCTCAATAACCGACTGCCTGGCTTCGGGCTTGAGCAGGTCGTGGATCAGGGGCGTGATCAGGTCTTTGCATTTGTCACAGTTCATGGCGTGGCCTCCTGAGCAAGGCTCTCCTGCCGGCTGATGGCGGCTCGAAGCATGGCGTAGGCCCTCGAAAGCGTCTTGGTGACCGTCCCGATGGGCATGTCGAGCTGCTGGGCAATCGCCACGCAGGAACAGTCGCCGTAATAACGAAGTAATATGATCTTCCGATACGGGTCAGGGAGTGCGGCGATCGCCGACTCCAACGCGAGATCCTGTGAAAACTCCGGAGCTGCAGTCTCCGTAGACACAGACCGCACCAACTCTCTCTGGCGCCGCACCGACTGCTTTCGCACGTGCTCCTTGGCGACGCGGTCGGCAATGCCGAGCAGCCAGGAGAAGAAGGATTCGGGTTGTTTGAGCGTTTTCATCTTGAAGTACGCCCTGACCAGTGTTTCCTGGGCCACCTCTTCGGCCGTCTCGGCACTGCCCAGCTTGCCGGCCACGCTCGCCAGCAGCGGCCCCTGATACCGCTTGACAAGGTGGCGATAGTCGTCCGGATGGCCGTCCAGACATCGCTCCACGTAGTATCTATCCGTTTCCGACATGTCTGCGCACCTGTGTTTTCGTAAGGACTTCGCGTTGTTCATTATATAGTGCGGGCGAGGCGGATTTTGCGGCAGAAAAGCAGTTCAGAATCAAGAATCAAGAATGCAAGAAGCAAAACGACAAGTAAAGACCAGGAAGTCAAGGGGTGGCGGCCTTTCGCGCCGGCGAAGGGCCGGACGCCTGCATCACGTGGCGTGGGCTTCCAGGCCATGCTGCATCGGCAGTCCTGTCGTCAGCGAAGCGAGCGGGATGCCGATGCCACGTCGATTTCCCCGGCCCTTGCCTTCGGCAAAGGCCGCCACCCCCATTACAGTACACAATACGACATACGATGCACGAATGAGTTGGGTGGCAGCCTTTCA
>DDXG01000244.1 GCA_002347125.1 Phycisphaerales bacterium UBA2266
CCTGATTATCCATCATCCTAACGGCCCCGTCGCCGCCCTCCAATCCCAACATGCCAAGCCCTTCAACCATGCCTGCGGCCCAAAGCGAAATATCCAGCACTTCCAACAGCCACAACGTCCCACACAACGCCTGTGATCCTACCACACCATCCCCCGCCCGTCAAGCAGAAAACCCCCCAAGCTCAGGGCATCTCTTGCGGTTGCGTTCGTCGCAGCCTGTTTCGCCAGGACCAGTATCGCGGTCTTGCCCGTGTCGCGGGTTCTTGCCTGGGTCTTGAGAAACTCCACCGAGGCCGGGTCTCTATACTCTGACGCAATACCCGCCGCGGCGGGATTCGCATCCTCGAACATCATGACGGGCGGATCCGTCGTCGGGCTGGGCACTCCCGCCAGGGCCTGCTGAAAATCGGATGCGATGTCCTGGGCTGTACAGGGAATGGCAACGCCGGCCACAAGCACTATCCCGGCAACAACATATCTCGATGATGAGGCCATGATATCAACTCCCAATAGGACGCCTCGACTGCAGCGGACCTGTTATTCCACGCCTCGGACGCTCCGACGCCTTCGCAACAGCAGCATTGATCCACAGCCCAACATCAGAAAACTGGCTGGTTCCGGGATAGGTGTGCCGTAAACAATGAAAGCCGTGCCTCTGCCCGCTATTGGCGAATCCGTGGATATCTCGTACTGAATTGACAGCGTTTCGCCGGGACCAACGACCCCATTTGAGAAGTCAATGTAGGCAAACATACCGGGGCCGGAGGCACTGACTTCTGAGAAGCTGTCCGACATTGTACTCCCAAAGACAAATGACGTGATGTCATCTGTGTGGCTCACGGAGAAGAGTAGCTTGTAGCCGGTCCAACCAGTGGAAGTCGTGTTCGTGATCTTCTCAACAACCGTGAAAGTCGAGGGCCCCTGCGCATGGCCCTGTACAAATATCGTTCGCAACCGGTCTCCGTAGCCTGAACCGTCAGGCACTCTGTAGAACGCTTCTCTCAGGGTCAGAGTCTGTGTAGCGTAATCAAAATCCCAACTCACGAGTTGGTGTGGCAGTCGTGGATCCCACGAGGTCTCCCGCTCGTGTGCAGCGTTCAACTCCACGACCACACCATGAGCGTCCCAGGCCGCAACTACCACCAAAGACATGGCTGCCAACAGAGCACACGGCTTCATTGTAAAACCTCCTGTACCGAGTCAACTAATACACATCATACACAAAAGCGCCTCTGCGGTCAAGCCCCATTGTTCGCCCCGGGGTGGCCCTCTGTTATTCCCACCACTTCAAGACAGGCGGACAGGCCCGTCGTGTGTTCGTCCCGCAGTGAACGTTACTGAATGTATTGTGGTATGACTGCGAGTCAACCATCGGATCAAACGCTCCCTGGGCTGGGGGGTGCTCATATCCTGCCCGTTGGAGCAAGGCCTTCACGTAGACGGTCATTGCCGTAGTTGAGCTGTATTCATCTCCCGGATCGCCAATGAGTAAGTAGGTGCCGTCGACGAAGCAGTTTGCGTGATCTATCGTACTGGCCACACTGAACCCCGTGTATTCAGGAGCAGTGCCTGTATGCGCTTTGAACAATACCGGCATTTCGATAGTCGTGCAGGTGGGATCGGCCTCGAACCGAAATACATCGTCAGTTGCGAATGATCCATTCCACCAGTGCGAGAATACGAAACACATTGCATCCTCGAAGATGCAATCATCTCCCACCGAGCCGGATGTCGGGTCTTTCTGGTCAGGCTGCGGAGTCACTATTTCGCTCGTATCCGAGTACACGTCGTAAGTACTGCTACTCGTGAACTTGACCAGATAATATCTCCTGTTGTTATCAGGAAACCAACCGGTGAAGGCGCCACCTTTGATCAGTGTGCCTCCCAATGCGCCTGTTCCGGTTGGCGGCGTTTCCGGTGAGTCAAGGCCCAATGCTTCACGTATGCTCGGCAGGTTCTCTGGCTCCATGATGCTATTGCTCAGCGGAGTCAACGGCAAATTGAGACTCCTATTGTCAGAGGACAACTGCACGGAAACCGGGTAATAGGCTACCTCGGCTCCTGCCGTGTTGTTGAGCCATTTGAGCAAGGCCCAACAGACCTCTGGATCGGCCACAACCGTATATCGAGTCGGACCGTTACGCAAGGGTACAAACGAAATCACTTCATCGACATGGCCGATATCGAGCCAGTCGGTATTGACAGGGAAGAGAGGATTCACACCCTGGCCGCGGAAGAAAGCCTGGATATCTGTGTGCAGACTGCGACCATAGAATAGATGTCCAGGCCCGGTGCTATTGGGAATCGATTCGAGGTTCCCACACTTGTCGTAGCTCGTCCACCCGTGCCACCCGTAAGGGATATACTCCATCCTCGAACAAACACCTATCCCTGGGCCAAGCCGTTGGTTGTGTACGTACCCTGCGAGTCCACTGCCAGTGCGGAAGATTCGTGGCGAAGTGAAGAAAACGGACATATCTATCGGATGGTCCACATCCACACCCGGAACGCGGGCGTAACCGACCTCGAAGCCGTCCTGAGGCCACCAGTCTCCGGCGTTCTTATCGACTTGACCACTGGTGCCATACTTGGCTTCAAGCGCAGAGACGAGTTCGGCCGATACAGTGCCTTGAACAAACACACTTGCGCCTCCGGTAGTGCTGACAGGCATATCGTGATCGGACATGACGAACGGCGCGACCCTCATTCGGACGGTGTCGGAGTCGAGCAGGAGGTTGCGGCCGGTGTCTTCGACGGTCAGCGTGATATCGACCATAGCGCCCAATTCGATGCCCTCGACGCGGAATTTCACGATCCCGTCGCCCTCGAAGATATCAAGGGCAGTGCCAATGAATACCACTTCGGGACCCGCCTCCGGCCCTATGATGGCTTGATCAGCGGTCTGGCAGATGAGATTGCCCTGTTCGGTTGTGTCGTCGGTTGGCAGGAATATCCGTATGCGGTCCTGGGGCTCGACGTTGCCGAAGAACGAATCCTCACCCGGCACTTTCGCAACCTTCAGCGTAATCCTCAACGGCGGCCGCGACGGCTGCCCCTGCCCACCCCAGTCAACTCCCAGCGTATGCACCCACAACTCCGCCAGGTCGTCGAGATCGCCCCCACCGTCAATCTCATCATTGGCCGGATCATCAGTCGCAGTTCCATCGAGATCCCAATCGCCCGGAGGCAGATGGACCGGCCCATAGCGGTTATTCACACCCGTCCAGTTGTCGGGAATTCCGTCCTGGTTGTCATCATCACAATTCGGCAGCATCAGGGCACCCTTGGCGGAACTACCGCGGCTCCAGGTGTCCTCGCCAATCTCATCTGCGGACTTTTCAGACGGCTCGTTCACATTGCCCTGTTCGGCCGGACCTTCACGATTTCACGACGACCCACAAGTCCTGCTTGGCCGTCCGCGATGGTCTGTGGAAGCGAGCGCGAATGGTCACCGAAGAAGTCTTGGATGCAGGTCTTGTTGCGCANNCTCCGGAGGCCAACGCTCTATCCATTGAGCTACGGGGACCCGGCGAACTTCAATCACTCATATCCTAATCACTGGCTCGAGTTCATGCAAGCCGCTTGTCGACGGAACCGGCAACGAAATCCGCGGCCATAGGTGAGGACCGCAAGGGCCGACACAGAGTTTTTCCCCATCTTAACATCGGCTTCGCTCTTATATGCTTGCAGACCGGGCGGCGAGTATCAAGGCTCTTCCGCAGACAAACCGACCAGGACGGCCGAAGCCCTGGGTTCAAGCAGAACGTCCAGCCGTCCGCCGGGTACTGTGCTGACCATCTCCACCGACCCGCTTTCCGGGCGGCCGACGACCCAGCGTTTGCCGTCGACGCCCCTCAGCGCGCCGACGTACCTGCCGTTTCCCACATTCACCAGCAACAGGATCACGCTGCCGTGCCGGCGAAACCGCCCCACGACAATCCGGTCGTTCGCCGGCGTCAAGGCAGGGTAGCCGCTTGCCCGGCGCAATGCCGCGAAATCGACCCCTGCGCCCATGTCCGTTGCCCGGACCACCCGCCCCCCGGCCGCCTCAAACCGTTCAACAACCCCCCGCGCTGCCTCCGGCAATTCCACACCCCCGGGCAGAACAAGGGCCCCAAACTCGCGCCCGCGCACAACCAGTCTTGAACCGCGAACCGCCGCCTCCCCAAACAGTTCATGGTCCGCCACCGCAAAACCCACCTGCCGCCTCATCAGCCCCTGCCCCAAGTCCATGAACGACTGCACAACACGCCGGGCCCGTTCGCTCTGAGACTCCAGGGTCAGCTTCTCAGCCACAGGCCGATACTCGCCCCACAGATCGTATATCGGGTAGTACAACAGCACGCCCGGCCATGGCTCGGCCGACCGCAGCAGCGAATTGAGCCGGCCGACATAGGAGCAGTACCGTTGATACTCCCGCGCTGAGCGTCCCCGATAGTCATAGTACAGCGTGAATTCCGTTACCCCCAAGGCCGCCTGCCAGGCGGCCGTAGCCTGCATCTGTTCCAGCGACGCTCGACTGCCGCCTCCCAGCGTCTGAGAGAAGTCGCTGACCTCCGTCATTACGCGCCGCCCACCGTTGAAAAGGGCCGCCGACGCCGGAAGCGTCGCCGTCAGCCAACCCGTGTAAATCACGGCCTCCGGGTCCGACGACAGCATGTCCAGCCCGGGAATATCCATCCGCATCAGCGACTTCAATGCGTTGCCCTCCAGCGGAACATGGTGCAGCGGCATCTCCTCCCACAGGCTGTGCCCCGACGACGCCACCTTATGCGCCGACGCCCACTCCTGGAGCCGGCCGAAGTACCGCTGCGCCATCAGATCGCTGATAAGGCCCCAGAACTGCCGCCGCACCCGCACGTCCTCCGGTCCATCCCCCGTAAACAGACTCCTGCGAACTGCCATGATATCCCCGCCATACCGCTGCCGGTACAGCTCCGGCAAGTCCCGCACCCACGGAATCGCCGGCAGCGGCCTGATCGCCTCGTCCACCGGATCAACCACCCGCACCCTCTTGCGGACATCTTCCCCCAATTGCCCGATATTGACCGCCATCAGCGACGGCTCATCGGTGAAAAACGCCTCGATCGTCGCTCCAAAGTGCTCCTTCAACCGCTCCCAGTAGGCCTCATGCGTCAGTTCGACGAAGCAGGCCATCGCCTCGTCGTCGATCAGATTCGGATACCGCCGCGCCGCATAGAAGTTGTTGCTGGCGTGCGTGTGCTCGTAGGCCCGCCGAAGGACAAACGGCTCATCCCGCCCGGCATCGTATGTCAGCGCCAGGGCCTCGAAATCCTTGTTGCGTTCGAGCACCAGCCCGCCGGCCGCCCCGCTGGGATAGCCGTCTTCATCATATATCCACACCCGCATCCCCCCTTCGGCACAGGCCCGCACCGTCTCCGTCAGGGTCTCCCAATACTCCGGCGACTCCATATACCGGTCAAAATGCACGTTGCAGACGATGCCCCCCAGACCCATATCCTTCAACGCCTTGATTCCTTCGGCCGAGGCCATGCTCTTTGCCGGGCCGTGGACAATCTGCAACGGCCGCATCTCCACGCCCGGCTCTTCCCACGCCCGCCCCCAGTCATCGGGCAGTGCCGCGGCCCGCTGGCCCGCCCCGCCAACCCCGCCCGACCACCCCAGTATCACCACTGCACCAATGACACCCCATATCCCCCCGACCACCCTGTCGACGCCACAACCCCACCGATAGAAACCACGCATCCGAATCATGTATAC
>DDXG01000260.1 GCA_002347125.1 Phycisphaerales bacterium UBA2266
CTGCCCCAGGCCACGGTGAAGCCCTGCAGAATCGAGTCCGGACCCTCCTCATTGTGGAACGTCACGGTCGAGGTCTCCTGGGCGAGACCCAGGATGTAGGTGTCGGTGGGACTGATATCGGGGATGTTGACGTCGTTGATATCGCCGCTGCGGACGAGAATCGCCTTGCCGCCGAAGTCGATGTTCTCGATGAAGACGCTGTTGGCCTCGGCGATGACGGTGTCACCGTCGACGGCCTGGTCGATGGCGTCCTGAATCTTGTCGTAGATAACGCCGGGTTCGCGCGCAATGACGGCGCGGCCGGGCTTGCCCTGCGGGATGAGCGTCATGGCGGCGTGGAGGTTCAACCGGCCTCCGGAAGCGCAGAGGCCGGGCAGGACGGGGTCCACCGACCGCATGAGGATCTTCTTGACCACCGGGGCCGGCAGGGACGGATATTGCGAAAACAGCATCGCCGCGGCGCCCGATACGAAGGGCGCGGCGGCCGAGGTCCCGTGAGCCATCGAATAGTCGCGTCTGACCCGCCACTGCCCCATCGCCTGGGTCTCATAGGTGGGCGCGGTGCTCAGGACATTCTCGCCGGGGGCGCCGATGTCCACGGACAACCGGCCGTAATTGCTGAAGCGCGACGGCATGTCGAAGGAATCGGTCGCCATGACGGTGATGACGTTTGTTGAGTCCAGCGACGCAGGATAAACCGGAGACTCGTCCGTATCCATGCGCTCATTGCCGGCGGCGACCACCACGAGCACACCGGCCTCGCCGGCGGCCTCGATGGATTCCCTCAAAGACTGGCTGTCGGGTGTCTGAACGAGGTAGATGGGGTCCTCGGCGTGGGTGCCCCACGAAATGTTGATGACCCTGGCGCCGTTGTTGGCGGCATACTCGATGCCCGCGATGGCGGCGCTGAGCGATACCTCCCCATTGGCGTCGGCAACCTTGACGGCCATGATCCGCACGTCCCAGCAGACCCCGGCGATGCCTTCGTCGTTGTCGCCGACGGCTCCGATAATGCCGGCTGCGTAGGTTCCATGCCAGTGGTCGTCGTTGGGATCGTTGGTGTCGTCGACGAAATTGTACCCGATGACGTCGTCCATGAAACCATTGCCGTCGTCATCCAGGAACGGGGTCCCATCCGCCTCGTCGTCATTCCTCCAGAGATTGCCCGCGAGGTCCGGATGGCGGGCGTCGATGCCGGTGTCGAGCACGGCCACAATCACATCGCTGCAATCGGTCCTGATATCCCAGGCTTCGGGGGCATCGATGTCGGCGTCGGGCGAGCCCAACATGCCGGTGTTGTCCAGCCCCCACTGCATCGCGAATTCAGGGTCGTTCGGGATAGCGTTGATACGATACCTGTAGTTCGGTTCGGCATAGAGAACATCGGACGATTCGTTGAAACGGAGCATCGCCGCGACGGTTGAGACGCCCGCGGGCAGTTTCACAAGCGAGAGGCCTTCCACGACCCCGTCGAAGGTGCGGTCCACCGAGGCGCCGGGCACCACGTTCGCGGACACGGCGCTGCGGACGCTGCGAGCGGTTCGCGGGCCATCGAGGCCCAGCGCCGCCGCGGACGTCCGGTCGCCGCGGAACCGCACGATCAGTTCGCCACGGTCGGTCTTCGGCGAAAGGGCATCGTAGAAGCTCAAACCGAGCAATCCGTCGGCCCGCACCGATGCCGCCTGCGCGCACAACAAAAAGAACGAGCCGATAAGAACACGGAAGGTTCCGGCTCGGATTCTAGTGTGACGCTCCATCTGCTATCCCTTTTTAATATCTGATTGTGTCAGCCATAACGGCCTATGCGATACCTGAACGTAAACCGAAGCCGCAGCGCCCCCATCAGCGTGCGCTTGCCGAGACTCCCCAGACCATTGACTTCTATTATAGGTGGGGGCGAGCAGGCCTTTTGTTACACGCGGCGACCCGGCAATTCCCATATACACGTCGAGGACCCGTCAGAAGCTCGGTTCGAAATCGTTTTCCATCGCGGCAATCGCCTCGGCTTCCCGCTCTTCCTGCAGTATAATAGTAGGTTTCACGAGGATCAGGAGTATCTTGTGATCCCGCACCTTACTGCGGTTGCCGAAAAGCCGCCCCACGACGGGAACCTTGCTGAGCACCGGTACACCGGCTTCCTTCTCGATCTCTGCGGTGATCTTCTGGCCTCCCAACAGGAGCGTTCCGCCGTCGGGAACGCTGACGCGGGTCATTACGCTCGACGTTTCGGTCTCGGGGACCGTTACGCTGTACTGGGCGACTTCACCTTCCGATCCGACGGGACCTTCGACGAGATGGGTCTTCATCCGGAGGAGGTCCTGAAGCTGGGTCATGATATTCAAGAGGACGTACTTCTTGTCCTGTGTAATCGTCGGGGTGATGTTGAGCATACTGCCGACGCTCATCTGCTGGATATTCTGCTGAATACTGGATGTCTGATAGCCGCCGCCCGGGTACGCGCCCGTGCCGCCGCCATACGAAACATCGGGCGGGAGGGCGTAGGAGATGTCGTTGTAGACGGTGAAGGTCGCGGACTCGCCGCTGAGCACCGTCACCTTGGGGGCCGTCAGAGACTTGGCGTCGGTGTGGGCCTGTGTCGCCCGGATCAGGAGTGAGACCTGGAGATCATCGAGAATGGAGCCGTAACCGCCTGTTATGTCGGCGGCGTGGCTGATGCCGCCCAGGCTGCCCGGAACCTTGGTCGAAACATCGGGGGTCGTCGCCAGGGCCGAGCTCTGCTCGAAGGTGGCGATGCCGAATTTGCCGCCCAGGTTCATCGTGAAGTCCAGGTCCAGCCCGATATCCTCGAGGAAGTTCTCACTGACCACAAGGAACCTTGCCTCGATAGAGACCTGGTGGCCGAGCGCCTTACGCAGTTCGGCCAGCAGCGCCTCGATCTTCTTATGTACGGCGCGGGTCTGCAAGACAGCCATCTTCTTGGGCTGCTGTCGCGGGTAAATGGTAATCATGCCGTCGCCGTAGAGTAGCTCCCCGGTCTCGGCGTCTTCGATATTGCTGTAGTACCACGTCGTCGGCTCAATGGTCTCCTGGACCAACTGCTGAAGATCGTAGGCCCTCATGCTGCTCATCTGGCCGCCGCCCATCATGCCCATGCCATAGCCGCCCATGCCGCCGCCGTAACCGCCCATGCCGCCACCGTAGCCGCCCATGCCGCT
>DDXG01000251.1 GCA_002347125.1 Phycisphaerales bacterium UBA2266
CCCTCGTCCCTCGTCCCTCGTCCCTCATCCCCCGCCTCCTGCGCCCTTGTGCTCTTATGCTCTTGTGCCCTTGCGCTCTTGTGCTCTCTGACCTGGCTATAACGGACCAGGTCGAAGCCCGCCTGCTGGATTTGCCGGGCGACTTCATCGAAGCGTTCGGGTTTGCGGGGGACCAGGACGAAGCGGACGTCCTGGAATTGCGGCTCCTCGATGAGTCGGCGATAGACGTCGAGCAGTATCTTCTCCTCATCGTTGCCCGTGGCGCCGGCGACCAGCAGTCGCTGGTCGGCCGTGATGCCCAGTTGGGCCGCGAGGATCTCCGCTCCCGGAACGCTGTCGGCGATCTGGGCCGTGTCGTACTTGAGCGAACCGGTGACGACCACCCGCTCGGACGCACAGCCGATCCGCCGGAAACGCTTGGCGTACAGATCGGTCTGGACCAGGACAAGCGACAGGCGCCGGAAGATGGCTTTCGAGATCGGGCGGATGCGCCGGTACCACTTGAAGCTGTGCTCGGAGATGCGGCCGTTCACAACGACCACCTGCGCGCCGAACTTGCGGGCCGATGCCAGGAAGTTCGGCCAGACCTCCAGCTCCATCAGCAGGCACAGGTCCGGCCGCAGCCGTCGGAACGCCCGGCGGCTGATGAATGAGAAATCCAGCGGAAAGTAGAAGACCTCATGGTCGACCGCAAACAGCGCCCGCGCCCGCTCCATCCCCGTGTCCGTCGTCGTGCTGATGACGATCTCGCAGTCGCCAAGTCGCTGCTTCAACTCGGCAACGACCGTGCGGGTGGCGTTGATCTCGCCGAGGCTGACGGCGTGAATCCAGATGCACCGCCCGCCACTGCCTCGCCGACCCACCTTTCCGAAGCGATGCGCCCACCCCGTCCGGTACCGGCCGCACGCGATCATCCGGTACAGCATCACAGGGGCATAAGCCAGCACGGCAAACAAATACGCGATGTCGAGCAGAAACCTCATACGGTGTTGTTCGGGCATGATATTTGGATGCCGCGGAACTGTCAAAGGAATTGAAAACCGCCCGCGGGATCCGGGCGGCCCCCCCCGCACGACCCGGCGTCCGATAACCAGGGTCGGGATGTAGGGATTGTGCGATTACTGCCGACCCCTCACGGATTCACCGCCTCCGGGCCCGCCCCAAGGCAAGTCGCCGCCCAAATGCGCCGAAACACTCTCCGAAGTCGCATATGAACGGCACTTGGAGGCTACTGTATGGATATGTACGGCGCACTGTTCTCGGGCAATGCGGTATTGAGTCAGCAGGCGGCGATGCACATATTCGGCGTCGCCGGCGAGGGCGGACCCCTTATCGTCATTATGGACGCCGACGGCACGTGTCGCCCGAGCGATTCGCACCGATTCGCCGAACTCAACATCAGCGAATCGTACCTGGCCGAGCTTCGCTCGCGCATCGACGACGGCCAGGAACCGATAGTGACCGAGCACGGCGACTGCTGCATTGTCGGCGCCCAGCTCTCGACGGACCGGACAAACTTCGGCTATGTCATGGTCGCCCTGCCGCAATACAGCCCCGAAGCAGCCCTGGGCAACATCGAACTGATCGAGATGCTGCTCAATCAGTTCAACGTCATCGCCACCCTCATCGATAAGAACAACCGCTTCATCGAGGTGCACAACAAGGTGATCAGCGGATACATGAATTAGGGGAGACACAAGGGGGGTCCGAGCTTTGGCTTTTCTGCTTTGAGTTTCCGGTTGCTTCCAGCTGTCACGCCAGCGGGATATTCGATGCCTTCGCAACAGAGCGGATGTGCTCGGCCGCAAGGCGGTACTCCTCCGCGTTCGGCAGATGCTCGAGCATCAGCGGGGCGTCGGGCAAGCGGGTCAATTCCTTGAGGAAGACGGCGTAATCCATACCCCCCAGCCCCGGCCGGGCCTCGTCGAGGTGGGTGGTCAGTTCCGGCCGCAGGATGATGTCCTTGGCGTGGCACGAACGGATGTGCGGGCCCAGCTTCCTGAAGCACTCCCGGACGATCTCGGCATTGCCGTAGTACCGCTGTGGACTGCATATCAGGTTCACGGGGTCGAGGTGCACGGCGAACTGCTTGCGGGCTATGGCCTTGAACAGGGCCAGGTACGAATCCGCTGAGTCCGGATACGCCCAGGGCATGGTCTCAAGCGTGAAGAACGTGCGGGTGGGCTTGACCGCGTCGATGATCCCCCGCGTCGTCTCCACGATCATGTCGAAGGTCTCCTGAGTGAAGTTCTTCGGATCGTGGCCGTCCCACTTGGCCCCCCGCGAACCGGCGATATTGACGCAGCAGCGAGCCCCGATGCGGTCGGCCAGCGCCAGATGCGTCCGGCATTTCTCCAGGGCGGCATTCCGCTGGGCCTCATCCGGGCTGATGGGGTTGCTCCAGGCCCCGACCTCGGCGATGGTGATGTCGGCCCGCTTGGCGGCCGCGGCGTAGGCATTGACCGTGGCGTCGTCGGCCGTCGGACTCAAGGGGCAGTACGCCGCTCGATAGCCCACCGCCTGCAGGGCGGCGACCCAGGACTCGGGGCTGTCATGCTGGGCAAAGAGCGGCCCGCCCAGGCGGATGGCCCCGCCGGCCGCCTCGGCCGAGCGGCCGCCCGATACCGCCACTGTCAGTACGGCGGCGGAACTCGTCTTCAGAAACGTCCGGCGGTTGATTCGGTCTGTGGTCATGGTCGGCCCCTTCAGGTTAGACGGCAGTATCGCCGTGCACCAGAATACCCCAAGACGGTGCGCCAATCAAGTACATAAGAGCCGGCCGGCAAATGACATAACAACACGCCAACACCACGTCGGCGGGGACGGACGCCGGTGCCGGAAAATGACCGACGCACCGAACTTCGCCTTGTCAGAGGGGCCCCAATCGCTATAATCGGGGCCTCATGGCGGCTTGGAGCAGCCGTGGTCATTCCCCGTCGCGGCGGGGGGTAGATGGGCTTTTCGCCCCAGTAGTGGCGGTCGTATCATAACATCGCGCCCGGTGCGCCGGATAGTGGCGGGCTTGCTCTTGAAGTTCCTGGTTTTCAACAACGGCAAGGCATACGACGACTTCAAGCCGTGCGGGGCGTACATGTTCGGCACCGACGGCGTGGGGGTCCGCCGCGCCAAGATCGCCTGCGCCGGCGGCGTCGTGGAATGCCGCAAGAGCAACCTGGAAACTGCCGGCCTGGCCCTGCTCTGGCCGGTCGAGGGCTTCGGCAAGGTCCTCCTGGCCACCACCTGCCTGCCCGAACGACAACGCCCTTATATCCTCAACCTCGAAATCGCCCGCGCCAAGCTGATGCAGATCACCGCCCGGCGGGAGGACTGGTCCTTCTTCAGCGGCTTCGGCGAGTTGGAGGGCGCGGTCTCCGAGGCCCAAGGGCACTTCATCAAGGCCCTGCAGAGTCTGGACAATCCCGCGAAGGCCTCCCTGCCGGCCGATGAGGCCCTGCAACGGGCGGTGATGGTCGGTGAGAAGCTCGCCCTCAAGCAGGCGCTGACCTCGCTCGACAGCCGCCGAAAGAGCCATGCTCTCGGCAGGGGGTGCCTGGGCTGCCGCTTCGACCCGGCCCGCATCGGCGACGCGGCGTACATGGAGCAACTACTCGGCCTGTTCGGATACGTAACCATCCCCGTGAACTGGGGCCAGATCGAACCGACGCGGGGCCAGTACGATTTCTCGTCGGTCGATGTCTGTGTCGAGGCCCTGGCGAACCGACGCGTCGTCATGGGCGCAGGGCCCCTGCTGCGATTCTCCAAGGACTACCTGCCCGCCTGGCTGGTCGGCTCGAAAACGAGCTTCGAGAAGGTCCGCGAGGCAGCCTACCAGTTCGCAACGCGGATGGTGACGCGCTACGCCGCCGTGCTTCGGGTCTGGTACGCCGTCAGCGGCCTCAACGTCTTCAATCACTTCGGTTTCAGCTTCGAGCAGATCCTCGAGATGACGCGGGCCGCGACCCTCGCGGTCCGCACCGCCAGCGGCCGGGCCATCAAGGTCATCGAAATCGGCAACCCGTGGGGCGAGTACTACGCCATCGTCCCAGGGAGCATCCCGCCGCTGGTGTACATGGACATGGTCGTACAGAGCGGCATCAACTTTGACGCCTTCGCGCTCCAGATGCGGTTCGGACGCAACCAATCGGGCATGCACGTCCGCGATTTCCTGCAGGTCTCGTCGCTGCTCGATTCGTTCGCCCCGATCTCCAAACCCCTGTACATTACCGACGTGGAGATTCCAGGCGCTGAAGGCGATGGGCTTTTCGCACCGGATGCGGCCGGGGCCTGGCGAGGAGGATGGGATGAGACTCACCAGCAGCAGTGGATCGAACAGTTCTACCGGATCGCGCTGAGCAAGCCGTTCGTCGATGCGGTCAGCTACGCGAACCTCGCGGACCGTACCGACAGCCTCACGCCGCAGAGCGGCCTGCTGACGACGACCCTGGAGCCCAAGCGGTCCTATGCCGCCCTCAAGAAACTCCAGGGCGTCCTGTTCGGCGGCGCCTGATTCGTATTGCGTATTGCGTCGTTCGTCCGTCGTCCATCGTCGTTCGTGCACTTCTGAAAGGGTAACGCCATGAGGCACCGCATCAGCAGTCAAATGGATCGCCGCGGGTTCCTGCGGGGTGTCGGGGGATTAACAGTAGGCTCAGCGCTGGCGGCCGAGTTGTCCGGCGGTCTGTACGCAGGCGGGGATTCCACGATTCGCCTGGCGCTGGTCGGCTGCGGCGGCCGCGGAACCGGCGCCGTGGCTGATGCCTTCAGCACGACGGGCGGGCCCGTCAAGCTCGTGGCGATGGCCGATGTCTTCGAGGACCGCCTGACCCAGAGCCTGGCGGCCCTCAAAGAAGCCCATGCCGACAGGCTGGACGTGCCCAAAGAACGCCAATTCGTCGGGTTCGACGGCTACAAGAAGGCCATCGACTGCCTGCGGCCGGGCGATGTCGTCCTGCTGGCCACCCACGCGGCGTTTCGCCCCCTGCATTTCGAGTACGCCGTCAGCAAGGGCGTCAACATATTCATGGAGAAGTCCTTCGGTGTCGATGCCCCGTCGGTCCGCCGGTTGCTCGCCGCCGCCGAGGCCTCCGAGAAGAAGAACCTCAAGGTCGGCGTCGGCTTCATGTGGCGCCACTCCCAGGCCCGCCAGGAGGTCATCCAGCGCATCCACGACGGCGCTATCGGCGACGTCCACACCCTGCGCATATATCGCGTCCACGGCCCGGTCGTCTGCCCCAAGCTGGCGGACGGGGCCAACGAGATCGAATTCCAGTTACGCTATCCCAACAGCTTCACATGGGTCTCGTCGGGCTTCTTCATCGACTGGCACTGCCACAACGTGGACGTGGCGTGCTGGACGAAGGGCGCCTGGCCCGTCAGCGCCCAGGCGATGGGCGGGCGATGTTTCGAGTCCGCCGGGAGCCAGTTCGATCACTACATTGTCGAGTACACATTCGCCGATGGAACGAAGTTGTTCGCCTTCTCGCGGCACATGAACAACTGCTGGGAGACCTATTCAGACTATGCCCATGGGTCCAAAGGCTCGGCCGTCATCATGGCCTCCCTGGCCGGGCCCAAGCCGAAAATATACCGCAACCACAATATGACACCCGAGAACCTCGTCTGGGAATTCAAACAGCCCGACCCCAATCCCTATCAGGTCGAGTGGCAATTGCTGTTGGACGCCATCCGCCACGACCGCCCGCACAACGAGGCCCGCCGTGCCGGCGAGGCCGAAATCGCCGCCCTGATGGGCCGCGCCGCCGCCCATACCGGCCAGATCATCACCTGGGACCAGATGATGGCCTCCCAATTCCAGTTCGTTGCCGACATCGACAACCTCTCTTTCGAGACCGAACCGCCCATCAAGGCCGGCCCCGACGGCATCTACCCCCCGCCACAGCCGGGTGTCACAAAGGAAGTATAGACAGCAACGTGCGGATAGAACATGAGAGACTATCTCAAAACG
>DDXG01000046.1 GCA_002347125.1 Phycisphaerales bacterium UBA2266
GCCTTGTCGAAGTACATCCGACGAATCGCCTCCGCATCGTTCCTGGGCGGGGCGATCCCGTTGCCGAGCAACAGTTTGATTCCATTGTACGCAATGGGGTTGTGCGACGCGGTAATAACCACTCCGCCGGCACAGCCCAACTGGCGCAGCATGATCCCCACCGTGGGCGTCGCGACGATTCCCAGATCGACCACGTCCATGCCTGTTGAACACAGCCCCGCCGTAACGGCAGCGGCCAACATCGGTCCGCTCGGCCGCGAATCGCGTCCGATACAGACCGCCTGTCGGCCGCTGCCGCCGGCCCGTTGTCTTAGAAACGTCCCAAATGCACAGCCGTACTCGGCCGCGATCGCCGGGCTGAGATTCTCGCCGACGATGCCCCTCATACCGCTGATACTGATAATCAACTGCTCAGCCATGAGCGCTAATCCAACTTGCAGACGTAAAGCTCATTGACGAAGTCGAGCCTGCCGAGTTCCTCGACGGCCTCGGCGTTCGGGGCCTTGTCGAGGCTGACCGCCAGCACCGCCTGACCGGCCTCGGGCTTCTGGCCCACGCCCATCGTGCAGATGTTGATGGCGTGTTTGCCGCAGACCGTGCCAACGGCGCCGATCACGCCGGGTTTGTCGTCGTTGAAGATCACCAGGGTCGTGCCCTGCGGCGTCACCTCGATCTTGAAGCCGTCGATCTCCGTGATCCGCAACAGCGAACCGCCGAAGACCGTCCCCGTGATCGTCCGGGTGCACTTGTCCGTGACGACCTTCGTGCTGAAGCTGCTCGCCACGTCCTTGGACTCAATGTTCTTGGTCACATCGATGCTGATGCCGCGCTCCTTCGCCAGGACGGGCGTATTGACCATGTTCAACGGCATCTCGAAGTGGTCCTGCAAAAGGCCCATCGCGAAGTTCAGCGTGACCGCGGCGACGTCCATCTCGGCGATGGAGCCGCGATACTCGACGCCGACGCTCTTGATGTGGCCCGGGCCGATGGTGCTGGCAACCCGACCGATCCGCCGGCCCAGTTCCGCATACTGCATCACCTGCGGCGGCGCCGCCCCCGCCGTGGAAGGCGCGTTGACGGCGTTACGCACGGGGCCGCCCTTGACGGCGTCCACCAGAATCTGCGCCGCCTCGACGGCCACTTCGATCTGAGCCTCTTCCGTACTGGCGCCGAGGTGAGGCGTCACGAGGCAGTTGGCCAGGTCCTTGAACCAGTATTCCTCCGGGGGTTCCTTGGGGAAGACATCCAGCGCCGCGCCGGCAATCCGCCCGGACGCCAGCGCCTCGCGCAGCGCCGCCTCGTTGATAATGCCGCCGCGGGCGCAGTTGACCAGGCGAACGGTCGGTTTCATCATCTCGATCTGCGCGGTTCCGATCATGTTGAGCGTCTGCTCGTTCTTGGGCACATGAACGCTGATGACATCGGACTCGCGAAAGATGTGCTCCAGCTCCGTTGTGACCTCGACGCCGATCTTCTCGGCGTCCGGTGGGGCCGCCAGCGGGTCATAGCCCAGCACCTTCATGTTGAAACCACGGGCCATTCGCGCGACCGCCATGCCAATCCGGCCCATGCCGATCAGGCCCAGCACCTTGCCGTTCAGTTGGTTGCCCGTGTATTTCTTACGGTCCCATGTCCCGGTCTTGAGGCTGTTGCACGCGGGCACGACATTGCGGCTCATCGCCAGCAACAACGCCATGGTGTGCTCGGCGGCGCTGAGCGTGTTGCCGCCCGGCGTGTTCATCACGAGTACGCCCTTGCGCGTGGCGGCTGGAACGTCGATGTTGTCCACGCCGACGCCGGCGCGGGCGATGCCCTTGAGCTTGCCGGGCTTCTCCAAGACCCTGGCCGTGACCTTCGTTTCACTGCGGACGATCAGCCCGTCGTACTGGCCGATGATCTCCGCCAGTTCGTCTTCGCTGACGCCCTTCTTGACGACCGGCTCGACGCCATCCATGCGTTTGAGCAGATCGATGCCCTCCTGGGCCAGCTTGTCTGTAATCAATATCCTAATCATGTCTGCACACCCCGTCTGAAGAAATGAGGAAGCTGTCTCGTCGAGACATTGAGAAAAAACGCACCAGAGATAGGAATCAAGGTCGTTGTCCGCGCAAGGCGGACGAACCACCACCCAGCGACAGCCCCCGACTGCCGGCGATCCACCCACAACCGCTTGTCTGCGTGTATCGCGTGACCATGAATTCCTGAGTTGCCGTGCTAAGGCTGCCTGCCGGCAATCGCCCGGGCCAGCGTCACCGCCCAGCCCGCCGCCAGCACAACGGCAGCCGCAACAATCCACTGCCAGATCCTGATCTCTCGAAAGAGCCTTTCGAGAAACCCCCAATATACCCCAAACAGGGCCGTCGGTAAAGCAAAAAAAAACGCCGCCACGGCCGCACTACAGAAGAAGGCGGCCGCCGGCTGCATGGCGAACGCCGCGGCAAACCGCCCCTGCACGAACAGAACGACCGCCCGGGTCATACCGCAGGTAATGCAGGGCAGGCCGAAACGCTGCTGAAACCCGCAGGGACCGACCATGCGGCCGAAATCCACCCAACCGGCCGCCACGACACCCGCACAGGCGAAAGAAACGCCGACTAGGCCCAGGGTCAACCATGCCCGCGACCGCTGGCGACGAGTGGCCGGGCAAAAAATGCCGTGTCCGGCACCGGTGGGGTTCGGCAGGGCGGGCGGCCGGGCCGGCGCACCTCTATGGCCGAGTGCTTCGCTTCGCTCAGCATGACAGGTATTGTCCTTGCCCGTTTCGGCCATGCCGCTACAATAGAACCGCCCCCGGCGGCTGTCAAGGCGGCCCCGGATGCACCCGGCAGTGCCCGCATCGGGGGCATGGCCGCCGAGATACGAGATACCAACGACGAAATGCGATCCCATGGAAAGCCGACACCTAAGCCAGATGCTTGAAACCGCCGTTGTCGCCGCCAGACTCGCCGGGCGGCACGCCCTCGAACAAATAGAGTACGCCCGGTCCTCCGTCAAGGGCACGCAGTACCGGGAACTCGTTACCCAGGTGGACGGCCAGTGCCAGAAGATCGCCGTCGACCATATCCGGGAGGCCTTTCCCGACCACGGGTTTATCTGCGAGGAGGGCGAGGGCAACGCCATCTTCAAGATGGCGCCCCGCGGCGGGTCCGACCTGTGGTGGTGCATCGACCCCATCGACGGGACCAACAACTATGCCCACGGGCTGCCCATCTTCGCCGTCAGTATCGCCGTCATGCACCAGGGCCGTCCAATCGTCGGGGCCGTCTTCGACCCGGCGACCGAATCCATGTTCACGGCCGTCCAGGGCGACCACGCGCGATTGAACGAGCGGACCATTACCGTCTCCGATGAGACGATGAACGAGTTCTCCCACGTCGGCATCGACAGCCACTTCGACTGGCTGGGCCACGACGCCGACTGGACCCGCAAGATCATGGCCGCCACGCGATTCCGCGACATCGGCTCGACCGCCCTGCAGGCCGCCTACGTCGCCAAAGGGGCGCTGATCGCGACGCTACAGCCCGGACCCAAGCTCTGGGATATCGCCGCCGGCGCCATCATCGTCGAGGCGGCGGGGGGGCTGGTGACTGATTTCCAGGGCAATCCCATCTTCCCGGTGGCCCTCGACAGCTACGACGGCGGCAAGTTCAAGACCCTCATCGGCAACAAGGCCGCCCACGCTGAGCTGCTCCAACTAGTCCGGTAGCCGCCTGCGGTCTAAGGTCTTGGGTCTTGGGTCTTCCCTACCTCGGATCCGGCACGACCTGGTAGGCGCGAATCTTCACCTTGTCGCCGACGTCGTACACATCGCTGCGATCCAGAATCGCGATGATCCGCTTCTGAGGCCCGCTCTGGCCGAGGCGAACCACAATATACGCCGTGAACACGTCACTGCGCACCGTCACGAGGTTGCTGATCCGCGAGAAGATTATATCCCGCTCTTCGAAGTCGTTCACCGCACCATCCGCCGGCGTCAGATCCGGGAATCCCAGGAGGTCGCCGGGATCCAAGTTGGCCGCATAGGCATGCATAGGAGCCACCTGCATCACTTCAGCGATGCTCGTCAGGCCACTGGCATAATCACGATACGATGCGACGGCCCTCGCAATCGTCGGGTTCATCCAGGGAAGCTGGGCCATGACAAACCAGGGAGCGGTGTTGATATTGATTCGTCCCGGCACCTTCCACTCGGGTGTGACCGTGTCGTTTGCGTCGACGAGTCCGCCGAGGTCGTTGTCAATGCCGTCTCTGCTGGGGTCGAACACCGTTACGTACTGAAAGACATTGAACCGTTCATCTTCTGTCACGTCGAACCTGATGTTCCCCTCGTTTGGCTGGGCGGCGATTCTGAGCCCGATCATGTCGTTCGGGTCGCTACTGGGCCCGTACTTCAGCACTCGGGTTAGGTCGCCCACCGTTGCGTACCCGCGATGGCCGCCGCCTAGATTGTAGTTCCTGGCGGTTCCGTTGGGGACGTTATCCCGGCCGAGGGTCCGGCCGGCCGCCACCATGTTCTGATAGACGATGTTCCAGTTGTCGTCCGGGCGGCAATAGTGCCTGTCCATATCACGGTTCGTGCTCCAGGTAAACCAGCCGGCCTGCGGGATCTGACGGTCGAGCAGGATGGGGCTCGGCGTCGGCGTGCGGACGGTTCTGACCAGATAGATGTCGTACGACTCCTGCAGCACATACTGTGGCGACGCCGGCGGCGGGGGGGAATTCGGGTCCCGCCGATACACCGCCAGAGCCAGATTCGGGTCCACGCGGCTGGGACCGATGGCACCCAGGCTGGTCAGGGCGTTGTTGTGGTTGCCCACGACGAACCAACCGCGGGCGGCGATGACGTAGGGGCTGCCCAGGCTCACGCGGCGGGCGATCGTCCCGTCCGTCCGGCGAAGCTCCAGATGGAACTCGGCCAGGGGGATGTCGATATCGAAGGGGTTGGCCAGTTCCACGGCGAAGTAGTTGTTGGCCGGGTTGTTGGGGTCGTTTGAGGCGATGCGGTAGCCGATCTCGCTGATGAACGGCTGGGCCTCGAATCCGTAGTATGTTACGGCGTTGGGCCCGCCGACGGGCGTCAGGGTCGTCACGTTGGCGTCGTTGTCCCCGTAATCGACGATATTGACGGCCAGTTGGGCCGCCGTTGCCCTGGCGGCGGTCGTGCCCATCTGTGGCTGCAACGCCGCGTACAGCCCGTTGTAGATGACCTGCGCGCTGTCGCGGTTGATATTCGCCATGCGGCCGTTATTCACGCTACGGCCGGATGCGTTGATGATCCGGTCCATGTTGTACGTCGTCACAATATGCCGGTAGGCGTAGTTCGGATCGATATTGGGATCGTACAGACCGTATTCATACACCTGCGAGAACCATTTCGGAAACGTCGCCGGGGCGTTAACAGGGGTTGAGAGGATCGTATTCTGCCGGAATACCCAGGCGCCGAGGTCAACCTTCTTGCCGAGCTCCTCCAACCGCGTATCGACATCCTGATGGTTCAACACGTAACGGTAACGAAACTCCAACTCGTCGGATATGTCAAACGGCGTAAAGGGCCCCACCGGTCCCGGATAACGCCAGATGACGTTTTGCTCGTACGAAGGCAGATTGCAGGGATCGCCCCCGGTCGCCGGATCCCTCGCCTTCAGCAGCATGGCCTCCTTCGCCGGGTCATAGGGCGGCCAGAGCCGGGAACGCTCGGCCATCGCCATGAGATTCACCTGGAGCAGGCTTGAGCCGTCGATGTCCGATGCCTTCACATCGGGGTCGGTGGGGTCGAACTTGTAGCCTGTGTTGACGTTGAGCATGGCGCCGTTGTCGATGATCCGCACGGCCGCGTATATCTTGTGGCCCTTACGGGAGTGGATATCCTCCACCTCGAACCATTTGGAGTCGGCCACGCCGTCGCCGTCGGCATCGGCGAGTTGCTCCAGAAGCACGCCGTTGGCGTCCGTTACGATGGGCTTGAGGTCGGGGATGATGGCGTAACCGACCCTATCGGGATCGGACGCAACGCTCGTTAATTCGATCCTGACGTTGTTCGTCGACCAGCTGCGTCCGCCCGGACCGCTCAGATACCCGGTCACGTCGCTGATCTGCCGCCAGCGATAGTCCGGGTTGGTCGCATCGCCCGCGTTGTAGGGCTCCAGGTTCGCCAGCCAGGTATCCAGGGGGCCGGGATAGTCGTGGTATTCCTGCGGCCAGCCGACGCCCGGCACGTCCAGGACCAGCTCCTGGGATACCGTCGCCAGGAGCGTCTGGACGGCCGCCTCCAGTTCCATGTTGTCGGCGATGGACGACGTGGCGATCCGGTCGATCCGCGACATCAGCAGAAACGCCACGCCCACGACCGCCAGCAGCGTCACCAGGACCACCGCCAGGATCAGCGCCGAACCGGCCCGCTCAACAAAATGGCTCCTGCCTTCATTCATGAAGAACAATCCGTGTAAATCCGTGTGAATTCGTGGTTAATCATCCAGGTACACGATATGCGTAAACGTCCGCCCCTTGGGCAGCACGCCTTTGGAATCGTACAGCGTAAAGGTGAACTTCAACGCCCGCCCCAGGCCCGGTATCTCATTGAAATACGCCTCGTTGACCCTGTTCGCGAGATACGCCCCGAGAGTGCCGTCCATGGTCAGGCTGCCATAAGGCGGGTTGGGGTAGAGCAGCCCCGGTACGTTGTTCGGATCGGGCGAGCCGCCACTGAGGAAGAAGTCCGAGTCCGCCAGGGACCCGTTGCCGTCCGGATCGACCGATGGCACCCACCGGCCCTGCGCAACATGCCAACCCTGGACAGAGAACTCGCCGACGCCCTCGCAGAGCAGATTGTGGAGCGTTGTGGGGTCGCGCTTGTCGATCCTGACGCCACGAACGCTCTCGTTAATGGCGCTGGTTCCCACAGTCACGTCCATGATCACGGTTAGCATGTTCAGCTTGGAGGCCAATGGCAGGTACTTCCATGCGTCGAGCGAGATCACGTCGTACTCATAGAGATTGTTCCACGAACGCCACATGGGGGCCGACATATTGGTCGTCGCCACGTTGGGAAACCCGTCAAGGCCGCCCTCATCCGTCAGGATATGCTGCGTCCGCGCCAGCGTCCGCTGGCTGCGTTTCTGACCCCCGGGTTTGTTGTCGGCGGCATCGCGGGCCAGTAGGTAGCAGACCCGTGCCAGATTGCCCCGCACCGCCGGGTTGGCCTTGTAGGACTGGAAATCGCCGGCCGTGAAGAACATGATGCGGTCCATGCGGACGTAGCCATCCGGGTCGTCGATGTCCAGGTCGGCCCTGGGGTCGCCGGCCGGGTAGGTGGTATTGACCTTGCGGGCCACCCAGGCGACCGCGATCTCGCCATCCTTGCGAAGCCCGGAGAAATCCGCGTTCAACTGCTGGGTAATCGCCCGCAGCTTCTGCATGATCTCGGCGTTGGCCGTGGCGATGCGGTGCGACTCGATGCTCACGCGGAAGATAGTGCTGGCGATCAGCAGAACCACGACGAGCAGCCCCACGGAC
>DDXG01000020.1 GCA_002347125.1 Phycisphaerales bacterium UBA2266
AGCCCGCCGGCGTGGATGCCGGCCCGGGTGGTGTTGAAGTTGCGTCCGGCGAAGGGGTAGTTGTCCGGGATGGGCAGGCCGATGGAAGTCATGTAATCGGCCAGCTCCGTGATGACCGTCGTGTCGATGTCGCACAGGCCGCCCTTGAGGGCGATGTACTCGATGACGGCCCCTTCCAGCGGCGGGTTGCCCGTCCGCTCGCCGAANNTAGTTGGGGGCGATCTTGAAGTTCATCTCCCGTCTGACGTAGTCGGCGATGTCCGTGATTACCGTGGTGTCGATCCCGTGATTGTCCCCGTGAAGCTGGATGTACTCGAAGATGAGGCCTTCGACGGGCGGGTTTCCCGTTCGCTCGCCGATACCCATCAAGGTTCCGTTGGCGCCGCTGCAGCCGTAGAGCCACGCCGTCGTGGCATTGATCAGGGCCTTGTGGAAGTCGTTGTGGCCGTGCCATTCGAGCCGGTCGCTCGGCACGCCCACTTCGCGGTTGAGCTTATAGATGAGCTTGGGGATGCTCCGCGGCAAAGAGGCCCCCGGGAAGCTGACGCCAAAGCCCATCGTGTCGCACAGGCGGATCTTGACGGACAATTCCGGCGGCGCCTGCTCGCTCATTTCCATCAGCCGCTCGACGAAGGGCAGGACGAAGCCGTCGATGTCGGCCCGGGTGATGTCCTCCAGGTGGCAGCGAGGGCGGACGCCGGCCTCGAACGCGGCCGCGACGACCTCGCAATAGGCGTCCATGCAGCGCTGCCGGCTGGGGAACTTGAGCTTCTGGAAGATGTGGTAGTCCGAGCAGCTCGTCAACATGCCCGTTTCCCGCAGGCCCGCCTCCCTGACGAGGCGGAAATCCCCCTTGTCCGCCCGGATCCACCCGGTGCATTCGGGGTATGTGTGCCCCAGCGCGCGGCAGCGGTCGAGCGTCTCGCGGTCGTTCTTCGTGTACAGGAAGAACTCGGTCTGGCGGACCACCCCGTTGGGGCCGCCGAGCTTGGCCAGCAGGTCGTAGATACGGACCATCTGGTCGATCGTGTACGGCGGGCGCGATTGCTGCCCGTCGCGGAACGTTGTGTCCGTGATACAGATATCGCGGTCCTTGACGCCGGCGAAGTCGAATTGGACCGCCTTACCGTCGATGTACTCGACCACGGGGTTGGCCAGCGGGATCAGCGGCGGCAGATCATGGGGGAAGACCTCTTCCAAAAGATTCGGCCGGGTCGCGTCGACCAGCGGGTGCTTCTTCTTGCCTCTTGCCATACGTGCTCCTCTTGTCATTCTTCGATTTCGACGCCTTGTTCCCTGCAGACGTCGGCAATGAATGTGATGGCGTCGCCGACGGTCTGCACCGACAGGGCGGCGTCCTCGTCCATCTCGATGCCGAATTCCTCCTCGAACATCGCCACCAGCTCGATGGACTGGACGGATTCGGCGCCGAGGTCCGCGGTGAAGCTGCTTTCCGCCGTGATCTCCTGCGGGTCGAGCCTGAGGACCCGGGCGGTCACGGCGATTACACGTTCTGCGACTGTTGCCATTGCTGCCTCCAAGAAAACGAAATGTACTGGCTGTCTGTGCGGCGGGCTGGTTAAACTCGGCCCTTGCCTTCGGCAAAGGCCGCGACCCGGGGGTGCACTACACAATACAGGGCCAAGGCTTGCCCCACCAATCACCGGTTGAGCAGTTCCTTGCGTCCTTTCTTCACCGCCCGAAGCCTCGCCGGCGCGGTGATCTCGAATACGGCGTCCCACAGAGCCCGCTGGGCGTCCGTCCATTGCTGTTTGCGGCGGCTCATGGCGACCGCGGCCGTCTCGTACAGGGCCCGCTTGCCAAAGCCCTTGGTGATAATCCCCTCGATCAGCCATGAGAACGACGGGATATGCTTGGGCAGGGGTTTGCCGGTGGCCATGATGATGGCCATCGCCCCGACGTAGGCGCCGGTGTTCAGCAGTGTGCCGATCGAGGTCTTGCTGTGGTCGCCGATCAGCGCCCCGACCTTGGGCGAGCCGGTATCCGTGCCGGCCTTGTCGTCGAGCATGACCGAGACGCTTGAGTAGTCGTTCTTGAGGTCGCTGTTGGTGGTCAGGGCCCCCAGATTGACCCATTGCCCGACGTAGGCATGGCCGAGGAAGCCATCGTGGTACTTGTTGGAGTAGCCGTGGATGATGGACTCCTCGACCTCGCCGCCGACGCGGCACATCGGGCCGATGGAGTTGCCTTCGCGACACTTGGCCCCGAGGAGGATGGACTTGGGGCCGATGTAGCTGGGCCCCTCGACGCGCGTGAAAGGATGGATCTCGGCGTCGGCGTCGATATAGACCGGACCGTGCTCGGCGTCGATAACAACCATCGGATGTACCAGGGCCCCCGGAGCGACGTAGACGTCCTTCTTGCCGCCGCGAATGGCCGTAGGTTGTTCGACGGCCCCTTCGATCCCATCTCGCCCGGCCGCGGCGAAATCGGCCGCAAGGACCTGCGGGTTGGCCAGAATGAGGTCCCAGGTATAGTTCCAGCGGGGCTGTTTCGCCGGCACATTCGGCAGCAGATGCACCGCCGAGGCGATAAACGCGTCGATGTCCGCGGCATCCAGCCGGGCGGCGTCGGCGGCCGTGATGCGGGCATACAGGACGGCCCCATTCTCATCGGTCCCCACCACGCTTGAGCCCTTACGCGGCACATCGAGCGCATCGGCCTTGAGCCGGCCGTCGAGCACAAGCAGGTCGTCGTCCTTGAGCACCGCCATATCGTTGACCGACGTGGCACGGGCATCCTGCCCGTGCATCCCGTGCACAGGATAGCCTCTGGGCGAGTCAAGAGCCTCCTGATATGCCTGGGCCATGTAATCCGGCACGAAATACGCCGCCTGCGACACACCCAATCCCGCCAGGAGCTTATCCCGCAGCGACGAGAAGCCACACCGAAGCTCCCAGATCGGACGGCTGAACGTCAGCGGGTGGAACCTCGCCCGGACAGTCTCATCACGGTCAACGAATATGACCTTCATCAACAGCAGCCCTTTCTATTAGGTACACCCGCCCGGCCGACCACGCAATGCGCGATACGAAATACGTCCCTACTTCAACAGGCTCGCCGGATCGAGGTTGGCGCTCTCGATGTCCTTGAAATACTTGACCGTGCCGACCTTCAGTTCGGCGGTGGCGTCCTCGTCGCAGACGACAATGGCCCGGCGGTGCATCTGCAGGGCGCTGATGGTCCACATGTGGTTGACGCCGCCCTCAATGGCGTTCTGAAGGGCACGGGCCTTGTTATAGCCGTTGACAATGATAATGACTTCTTCGGAGTCCATGACCGTGGCGACGCCCACCGTCAGGGCCGTGCGAGGCACCTTCGCCAGGTCGTTGTCGAAGAACCGCGAATTGGCGATAATCGTGTCCTGCGTGAGCGTCTTGACGCGGGTGCGAGAGGCGAAGGACGAGCCGGGCTCGTTGAAGGCGATGTGTCCGTCCGGACCGATGCCGCCGACAAAGAGCCTGACGCCGCCCAACTGCCGGATCTTGGCCTCGTAGGCCTCGCACTCGGCATCGAGGTCGGGGGCGTTGCCATTGAGGATATTGACATTGGCCTTCGGGATGTCGATATGGCCGAAGAAGTTGTTCCACATGAAGCTGTAGTAGCTCTGGGGGTGCTCCTTGGGCAGGTGGCAGTATTCATCCATGTTGAACGTGACGACGTTCTTGAAGGATACGACGCCCTTCTTGTTCAACTGGATGAGATGGCGATACATGCCCAGCGGCGAAGACCCGGTGGGCAGGCCCAGGACGAAGCACTTGGCGGCCGTAGGGGCCGACCGGATGATTCGACCGGCCACATAGTGGGCCATCCACGCCGACGCCCTGTCGTAATCAGGCTGAATGATGACTCTCATCATGTGCTCCTTAGCAAGCAATCGTCCGGCGGATACGGCCGGTCATCCGTTCCCGCGGCGTACTTCGCAGCGGCTTGCCATCGGCGACTGGATTGGCCGGCAGAGAACCCGGCCTTGCGGCCGCCGCGATGGGATGCGCATTCTGTGGGTGGCGATTCAGATTGTCAACGGAAATCCCTCCCGAGGGCCTTGCATGCGATCGCACACCGACGGGAATGCCGCCTGCAGTGCCACGGGCATCTTGCCCCTGTGTAGGAAACCACCTTCCCGCAACCCAGGGGGCGCCATACTCAGCGCGCAAAACAAGAGCCCCGTACCGTGTGGCACGGGGCTCTTGAACTCATACTCTACAACGTCGTGGCGTCGGCTTAGCGTCCGCCGCCTGTGCCGCCGCCGCCGGTGCCGCCGCCGCCGGCGGTGCCTGTGGTCGCGCCACAGGTGCTTGCGCCGTCATTGACGACGAACGAGTCCTGACGCCGGCGATCGCCGGTCGGGGGAATCGTGTTCGTCGGGCCGTTGCCCGTGCGGATATTGGTTCCATTCCAGTGGGTGTAGATGTTGTCGTCGTTGATGCCCACGGTCGACCTCTTGGCGAATTCAACGTGGCTGTCGAGGAACAGCACGTTCTGCCCTTCGTCCTGGTGCATCTTGCTGTTGCCCTTGCGGACGAACTCGGTGTTCGGGGTTGCCGAGACAATGGTCGCCACGAAGTCGTCCCAATCCGGGGATTTCTGACGGCCTTCACGGACGCCGTAACTGTCGGTCCAGGGGTTCGGATCGGCCGCCACGGCCATGCCCGGCTCGCTCGAGGTGGTCAGTGCGAACATGTCAAACGGCTCGTGATACGCATAGCTG
>DDXG01000245.1 GCA_002347125.1 Phycisphaerales bacterium UBA2266
CCCCCGCTATTGACCGCTCTGCATCTCTTGCCGAGGTGCAGGGCGGCTTTTCATTTGGTGCCTCAGAGGGCTCCTTCTCAGCTTGGCCGTCTGGTGGGGCCGCGTCGCCGCCGTCCGGCGGCTCGTCCTCCTTGCGTACGATCTGCCCGCCCGATGTCAGGACAATCGGGCCAACGTACTGCTCGATGAAGTCTCGCATCTCCGTGTGGGTGGCTACTGCGGCAAGCGAGTCCTGGGCCTCGGCAAGGGCCTGGCAGACGGCGTTGGCCAGCCGGGCGGTGTTGTCGTTGGCATCGCTGGCCAATTCCACCACCGTGTTCTGGAGGCGTTCGCGTTCAGCTTCCAGTTCCCCGACCTGCCGCGATACTGCACGTTTGGCCGTGGCGTCGATGTCCGGGTCCATCAGAAGCCGGGTCATCGAACCGATCTTCTTGTCGAGTTCTCCGATCTGGCCGCGGAGCCGTTGCAGTTCTTCGCGGTTCGATACACTCAGCTTGCGAGCCTCTTCGATGGCATCCTCTATGAGTGAGTCGGCGTCGGCGAAGACCTCTTCGTAAGTCCGCGTGATCCGCTCCATCAGCACGTCTTCGCGAATACTGGCCCTGTTGGGGCAGGCCTGCCCACCGGTGCGCTGGTGGCAGCCACAACTGTAGTAGCGGTACTCGCCCTTGCGGTTCTTGCTCTTTCGCTGATAGCAGACGCTGCCGCACACTTCGCAGAAGATCAGTCCGGTGAACGGCCGGTAGGCGGGACCCAGGAGCTGTCCATCGTTCTTCCGGGGCCGGGCGTGCGCCGCCAGGCGGTTCTGTGCCTCGGTGAAGGTCTCGTCGTCAATGACCCGCAGTCGTTCATCGTGCTGGACCCGGTGCTCGGACTCATCCCGCCAGACGGGGACCCGCCGGCCGGTTCGCCTGTTGAGCTTGAACCGCCGGCGGTTGTAACTGGCCTGCCCGATGTAGATGTCATTTGTGAGGACGCCACGGACACTGGTATGGGACCAGTTGACGCCGTGTCGTGTGGGAATGCCCCGCTTGCCCAGTAATTGGGCGAGTGTCTTGATCCCCACTGACTCGGTGGTGTAGACCTGGAACAGCCAACGGACCACCGCGGCTTCTGGTTCGTTGATGGCCAGTCGGCGTTGGCCCTCGCTGGTCTGCTCGATCCGGTAGCCGTAGGGCGGTGGCCCTCCGGTCCAGCCCCTCTGCTCAAAGCGCTTGATCAGCCCATCGCGTGTGCGTTCGGCCAGGACACGTGAGTAGTGCTCACTGATGACCAGGTGCATCCCACGGGCCAGGGCGTCCTTGCCCTCGCTGACACTGACAACCTCAATACCACTATCCTCAAGCTGGGCGATAATGGCGCTGGTCTCGGCGAGGTTACGGCCGATTCGGTCGTACTTGTAGACCACCACCCGTTCGATCTGGCCGGCCTGGGCGTCGTCCAGTAGCCGCAAGAGGGCCTCACGGCCGGCCATGGAGCGGCCGGTGCGGGCACGGTCAACGTATTCATGGTAGCTGCGGGGGGCCAGGTCGCGGCGGCAGGCGTCGAGTTGGACCTCAATGGAGGTGCCGCCGTCCTGGGCGTGAGAAGAATAGCGCGCGTAGATGGCTGTCTTCTTCTTCATGGGAGGGTTTCTTGGGCGTTGAGAATCTCCACAGCCCGGCGGGCGATGATGCGGACCAACCAGCGGCGGGCGTCTCGTGTCTGCTGCCGACTGGGTTGGAATAGCTTGCGTCGTTCATCACCATAAGTCTTTGCTACAGAAGAGTTTACGCCAGAAGGACCCCTCGTGAAAGCCAATTTCGGCCCCTGAGCGTGAATTTCAGCGTTTTCAGTGTTTGCCTCCATACTGAGGGATTACCGGAAACGCTGGAAAGTGGTCGAAGATTTGAAATCCATGAGCAGTGCTTATGGACTTATCACGAGTTTTGCATTCACTTAACAAGGGGAGTTGGGTATCATTGCCGACGTCGCGTGGAGCCGACCCAAACGAAGCGACTTGCGGAAACCGGCTCGAACGCGAACGGGCCCTTTTGGAGAATGTGGACTTCGCATGACAGCCCGGCAAGCCGGGCCACACCGTAGACGAAGACGCCATCTCTCCAAGAAAGGCGACCCCCCATGGCTGGCCTCAAACGGAGCTATTCTCCCTCACAACGTGTAATCCAGCGGGGCATCGACCCACAAGAGCTTGTCTCTCTGTTGGCCTCCCAGGTCGCATTGGAGGCACTGAAACTGGCAGAGGCAACGAATTCCCGCAGGATCGCCGAACGACTCACGGCGGATGCCCTGTCCGATCTGCTCGATCAGCGTCGTGGCCGGCGGCGTCAACGACCGAGTGGCCTTACTGGCGAAGACGTACTTGCCGACCTCGTCGCGGTCCATGCGCAGGGGGTAAAGGGCAACGACGGAGTGGTCTTCTTCCCGACACCGGCCGGCACTCGGTGGGGTGATGTTTGGCTGCGCTTCACAGACCGCCACTGCGTTTACATCACGGTCAAAGGCGTATCCGGGACGTACCATTTCGCGCAGATGGGCATGGCCAACAGGAAGAACGCCAAGCCGACCGAGCAATGGCTGCTTCTGGAGAGGTTTGCCGAAGGCCACGGCCTGCTGGACTGGCGAAGCCGGGACGCGGATCGCAGGCATCAGAAGCGCAAAGAGCGACTGGCAAAGGACCTGCAACGGTTCTTCCGCATCGAGGGTGATCCATTCGTCCTTGAGGGCGATGGGTGGCGAACGCGATTCACTGTTTCCGTTCAGTGAACATCTTGCATTAGTCGAACATCAAGTCCATGGGCCACCCTTGGGCCAGGTGGTTGGGACAAGATGGTCTCCGTGTGCCGCTCGCATGGGAGGCCAAAGGAACTCCCTGATGCAGGTCAGAACATCGTGCAACGCAGGTGCAGCCCTTTCAAGGCGACTGCGACGCACAAACGCTTTCCACTGAGCAACTTTTGCAGCATCCTTGGCGAATTCCTCTGTCAGCGCAACCGGTGGCTTGGCGGGGATGTCTGTCAAGCGCCTCTTGAATGTGGCCTGGATCGCTTGGACCAAGGTCGATCCTTCGAACGGGAAATCCCGTGAAAGCACCCAAAGGTCGTAGAAGTCCTTCATGCGGCTGTTGGCGATACCCAGCATGACCATGGCCTGCGACTTCTCGGCCACTACAGTCTCGGGTGGACACGCTCGAACACTGGGGGCAGGGAGATCCAGAAGCGTGGGGTAGAGGATCTTCACAGGACCAGGTGTCACCACATCACCGAATCCCACATCGACCTGGACATGAACCAGCGCTTTGCCAAGCAGTGCCGATAGAGTCACTCGCTGGCCCTGGTATTCCTGTTCTTCTCGAATGCGTGAGGCTGTCACGCTGTCGGCGTTGAAAGACAGACCATCCGGTTCGACTTGCACGCGGCAGACACTACGGAATACGTCCACCAACCGGTCGCTGGAGTCCTCTCCATAGCCGAGGAAATCCACATCGGCCGTTGGCCTGTAAAGCTGGCCCGTCCAGGCCATGAACAGCATGGCCCCCTTGAGTACGAAATCGCCAGCGTGCTGCGACACCGACAACCGGTAGAGAAGGCGTTCTGTGGCGTATCGTGTCAGAAGATGGTTCGGGTCGTCGCCGGTTTCGCGGGAGATATTCAGGAGCCGCTGACGCACCGATGCCGCGATATTGGCAGGCTTGTCCTGGGTCATACCGTGGCTTCCATATACGGACGCATGACGTTCGTAACGCGACAGATCTTCGCATACCTCCACAACTCATCGGCCGTGCACTTGCGGGTTTGCAGGACTTCGCGGAGCGACTCCAGTGCAACGTCGAGCCCGATCTTGTTGCGGTACTTGAAGCAGTCCGCCACCGTCTTGGCGGGCGAGTAGACCTTCACCGATAAGCCTTCGATGGCGTGCATTTTGACCCCCTCGCTGAACGCCTTGCCGGAGAAGCGGACGATCCGTGTCCTTGGGTGTTTGGATTGCGGACTAGCGGTTCCCCTCTCAATCGCCATCCAGACCTCGCTTGGGGCCTGCGTGCCAATCTCGTGGAAGCGAAGCGCAGAGAGCAGGCAGATTACCCCTTTCGGAATGGCCTTCGAGGCCTGCGCCAGTCCATGGTGCGCCGTTATGTTGGCGTCCGGCAAGCTGTACAACCCGCGTCCCACCCGTACCAGTTGGCTGGCGAGGCGCATCTGCCGAAGATGCTCGTGATGGATTCCGAGGGCATCTATCTCGGAGGCGCTCACAATGCCCTTCTTGCGAGCCAACTCCAGTATTTGCTTTGGTTTGCTGCCGCAGCGTTTCATATGCAAAAGTATAGACATTTGTTGACAAGTGTCAATACTTTCGCAAAGACTTCATTCCCCGAAAGACAGGCCCTCGGACCAGTGAAACACACAGATGGTCTCGGAACCTCAGATGGCCACCATCGAAACTTCGCTGAGCCTTTTTTGACGGCGTCAAGGTGTTCTTCCCGGCCCCCGTTCTGTAAGTCGCTTATCCACGACCACTTATAGCACCACCCATCTAAGCATATCCCGTGGTCTTTCGTCTCCTTGCGAAATTTCGGCCTTGCCTGCCGGCGGG
>DDXG01000088.1 GCA_002347125.1 Phycisphaerales bacterium UBA2266
GGCGGGTCTTGGCCGCGGCCATGCGTCCCAGCAGAGCCGGCGGCACGACCACACCGGGCACTTCGTTGGCCATGAACTCGGCGTTCTTATAGCTGGTGAAGGGCCATATCCCGGCGACAATCGGTACTCGATAGTCTTCGACGGCGTCCACGAAGCGAAGGAAGCAGTCCACGTCGAACACGGGCTGGGTGATGGCGTATTCGGCGCCGGCCCGGACCTTGAGCTTGAAACGCTCGACCTCTCGCTGGAGGTCCGTGGCGACGGGGTTGGCGCCCACGGCGATGGTCAGGGCCGTAGGAGGGGAGAAGGCCCTGCCGCCGATGTCGATGCCGCGATTGAGATTGGCCACGACCGATGTCAGTGCGACCGAGTCCAGATCAAACACGCCCGTGGCGTGCGGGTACTCTCCCATCTTGGGCGGGTCGCCCGTAATGACGAGGATGTTCTTGAGCCCGATCGCGGCGGTCCCAAGCATATCCGACTGCATACCTATGAGGTTACGGTCCCGGCAACAGACGTGGAGGATGGCCTCGATATCGGCGCTCTGCTGGATGCGGACGGCCGTAACCATCGGCGACATGCGGCTGCTGGCTCGCGGCCCATCGGGTATGTTGATGGCGTCGATTCCGTGTTCGGCGCAGAGCCGGGCCTTTTCAACGACCGGCCCGATGTCCAGGCCCCGCGGCGGCGTGATCTCAATGGACGTGATTCGCTCGCCGGCGGCCAGTTTCGCCCCGATACGGGATTTCTGCGGCAGGGGAACCGGTTCGACCGCCTGGGCGGCCTGGGCCGATGCGGCCGTTGCCATGGACAGTACCCGCACCGATGAGACGGCGGCCCTGTGGAGAGGACGGACCGCCTTGACGATCTGTCCGATGTGTTCAGGGGTCGTTCCGCAGCAACCGCCTATAATTCTCGCCCCCTTCTCAAAAAAGCGCTTGGCGTACTCAGCCATGTACTCCGGGGTACACATGTAGAGTGTTCGACCTTCGACATGCCGCGGCAGGCCGGCGTTCGGCTGCAAGCTGATGGGCTTGTGGGTCACCGACCGGATCAATTCGAGCGTGCTGAGCATCTCCGAAGGCCCCAGCGAGCAGTTCAAGCCCACGGCCGTGACGGTCGGTTCGGCGGCCAGGCGGGCCATCGCGGCGGCGACCGGCTCGCCATAGATCGTCTCATTGTCCTCATTGACGCTCATTTGCGCGACGACGGGCAGATCCGTACAGCGCGAGGCCGCCTCGACGGCCGCCAGCAACTCATCCGTGCTGGAAAACGTCTCCAGAAGGAGGAAGTCCACCCCAGCTTCGGCCAGGGACCGTATCTGGTGGGCAAAGGCGTCAACCGCCTGGTCGACGGTCACAGGGCCGAAGTCGGTCAGTTCCACGCCGAGCGGACCGACGGACCCGGCCACGAGGACGTCCGGACCGGCCGCTTGCCTGGCGATCCGCGCCGCGGCCGTATTGATCTGTTCGAGGTGCTCCGCCAAGGCGTAGCGGGCGAGCTTGAAGCCGTTGGCCCCGAAGGTGTTCGTCTCGATGAAGTCGACCCCCACATTCACATACGCCCTGTGAATCTCCAGCACCAGGCCCGGCTGGCTCAGATTCAGCTCGTCGAAGCAGCTATTGAGGAAGATGCCCCGCTGGTAGAGCATCGTTCCCATGGCCCCGTCGCCGATGAGAACCCCCTGCTGCAGGCGCTTGAGAAAACCGTTGTCCGATGTCATAGTGCCTCCTTGCCGCCAATCTGAGACAGCGGCCATGAAGATACCACAAAGTGCCGCAAAGTTAAGGTCTTTGACGCGCCGGCGCCGCAAAAAGGCGTTTTTTTGAATCCTGGGCCGCCGGCGAGGGGGCCCGCGAAAACAGTTGCAGCAGACCCGTCGGCGGGTATACTGGTGTGGAAACTGAGCCCGGCAGGGTTTTCTCGGAAAGGACGAGACGATGTCGGACAAAGACCGCGATATACAACGAATACAAACGCTGCTGGACATCATGAAAGCCAACGACCTGGCGGAGTTGGAGATCAAGCATGGGGATGACAAGATCGTCCTTCGGCGCAACCAGCCCCAGCCGGCGATCTACGCGGCCCCGGCCATGCACGCGGTCGCCGCGGCGCCCCCGGCGTTTCCAGTCGGCCAGAATTCGGCCGGCGGCGCGGCCCCACCTGTCGAGCAGAACCTCGTGGCCATTACCTCGCCTATCGTCGGCACTTTTTACGGCACACCGAGTCCGGACGCCGACCCGTTCGTCGAGGTCGGCGCCGAGGTCGATCCCCAGACCGTCGTATGCATCATCGAGGCGATGAAGGTCATGAATGAGATCAAGGCCGAGGTCAGCGGCGCCATCGTCGAGGTCTGCTGCACCAGCGGCCAGGCGGTCGAATACGGGCAGGTGCTGTTTCGAGTCCGGCCTCATTAACGCCGGTTCGGCGAGGGCATTCAGCGGACAAGCCTATGCTTTCAAGAGTACTCATAGCCAATCGCGGTGAGATTGCCCTGCGTATCATCCGGGCCTGTCGGGAGATGGGGATCGAAACCGTGGCCGTGTACAGCGAAGCGGACCGCGGGGCGCCGTACCTCAATCTGGCCGACGAGGCGGTGTGCATCGGCCCGGCCGAGTGCGCCGCCAGCTATCTGAACATCCCGCGGATCATCAGCGCCGCCGAGATCACCGCCGCCGAGGCCATTCATCCCGGCTACGGCTTCCTCGCCGAGAACATCAATTTTGCGCAGATCTGCGCCGATTGTGGCATCACGTTTGTCGGTCCCGGCGTCGAGGCGATGAGGCTGCTGGGCGACAAGGTCGCGGCCCGCGAGGTGGCCAGGAACGCCAAGGTGCCGGTGGTGCCCGGTTCCGACGGGGCCATCAAGGACGAGAGCGAGGCCCTCAAGCTGGCGGAGAAGATCGGCTACCCCGTGATCGTGAAGGCGGCCGCCGGCGGCGGCGGACGCGGCATGAGGGTGGTGCATAACGACATGGGTCTGCGCAGCGGTCTGGCGGCCGCGAAGGCCGAGGCCGAGGCCGCATTCGGCGACGACTGTGTCTATCTGGAGAAGTTCATTGTCGAGCCGCGGCATGTCGAGGTTCAGGTCATGGCCGACGCCGCCGGAAACGCCGTGCACTTCTACGAGCGGGATTGTTCGATCCAGCGCCGCCATCAGAAGATGATCGAGGAATCGCCCTGCCCGGTGCTTGATGAGCCGACGCGAGAGAAGCTCTGCGACGCCGCGCTTCGGCTGATCAGGCAGTCCAACTACGTCAGCGCCGCCACCGTCGAGTTCCTCGTGGACAAGGACAGGCAGTTCTACTTCATCGAGGCGAACACCCGCATCCAGGTCGAGCACCCGGTCACCGAGATGGTCACGGGCCACGACCTGATCAAATGGCAACTGCGCATCGCCGGGGGCGAGGCGATCACCATCCGGCAGGAGGACATCCGCCTGCAAGGCGCCGCCATGGAATGCCGGATCAACGCGGAGGACCCGC
>DDXG01000107.1 GCA_002347125.1 Phycisphaerales bacterium UBA2266
GCGCCCTCAAACTCAAGGAAATCAGCTACATCCACGCCGAGGGTCTGCCCGCCGCCGAGATGAAGCACGGACCCATCGCTCTGATCGCCGACGAGATGCCCGCCGTATTCATCGCCACCGAAGGCCCTCAGTACGACAAGATCATGGGCAACATCGAAGAGGTCAAGGCCCGCGGCGGCCGCGTCATTGTCGTCGCCACCGAAGGCGACCGCAACATCCAGCACCTCGCCGACCACCTCATCACCATCCCCGACGCCCCGGAACTCGTCCAGCCTCTGCTGACCGTCATCCCCCTGCAACTGCTGGCCTACCACGCCGCCGTCCTGCGTGGCCACGACGTCGACAAACCCCGAAACCTCGCCAAGAGCGTCACCGTCGAATGAACCCGAAACCACGGATGACCCATGCGACAAGGACGCCCAAGAACCCAAATCCCCACCATCCCTTATTGTCGTCCTGAGCAAAGCGAAGGATCTGGCCCAAGAACAGCAGAACCATCAGCCCCCGTCACCGTCGTCGGCCGCTATCCATCCCCGCCTCGCCACAATACGCAATGCGCAATACGCAATACGAGTAACGCCTTCACCCTGATCGAACTGCTCGTCGTCATCGCCATCATCGCCNNTGCGCCGCCAATCTCAGGCAGATTCACCTGGCCTTCCACATGTACACCGACGCCTGGGACCAGGTCTACCCCGCCGCCCAGGACCCGGTCGCGACGTCCCCGTTCTACTGGCTCTGGATGGGCCGCGGCTGGCGGTCCCTCGTCCAGCCCTACATCGCCGATTACGCCGACCCCAACAACCCCTCCGTTCTGTTCTGTCCCGTCGATAAGGCAAGCCGCGAGAAGTACGAATCCACCAGCTACGCCTACTCGATGGCCTTCTATCACAGCCCCGCCCAGATCGACGCCATGACCGACAAGGCCGACTGTTACTCCAACCCTCAGCCACCCGTCAAACAACGCACCAGCGACCTGGCCAACCCCGCGGGCAAGATCCTCATCGGCGAATGGCTCAGCGTCCACCGGCCCATCGACAGCGACGCCGGCTGGTGGACCTGGGAGGGCGCCCGCAACTACCTCTTCGCCGACGGCCGCATCCTGTACCTGCCCGCCACGGAAATCCGCCCCGCCAACGACAACCTCCCCGACGCCAACCTCACCCAAAAGGGCATCAAAGGCACGGACCACCCCCGGTGATAAGGCATAAGTGCACAAGGCATAAGTGCATAGGAGGACCCATCCCAGCGTAGCAGCCCCTGGACTGCTATGCTCCCTGCTCGCTGCCGACTGCTCACCGCTCGTCGGGCGTATTGCGCCGGGGTGGCCGCGTTTGCAGAAGGCAAGGGCCGGGTGCGACGGGATTGCCTGTGTCTGCAAAACCGACAGCCCATTACACGTGAGGTGCGACGCGCGCCTTTTGGTGCAATGCTTCCGCAGGGGGAAACGTGTCATTTCCTTCGCTTAAATTTTCGGTTTCGCCCGGCTGGCGGTTTCTTGCGTTTCAACTGTCCCTCTATGGGGTCCCAATGGCAACGTTCGAAGAATGCACGATAACGTGGATCATCGGATTCGACCATTGCTTTGAGGTCATCAGATCGGTCGGTTCCGTAACAGATATCTCTGAGGCAGTGGGCCACGCGCAGTGGTATGTCATCGCGACTGCAGGTGAGGGCCGCCAGTTGCCGGAATAGGCTCTGCGTTTCTTCAATGGCAGTTCTGTATTGGGCGAATTGCCCGGTGGTAAGGTTGAGAGCCTTCTGCACCTTGCCGGTATTCACGTCGTACCAGCCCAAGGTATAGAGCGCGCCATCGAAGACCAGTTGCCATGCGGCTGCATATATGTCGGCTTCACCAAGTTCGTCGGTTTCAAATGCATTAAGTGTTTGCCGCCAGCACTGGGCATCCACAAGATGGATGCGTCCCGGAACGGTGGGCAGAAAGAGTACGGCCAAAGTCTCGTTCCAGAGTAGGGCAGGACGCAGATCGAAGAGGCTACATAGACTCTCAGTGATTGCCCCTGTGATTTGCGGGTCAGCGGCAAGCATCTCCCATGCGATGCTTGCATCGTATGGGAAATGTTGTCTAATTGCGAAAGCCGGAGCCCGATCCAGATCCAGAGCCCGAGCCCGAATCCGAGGCCGAGCCAGAGCCGGAGCCCGAGCCCGATCCAGAGCCCGATCCAGATCCAGAACCAGAGCCTGATCCAGAGCCCGAGCCCGAACCAGATCCAGAGCCCAAGCCGGATCCAGAGCCGGAACCCAAATAGAGATTGCTGTCCCGAGGTGCAAAGCAGGGTACCCAGTGGTGAACAGGATGGTGTTGACTACGAAGTCTCGGAAAGGCCCGCTCCTGACATCTAAAGTCACGACGGTGAGGAATCTCGCCAAACTGGTTCTTGCAGCGACAAGAGGATCCCAAGAGTCCAGCGATTGAAGAGCGGATGCCACAAAATTCCGGTTCGGCGATAGAAGAACCCATGTGTCCAGTTCGGCCCAAAATGATTCGAGATCTTCGTGAAGAGCGTTGCTGTCCGATGAAGTCAACGACTGTCCCGAGAACAAAGAGATGAGAGCTCGTTCCCGCTCAGATCCTGTGCCACAGAGTTGCCAGACATCATCTGGGGCCATGCCCGATGAGAGAAGGGTCAAGCGGAGGGCTGTTTCTTTGCTTTGGGCTTTGGGGTGATTTAGTTGGCTCACTGCTGCCTTTAGGGTATCGGACGCCTTCTCGTCCTTGTTCAGACAGGCTCGGAGGGTGCTCAAGGTGTTTCGCAGTGCCTCTCTGTCACTGGTCCCGCACGCTGCCATGAGGAGGGCCTGGATTACATCCTTCTGTCGCATTACAGCGGAAGGGACACCATCAAGGAGAAGACCCCCCAGGAGTTGGGCAACATTGACGTTGCCATCAGAAGACTCAAGAACTCTCTCGAAGAGGAACTGCTGGGCATCCTGAGCATATCCAGCTATGAGTAATCGAATGACTTCACGCCACCGTGGGTCAGAACAGTGATCCTTAATTTCGCCAGCCCATGCCTGCGTTACCCCGTGGAGTTCGGCCAGGGTTTTAATGCGCGCGGCTGTCAGATATTCCTGGAACGTCAGGTGGATGAAGCTGAATTGCCGATCTCCGATCTCGATGAGGAGACCGGCACGGTCCTGGACGAATTCCAAGAATGCCGTAGCTATCTCTCCGGGAGCATACTCGGGGTTGGGAGGGGTCTCAGTAGCGATATGTTCTGCGAGGCATGCGTGAAGGGCCTTATAGGTCACAACCGCCTGCCGGCCTCGCTCCTCAGAACCCATTTCATGGTGCATCCAGCACGCAATCGCCTGCATGCGCTGCATATTCTGCTGATCGACTTTGGCCCGATGGAGCTGGTCCATCTCGTGAAATTTCCACGTGTGCCACGTGGTCAGAAGGGTTTCGGTGCACTTGTGATAAAGGACATGCCGTTCATCGGGCAGAACAGCATCGATTCGATGTACGAGGACCATGATTGTGAGAAGAAGAGGGTTACGAGCAAGGTCGCGGATCGCCACATGCTGTTCATTGCGCAGAATCGTAAGGAGGCTTTCGAGGTATTCCTTACGCTCTTGCGGCCTCTCCAGTCGAGCATCGTACCACTCACAAACAAATTGGGTAATCTCTTCATCTCGGAGTTTCGCCAGACGATGGTGCGCGAAATCCCTGTCGTTGAAATGGAAAGGTCCCTGGTAGCCATAGATGCGAGAAGTGACAACTGCCGTGTTACCGGGATAGGCGGCTGTGAGATTCTGAATGCGATTCCGAATCTTTCCTTTGAAGGCGGGGGAGGACAACTCGTCGAGACCGTCGAACAGCAAGATCGCCTTACCCGATTCCAGATAGTATTCTAAGTACTCTGTCGTTACTCCTGCAATTGAGAGGTCAGCCTCTGTGTTACGACGGATATACTCAATCAGAGAGAGGTTGTCGTCGGCTTTCAGTGCATCAGCATAGCGCCGCAACGTAATGAACACCGTGAGGCGATCATCACGCTCGAACTTGAACCGTCTGCGCTTTTCCGATTTGAAAGTGCGACGCTGAAGAGGTGCGGATTGCCCGAACAGGGCAAGAAACTTGAGGAGTGTTGTTTTGCCGGACCCGGGGTCTCCCAAGACTACGGTATGCGATCCCGGTTCCAGAAACTCAAGCGGGTCGCGACGCGCGAGATTGGGGTCCTCGTCGTCGCCGTCGTTTGGGACCACGGCCAGTGGGATGTATATGTGCTCCATGGGGACGGTGCGAGCCGCTTCCTGTTTGTACACGGACATGCCGACGAATTCGATGTACCCGTGCTCTTTCTGCATGGCGGCGTCGTATTGCTTGCGAATGGCAGCAATCGACTTGCGGCGATTACTGCCATCCGGAAATAATTCGGGGTAGTAGTACAAGCCAATCGAGGGTGTCTGCAGTAATAGCGCCTGAAGCTGGGTGTGGCCCCAGTGCTCCGTATCGAATGGGAGGTCCAGTTCCTCTCTTAGCCCTTCGAACCATGAGACGTCGCCTGAATCTTTGCGCTTTGACGACTCGACAAAATCCTCGGGGGTCACGAGAATCCACTTCTTGAGGCGAGATTTCCTGGACTTGCTCTTCTTCTCCTTCTCGCGGGTGTGTGTAAGAGACTGCTTGATTTGTGAGCGATGGCTTGAGCTTAGCGGACTTGGAAAGAACTTGTGCTGATAGCCAACGAGGCCGTTCTGCTCCTCATACGCATCAAGGCCGCGCACGTCGCCCGCACGATCGTCAAAGAGCGTCACAGTTCTGCCGTTCTTGCGCCCGTCGTGAAAAAGGAGGAGGTTGACCAGACGAGCAAACTCTTTACCGCTGGCTGCGCTTCTGGTCGGCAGAATACTGTAGAGGGTAGGCACGTCCTGGATTCGACGCCTAGTTCTGTCTGATCCGGCAGCCTTCTTTCCGGTAAGCTGCTTGGCGCCTGATATGCGTCTTGAGGTGCTTGGCCTCTTCGCCATGGCTATCTTCTCCGGGATCCGCTCATTTATACTGTTTTCCGCGATGTCCGCGCCTATCGCTCATTGTCTTTCCAAACAACTGGCAGCGAAGAATCTGTCTTATGCAATAGAATACTGAACCAAGATAGGACTTCGCTAGAGAAATATCGGCCTGCAGAGACCGTGCCAATCCCTGGTTCGCCAACCAGAACTCCACCACGGGCCGTACCCAATCGAAACACGTGTGTGACTAATTTTACTGGCG
>DDXG01000172.1 GCA_002347125.1 Phycisphaerales bacterium UBA2266
CATCCGTCCCGAAGTACACGTCATGCTGCATGGCGGCGTCTCCGGCCATCCAACTTAACTGGTCGAGGGCGTCGATAATCACCTGAACACCGTTGGATGGATCCGGACCGTATGCCTGCCTCGGGTCCTCCGCCATGGATTTCCTGACCTCCTGTACCGTCAGCGAACGGTCATAGATTCTGACGTTGTCCAACCATCCCCGCCAGCGCTCTCCGCCGGCATCGCCGCCCATGAAGAATGGATTGGCGGCAATAACGGCTGTTGTGGTGTTCGTGCCCGCCAACTCCCCATTGCGATAGTATGTGAGCGTCGGGCCTTCCTTGACGACCGCGTGATGGACCCATATTCCCGCCGGCAGGTCGTCGTAGTCGATCGTCCCGTCGTGGGCGTCACTGTAGTACTCGAAACTCGTGGGCGTGAACTTGATGAACTGCAACGGCGAGGCCGCGCCGCCATATCGGTTGCCCACAATCGTCTGGTTCACTCCCGTTCCGTCGCCATCCTGCATGGCCCAGAAGGTCCACGAGAAACCGTTCTCCAGGGTCATCGGGGGTATCGTACCCGCGCGGACATAAGCACCGGCAGTATCATCCCCATTAAAGCTGAGTACATGGCCCTGGTCGGGGTCGGTGTACCATGCGGCGCCGTTGGGACCCAGACCTCCCGTGCCGCCGGACGTCAGCGTGCCGTGATTGCCATGACCCGACCAGTCGACGACGGTCGTGGTCTCGCCCGCCTCGAACTTCCACCAGCCCCTCAGGTTCGGGTCCGTGATCGCAATGGCCGGTATCGTTGTGTAGCTCCACACCGGCCCCTTGACCACCTGCATCGTAGAATCAAGGCTGTCAACCCGCCAGTAGTACGTCGTACCGTCTGTTTGCCCGGTGGGCGTGTACGTGGCGCCCGGGGTCAGCAGCTTCTCCTGGCCGGGACCGGCATTCGCGGCCGCATCAAACGTGGTCTCAAGATACACGCGGCTGGCGATGGCCCCAAGGCCCGGCATCCAGCTCACTGGCGAATTCTTCAGGACATAGAGTGCGCCGTCCGAGGGGGTCGGATTAAACGCCTGCACGGAGGTAACGGTAAAGCGCCAGACATTGCCCGACCAGGGACTGTCCGGATGCAGGTCATTGACCTCCTCCACCCGCCAGTAGTAGATCGTGCCGGGAACCAGACCTATCGCCAGATAGCTATCCCCATCCTGGAGCCCCTTGTTCGTCCCGCCCGTGCCGTTGGCGACATCCACCTGGTTCGTTCCCAGGTACACGCGATGTTGTGCCGCATAATCGCCGGCCCGCCAACTCAACAACTGCGCCGTCTGCTCGATGGAGGCGCCGTCCGGGGGATTGGGCGTGGTGGGAATCGGCACGGCCGCCAGGTCCCTGATTTCCGCGGCAATGAGAGCACGCTCATAGATGCGGACATGGCACATCGATCCGCGCCACCGCTCTCCGGCGGCATCGCCGCCCATATACAGCGGGTTGGAATCCATCGCCGCCGTGACGGTGCTCGTGCCCGACGGGACTCCATTTCGGTAATACGTCAGCGTCGTCCCGCTCTTGACGACCGCGTGGTGAATCCATACGCCCGCGGGGATGTCAACGTAGTTGATGAACATCGAGGCGCCGGCATTGTAGTACTCGAAATTCGTAGGCGTAAACTTGATGAACTGAAGCGGCGAACTCGTGCCGCCGTAACGATTGCCGAGCATGACCTTGTTCACGCCGGCGCCGTCTCCATCCTGCCTGGCCCAGAAGGCCCACGTGAAGGCGCTGGTCAGACCCAACGCCGGGATGCGCCCGGCATCCACGTAAGCACCGGCGGTGTCGTTGCCGTTGAAGGTCAGTATATTCCCAACATCCGAGTCGTAGGCCCACGCCGAGCCGTTCGGCCCCAGACCTCCGCCGAGATTGTTGACAACGCCGTCGTTGCCCTTGCCCGAGGAATCCACGGCCGCAGCGCCGCTGCCTTCGTCGAGTTTCCACCACCCCAGCAGGCTCGGGTCCGCCGCCTCAACGACCGCGCTGCAGACGAGAATAATTGAGAGGCTCCGTCGCACCGCACATGAGAGCTTCGCGCACATACCAATCCTCCTTCTTGAGCGCCGGCCGACCCCGGCGCAAATCAACTCCAACCGCGTTGTGCCAAGCACACCCAAACGTTGTCCTGGGCAACATTGTCCTGCTCTGTAGCATGACCCGACATCGGCCACATGATGTCATATCCGGTGCTTCGACGCACCGACGCTTTGATTATAGCATAATCTGCAGTCTACCTCCAACCCTCCAGCTTCGACAGACGCCAAGACACAGAGTGTGCTGAAAACACCCCACATCGGCCATATTCTCAGAAGTCCTTACGAATAAGGAACTTATGAGAAGTGCTTCTTCCGGGTTGGTGGATACCGGCCCCTCACGTTTGTACTTGGGTCGCAGGGATCCGGCCATTTTCCGGGCCCGTCCAAGGCCACCGGATGAGGGTTCAAGCCTGCGCCGCCCATAGTATCGGGATGGACGAGGATGCGAGGCGCATCGTAGGTGAGCGTGTCCGTGGCGGCTCGGTGACGGCCGCATGGAATCTCCGCGAATCACCCGGCTTCTAGTATGACAGCGCTATTTTC
>DDXG01000227.1 GCA_002347125.1 Phycisphaerales bacterium UBA2266
GGCCCGACATGCGCGGCGAGAACATCCTCGTCTACGAGAAAGAGCCCGTCCACGACGGCAAGTGCGGCGTGCTGCTGCTCAACGGCCGCAACCTCCTGCTGACCCCCCAGGAACTCCAGATTGCCCTGACCCAGACCCGCCGCCAACTCCCGAAGCAGAACCAATAGAACGCCGGGGACTTCGTCCAATGGGATTGCGGCGCTGATTCGTCCGCCGATACGATCGAGGCGCATTGGCGCGTGACAGGAACGCGGGATACCGGCACCGTGCGTCACTGAATCGGTGGCGGGTCGATGAGTCTACCTTCTTTCTGTGCGACCTGTTCCTGCTCGTCATAAGTTCCGTAGAACGGGACGTTGCCGTCGAGCCAGACGATCAACCGCATCCGGTCCTCATCGCTCAGTCGGACGTGCGGCGCGTGGGTCTCGTCCTCAATGATCTTCAGCAGGGGGCTCTCGTCGGCGCCCTGGCGGCCGGGCCGCGTGCCGATCTCCGTGATGCTTGCGCCGCCCCATTCGTACCATCTCAAGTACGGCCGCAGATTGCGATACGCCTGCGTGAACTCGCCGACCGGCTCATCACTGAGGTTGATCGCACTCTTGCCGGACCCTTCCTTGCCGTCATGGCAGGCCAGGCAGTTATGCACCAGCACCGGCTTGNNGGCTGGACGAGCCGCTGGAAGTTGTATGGCAAAGTCCCGTCCGGGCCCGGCTCAATCGCCGACGCCGGTCGCCTGAGGGCGAGCAGGTTGGCGGTATTCTCAACGGTCTCCGAGCGCCGCTCGTGGCAGCCGACGCAACTGCGCCGCTCGCCGGGCTGCAGATAGGTGCCGCTCCGCATGGTCTGCACGGCCCGGCCGGAGGCATCGACGGCCTGGAAGTAGATGAGCTTGTGGGCGGGCACACGGAAATACGCCGACCCGTCCGCCTCCACGGGCACCGTGCCCAGCAGCATCCGCGCGTTCTCGGCGTTCGCATGGCCGATCCGCGGCTGGTTGGCGATGTGGTTGCCGGCCTTCGGCAGAAGCTGGAATATCCGCAACTGGGCAATCGCGCGGTCGGCCGGCATGGGAAAGTGGCTTCGCATGACATCCGCCAGCACGAACTCGCCCTCATCGCCCATGCTCGGGTCCGTGGTAGGGGGGATGACCGGCGGAACCGGCCGGGCCGCCAGCGGAAGCGGGTACATCGACGAAATCGCCTCATCGCGGTACAGCAGCTCGATATTGCCGAACCGGTCGAAGTAGTACAGCCCCGTCTTCGTGTCCTCATTGACCCGCGAGCCCATACCCGGCAAAGGCTCAAAACTGAACGACACGAGGTAGTAATCCTCCGACAAGGGCCACGGGCTGTGGAAGTAACTCTTCGGCCAGCCGGGCGCCTCCGGGAAGCAGACCTCCGGCGTCAGCACCTCAATCGCCCCAAAGTCATCCTCGCCGCTGTCGCCGTCAAACGTCACCTTCGTCGGGTCCACGACGACCAACGACCCGCCCACGTCCGCGTGATGCGCGCCGGCGATAAACGCCACCTTGTTGGATCCCGGAATCGCATGGGGCTGGTAGCACGCATTGATCCGCTGCGTGTAATTGCCCCACAGAATCGTCGGATTCGTCCCGTCCGGATTGCTCAGCCATATCCCATGATAATTGGCGGCCGAGCGGTCCACATAGTCCCACCGGATGTAGGCTATCCGTCCATCGGCCAGCACCGATGGATGCCACTCGCATGTCTCGTGGAACGAGAGCGTCCTGACGGCGTCGCCGGCCGGCCCGCACCGATGCAACGTATACGTAGGAATCGGTTCCCACGGATTGTTACACCGTGCAAAGCCCCCTCGCCGCGTGGACATAAAGGCAATATCCCCGCCCGGCAACGGACACGGGTCGAAATCGTCCTCCGGCCCATCCGTCAACTGCCGCAGGTTCGACCCATCCGCATCCATGGCGAAGATGTGGAAGCAACGGCGGTCGGCCGACCGATAATCCGGCTTCTTCGGCGCCCGCTCTGCGAACGCGAAATAGACCGTCGCGGCATCATACGACAGCGCCAGTGTCGTGTAGTTTCCCCGCGGCAGCCGTCCATCGATGAGGTCCCGGATCTCAAACGACCGGCCCGGCGACTCCAGCACGTAGACCCCGCCACCCGCTATGTCACCGTAGTCGCAGTAGTACCCCAGATACTCATGCAGCATCTGGCAGATGAACCGGTGTCGCTTCATGAACACCAGCGGCCTGGAGGCAAACAGCGGATTGCTCAACGCCAGGGACCGCGTGATCGCCCGTATCTTGAAGTACAGCTCAAGCCTCGCCCGGCCATCCATCGAACGGGCCTGCTCGACATCTCGCTTGAGGGCCTCCAACCGGGCCGCCACATCCTCCAGGTCCTCCCCCGCGGACATCCGGCGCCGCCCGGCGAGCAGATCCTGCCCCCGCCACCAGAGGTCACGGACGGCGTCGACGGAATCGGCCGTGCGCCCGAGCCGTTTCTCCTGGGCCAGCCAGTCGGCTCGGACAGCTTCCTCGTAACTGGTTGCGCCTGCGGCGCGAACGAGGTGCAGGCTGATAATCATTGCTGTCGATACGGCCGTGAACAACAGTTGCCGCTTCATACGCAGGGACCCTTTGTCGTTTGAAATAGCTCTGGCCTTCAAGACCGCCATATCATACCATGCCGGGCGTGCTTCGCTCAAGAGGCTCGCCGGGCAAAATCCCGTCGATATCGATCCGACGCACGGCCCTAGGAGAATACGACTATGCGAAATACGATCACAACGGTGGCGCTGGGTCTAACAGCCCGTTGAAAAAGCGTCAAAT
>DDXG01000133.1 GCA_002347125.1 Phycisphaerales bacterium UBA2266
ACGCAGGGCCGAGGGTGCGACTGGCTGCTTGTCATTGAAGATGCTCACAAAAACTATCCCATGCCGGGATACTAACGACATACGGAGAAGATGATTATGCCGAAGACTCGGATTGTTGCGATTTTAGTGGTGATACTTGCAGCGTTATCGGCGGCAGCGGCAGTACAGGCGGCGGAGGCGATTACGGCCGTGCCGTTTACGCAGGTTCGCGTGGCCGATGAGTTCTGGCGGCCGCGGATCGAGACCAACCGCAGGACGACCGTGCGGTACTGCTTCGAGCGGTGCGAGCAGACCGGGCGGATCAGCAACTTTGCCAAGGCCGCCGGCCTGATGGAAGGGGGGTTTGAAGGAATCTATTTCAACGATTCGGACCTGTACAAGGTCATTGAGGGCGCGGCCTACTCGCTCAAGAGCAGTCCCGACCCGCAGCTCGAGGAGTATGTGGACGGCGTGATTGACAAGATCGCCGCGGCCCAGTGGGAAGATGGGTATCTCTACACGTTCTACTCCCTGCCGAAACGCCAGCCGGAGAAACGCTGGACCGAGTGCTACAAGATGCACGAGCTGTACTGCGCGGGGCACTTCTTCGAGGCGGCCGTGGCGTATCATCAGGCCACCGGCAAACGCAAAGTGCTCGATGTCGCCGTACGCCTGGCCGACTACATCGACTCGGTCTTCGGCCCGGGACGGCAGTACGATGTGCCGGGCCATCAGGAGATCGAGATCGGCCTGGTGAAGCTGTATCACGTCACGGGGCAGGACAAGTACCTCAAGCTGGCGAAGTTCTTCATCGACCAGCGCGGCCGCGACGAGCACCGCAAGCTCTACGGCATCTACTGCCAGGACCATAAGCCCGTCGTCGACCAGACCGAGGCCGTCGGCCACGCGGTGCGGGCGGGCTACCTGTATACGGGCATGGCCGATGTCGCGGCTCTGACGGGCGAGCAGGCGTATGTCAAGGCCCTGGACGTCCTCTGGCACGACATCGTCGACGGCAAGCAGTACGTCACGGGCGGCATCGGGGCCCGGCACAGCGGCGAGGCCTTCGGCGACAAGTACGAACTGCCCAACGAATCGGCGTATTGCGAGACCTGCGCGGCCATCGCCAACGCCCTGTGGAACCATCGGATGTTCCTGATGACCGGCGACGGCAAGTATATCGACGTGCTCGAGAAGGTGCTCTACAACGGCTTTCTGTCGGGCGTGGGCCTCAGCGGCGACCGGTTCTTCTACGTCAATCCGCTGGCCAACGGCGGCGGGCACGAGCGAAGCCCCTGGTTCGACTGTGCCTGCTGCCCGGTGAACGTGGTGCGTATCGTGCCGTCGATTCCGGGCTATGCATACGCGCAGCGGGGCCGGGACATCTACGTGAACCTCTTCATCGCCGGCCAGGCGGATCTGAAGGTCGGCGACGATCCGGTGGCTCTCAAGACCGAGACTCGGTATCCGTGGGACGGCAAGGTGCGAATCACGGTAGAGCCCGGCAAGACGGGCGAGTTTGCGATTATGGTTCGTATTCCCGGCTGGGCCGGGGGGCAGGCGTGGTGTACGGACCTGTATGCCTTCGCCGACGATGTCCGCGGGCGGCCAAGAGTCACCGTCAACGGCCAAGCGGTTCGGGGGCGGCCTGAGAACGGCTACACCCGACTGGACCGACAGTGGAAGTCAGGGGACGTGATCGAGTTGGATCTGCCCATGCCGGCCCGTCGCGTGGTCAGCCATCCGCAGGTTCAGGCCAACGTCGGCCGGGTGGCCCTGCAGCGCGGGCCCATCGTATACTGCGCCGAATGGCCCGACAATGATGGGGCGGTGGACAATATCCTGCTGCCTGACACCGTGCAACTGACGGCCGAGCATCGCGGCGATCTGCTGGGCGGCGTGACGGTCCTGACGGGCAAGGTCCCGGCCGTGCACAGCGCCGGCGGCAAGGACTACACCGTGGCCCAGCCGTTCATGGCCATCCCGTACTACGCCTGGGCGCATCGCGGCAAAGGGCCGATGGCGGTCTGGCTGACGCGCCCGACCGGAGACGACAGATGATAAGACAATACGCAGCAATCACCGTTCTTGCTCTGGCGCTGGGCCTTTCTGCGGCGCAGGCGGCGACATGGTACGTGGCCGTCAACGGCGACGACCAATGGTCCGGCACGCTCGCAACGCCCAATACTGACAAGACCGATGGCCCCAAGGCGACGTTGCGCGCGGCGCGGGATGCGGCGCGGGCGGCCGGCGGCCAAACGGATCGCAGGATCGTTATCGCGGCGGGAGAGTACTTCCTGGCCGAGCCGCTCGTGCTTGGGGCCGCGGATTCGGGTTTGACCCTTGAAGGCGCGGGGATCGGGAGCATCCTGTATGGCGGGCGGATCGTAACCGGCTGGCAGAAAGATGGAGACCATTTCTACGCCGCCAGGCTCGACGGCGTGGCGGATGGCTCCTGGGACTTCCGCTGCTTGATTGTCAACGGCCGGTACTGCATGCGGGCCCGCTATCCAAAGGAGGGGCGACTCACGCATGAGAGCGAGTTTCCCGTGGCCTGGATGAGCACGACCGGCGGCGGCTGGCAACGCAAGCCCACGGACGCAGAGTTGACCACGCTCAAGTACAAGGCCGGCGACCTTGGCGACTGGCTCGAACCGGCCAACGCCGAGATCACCGTCTACCACATGTGGGATGAGTCGATGGTCGGCATCTCCGCCATCGACACGGATTCGCGGACGCTTGTCTTCTCGAGCAAGGCCGGGCATCCGCCGGGGGCCTTCGGCGTCAAGACCTATGTCATCTGGAACGTGCGGCAGGGCATGACACAGCCGGGACAATGGTGCCTCGACCGCAAGGAGGGCAAGGTCGTCTACTGGCCGCTGCCGGGCGAGGACATGACCCGGGCGAAGGTCATCGCCCCTGCCCTTACGAGCATCATCCGTATCGAGAAGGCCGGTGACATCACGCTGGCGAACCTGGCGGTATCGGTGACGACAACACCCTTGAAAGCGGGCGGTTTCGGCGCAGGGGCGTTCGACGGGGCTGTGTCGGTATCCGCAGCGACGAACTGCCGGCTGAGCGGCCTGAAGGTCTTCAACGTCAGCGGCCAGGGCATCGTCGCCAGGGGTGAAAAGCTGGCCGTCGAGCGATGCGAAGTCCATCATACAGGCGCCTGCGGGATCAGGTTCGGCGGGTCGGAGTGCTCGATCAGTGACAATTACATCCATCACGTGGGGCTGACATATCCCAGCGCCATCGCGCTTCAGGGCGGCGGACGCGATAACGTGGCCGCGCACAACGAGATACACGATGCGCCGTATTCGGCGGTCAACTGCGGGGGCCAACGCAACCGCATCGAGTACAACAACATCCACCGGGCGATGATGGAGCTGCACGACGGCGGAGGGATCTACTGTTTCGCGGGCAATGAACTCGTACTGCGGGGCAATTTCATTCATGATATCCCCGATACCGGCGGCTACGGCTCCAGCGCGTACTATCTCGACGAACGCAGCGAGAACTGCGTTGTTGAGAACAACGTCTCATTGCGGGTCCAGCGACCGAGCCACAACCACATGGCAAAGAACAACACCCTTCGCAACAATGTGTTCGTGACGGATGGAGATATGCGGCTGACGTTCCCGCGGTCCGAGGGTTTCACGTTCACGGGCAATATCCTTGTCTCGGCTGGGAAGATCATCTTCGACAACGCCGCCGCCATGACACGGCTCGAAAAGAACATCCTCTTTAGCCGGCAGGGCGAGGTCGTCGACAATCGCCTGAGCCAATACAACACGGTCGGCAGCCGCGAATTGGCACTGGGGTCGGGTAACGTGGCCGTGGACCCGAAGGTGATTGTGTTCGATAACGGCTCGGTCGCCTATGGTGTCGATTCGCTGCTGACGGAGCTGGGCATCGAGGCCGTGGACGCCTCCGGTGCCGGTCCCGGACGGTAGAACGGCTCGGCGGGCGACGCGGGGGTGTTCGGGCGGCTTGCGAGACGTCGAAGCATTGCTGTGGACCGAGCCTGCGGCGCGTCCGAAGCCATCGGCTGAATGTCGCCGAGGACCGCGTTGTACAGCTCGCCGGTCAGGTGTATCAGCGGGGCGCGGACGTGCTTGCCCGCATTGCTGCCTCGGACGACGTAGCCCTCGGCGAAGATGTAGCCGTTGAGGCCGCGGGTGTAGAGTTCGGCGCTGAACAGAGGACCCCTCGGACCCGGGTAGCCTTCGGGCCAGGTGAATTCATCCAGATAAGGCGTCGGCCAGTAGCGTTCGGGCAGGTTCGGTTCGAGCGAATCGACGATAAGCAGATGGTCCGGATGGTTCGCATCGACCGGCACGGCCGCGACGCTGTGGCCCGCGACGGCGAAGTTGAGACGGACCAGGTAGTATCGACCCTGGCCGGCGTTGCGATAGAGGGCCCCGATGAGGTCGGTGCCGCGGACGCAGTCGAGCTTGCGGGTGTCGAGGGCCTCCTGCAGCGTCAGTACCCCTCCGCCGTAGTTCTTCCAGCCGTCGAGCAGATTGCCGGCGACGGCGTGCGCGGCCCGGATGACCGAGTCTTTCGGGCCGAGTATTCGGCCCGCCGCATCCAGGAGTCTTGCGTCGTAGCGGTCGGCCCAGTAGAAGCCGCTGGTGTGGAAGCCGGCCCGATAGAATAGGGCGTCCATCATTTCCTCAACGTCCGCGGCCGGCTGCACACGATCCAGACGCTGCAAGACAATCGCCACGGCATCGAGAGTCTCCGAGAGAACGGCGCGATAAAGCACGGCGGCAAGGTAGGAATGGGTCCACGGAGAGGTAGCGGCGAGGTCCCACGTCTTCCGGTTAGCCGGTGAAAGACGCGAGCGCAGCCACAGGAAGGCGCCTCGCTGTTCCGGGAAGACCCATCGAGCGGCCGGGGCCTCGGAGAGGTCATGGTATGTGGCCAGGGAGGTCATCACGGGTGGGGCGCCGAACGTCTGCTCCGCCTGGCGCTCGACTTCAAGGTAGTTCTGACCCCAGGCAATCACCGGCCCGGGGAAACGCAGGTCGCCGGACTGCTGGCCCCGCGCGGTCGGGCCGTTGTTCTCGGCGTATTCGAAGGCATCCCGGTATAACCCCTGGAAATCGAGCGACGCCAGGTGGCTCCGCAGCAGGGTATCCAGCCAGCGGTGGAGGTCGGCCAAGCCAAAGGTCGCCGCCGCCAGTTCATTCGCCCAGACCCGCGTGGCCTCGGCGTCTCTTGCCTCCAGCGCGGCGCTGAGTCGACCCAGGCACAGGACCGGCCATGCCACCGCCTCCTGCTCATCCGGGTCCGAAAGGGGCACTGACGCCAGTGCGGCGCCGCTGTGGATATCGTCGGCCAACTCCCGTGCCAAAGCCGCAAGCGCCTCCGTTTGGGCCAGAACGGCGATACTGTCGCTGCGTTGGGTCTCCAGCCAGGGTTTCAACTGCTGCTGCGACCAGTCATAGACGGCCAGCGGCGCGTCGGGGCACTCGGCGCAGAAGGCCGTGAAACGCAGCCCCGGCCCCCCTTTGGGATCGCCCTGCAGCATGACACGGTCGCCGTCAAGTTCCTGGGTGATGCACGTGGCATCGCCGGACGGGCGGCTTCCAAGGAGTACCCGGCGGCTGGCGGCAAGCGTCGCAGGGATATCCTCAACGATCCACCGCAGGCGGCTGGAGGCCGTCGACGGGGGCCCAGAGGCGTGGGGTTGTTCCAGGGGGTGCTTTCGCCCGGTTCCGTGGGCGGCCAGATAGACGACAACCCCTGCAATGAGCACCAGGGGCACGAAGATGTACCACCTCCGCAGGCCGTTTCGGGCACGGACAAAGGCAGAACTACATCCCACTGTAAGGACCCTTCCTGTTCTTCGCTGCGTTCACGATCCGGCTGGAACGCATTGCGTCAGGTCCTTCAGCCGGGATGAATGGGTAGGTCCGCGAACCGCACATACGGGCGCGGCTGTCATATACTAAGTGTCCGGGCCAGGGCCGGCTGTTACACCGATTCCTGCTGGATTGGGCAATTCACCTGCGGCCGGCAGGTGTTTTGACGGTGTTGCGTATTGTGCCTGGGGTGGGGGTCGGGGCACCCGCCGGACGGCGATTCCGGGCTTTGTGACTGTAACTTCCGTCCACTCAAGCGTCTTCAATGGTAGGCGGCCCGGTAGCGGTGTGCAGCCAGGCGCTTGACGGCTCACGATTGCGCCGGTAGAAACAGTGGGTTCGACGAGCGGTCTTCACATTAGTGGAAAGGATGGACTATGGACCAGGCAAATTGGAACCCGCAATCGCAGCCCCCGGCGGGGCAACCGGCGTATCCGCCTTCGCCTTCCTCTCAGCAGCCATACGGACAGCCATTAGCGCCTGTCGAAGGCTCCGCGGAGGCCAGGGGATTGGCGATGCTATGCCACCTGCTTGGGATCGTGGGTTTTATCGGACCGTTGATGATCTGGCTGCACGAAAGGGACGAGCATAAGTTCGTCGCCGACCACGGCAAGGCGGCCATGAATTACCAGGTGTCGATTCTGATCTACTACCTCATATCGTGTGTGCTGGCGCCGCTGTTCATCGGCATCTTCATGCTCATCGCCCTGATTATCATGCACATCGTCTTTACGATTATCGCCTCGGTCAAGGCCAGCAAGGGCCTGCCGTGGAGCTACCCCATCGCCATACGATTTCTTAAGTGAGCCAACCATGGACGAATACAATCCATATCAGATGCCGCGCCCGCCGCAGCCGCCCCAGCAGCCATATCAACAGCCCTATCAGCAGCAGGCGCCGCCTCCGCCGGGCGTGCAGATACCGGCGCAGCCGCCTGAGGCCGCCGCCATCGACCGCAACGCCAGACAGTGGGCCATGTTCTGCCATCTGGCGGGCCTGGCGGTGCTGCTGCCGATCGCCCTGGGGCTCGGCGGCGTCATCGCAACGCTGATTCTCTGGCAGATCAAGAAAGAGGAATTCCCCTTCGTTGACGAGCAGGGCAAGGAGGCGCTGAACTTCCAGATATCTATCGTGATCTACTCGCTGGTCTCGGCGCTGCTGATATGCGCGGCGGGCATTGGCATCATCTTCCTGGTCGCCGTGGGCCTGTTCAACATCATCTGCATTGTGATCGCGGCCGTGGGCGCCAACGAGGGCCGGCATTACCGCTATCCGCTGTGTATCCGTTTCGTCAAGTAGCGGCCGGCAAAAGGCTCTGGAAAAGCCCAACCGCAACCGCTACAATCGAACCGCTTCGGACAATTTCGTTGTCTGGTAATTCGGCCCTGGAGGCGGTTCGATATGGACACGACGCGACAATCACGGCGGGATTTCCTCAAGAGGGTGGGCGCCGGCGCCGCTGCACTGGCGGGTCTGGACAGGTTGCCGGCGGCACTCTCGGGACAGCCGGGCAGGCCCAACATCATCCTGGTCATGCTCGATGACATGGGTTTCTCCGACATCGGCTGCTACGGTTCGGAGATTCCCACACCCAACATAGATCGGCTGGCGGCCAATGGGCTGCGCTTCACGCAATTCTACAACACGGCCCGATGCTGCCCGACGCGGGCGTCGCTGCTGACCGGCCTGTACTCACATCAGACGGGCATCGGCCAGATGACCGACGACAAGGGCTGGCCCGGCTATCGGGGGTTTCTCAACCGCAACTGCGTGACCATCGCCGAAGTGCTGCGGCCGGCGGGCTACCGTACCTTCATCGCGGGCAAGTGGCATGTGGGCTCCGAGAACAAGGCCTGGTGGCCCCTCCAACGCGGTTTTGACCGATTCTTTGGCGTCCCGGAGGGCGGGGGCTTCTATTTCAAGCCCAAGGGCGGGCGGACGGTTGTGCTGGATAACAACGTGGCGTATGACGAGAATTCGACCATGCCGGACGGGTGGTACACCACCGACGCCTTCACGGACTACGGCATCACATTCGTCGAGGAGGCCGTCGAAAGGAGGCAGCCGTTCTTTTTCTACCTGGCATATAACGCCCCGCACTGGCCGTTGCAGGCGATCCGGGAGGATATCGAACGCCACCGCGGCAGGTACATGGTCGGCTGGGATGCCCTGCGGCAGCAACGGCACCAGCGCATGACCGAGATGGGCCTGGTGGATGAAGGCTGGCCGCTGAGTCCGCGCGACCCGGAGGCCTCGGCGTGGGAGGACGTGCCACAGGAGAAGAAGCGTTTCATGGATTGGAAGATGGCCATCTACGCCGCGCAGATTGAGCGGGTCGACCGCAACATCGGCCGACTCGTCCGACGCCTGGAGGAACTCGGCGTCTTCGATAATACGCTGATCTTGTTTCTGGCGGACAACGGCGGCTGCGCCGAGGGTGGAATCTGGGGTTTCGACCGCATGCAGGGGCAACTCGGGAGTAGCGACTCGGATTCCAGTTACGGTCAGAGCTGGGCGAACGCCTCGGACACGCCATTCAAGCTGTACAAGCACTGGGTGCACGAGGGGGGAATCGCCAGCCCGCTCATTGCGCACTGGCCCGGCCGCATCCGCGACAAGGGCGCCCTGCGTCACCAGGTGGGCCATGTGATCGACCTGATGGCAACGTGCCTTGACGCCGCCGGCGTTGAGTATCCGACGACACACCAGGGCAACGACATCCTGCCGCTGGAGGGCAAGAGCCTTGTTCCCGCATTCAACGACAAGCCCGTCGAGCGCGAGGCCCTGTACTGGGAGCACGAGGGCAACCGGGCCGTTCGATGCGGCCGATGGAAGCTCGTCTCGAAGTACCCGGGCGACTGGGAACTCTACGACCTGGAGGCCGACCGCACGGAGCTGAGGAACCTGGCGCAGGAACACCCGGACAAGGCCGAGGAGCTGCGGCAGATGTACGACCGCTGGGCCCGGCGGTGCGGGGTGCGGCCGTGGCCCGTGAAGAAGGCGACGGCCTCATCCTGACGCGATAACCCCCTTTCTTCAGGAGGAACGACACGATGAACCGACGCAGTTTCCTCAAGCGATTCGCCGCCGCGGCCTTGGCGGGCCATGCCATTCCAGAAGTCCTTGCCGGCGGAGCGGACAAGCCCCGCAAGCCGAACTTCGTTATCATCTTCGCCGATGATCTCGGGTATGGGGACCTGGGGTGCTTCGGCCATCCGACCATCAAGACGCCCAACCTCGACCGGATGGCGGCCGAGGGGCAGAAGTGGACGAGCTTCTACGTCGGGGCGAGCGTCTGCACGCCGAGCCGGGCGGCGTTGCTGACCGGGCGGTTGCCCATCCGCAGCGGGATGTGCTCGGATGTGCGGCGGGTGCTGTTCCCCGATTCGGCGTCGGGTCTGCCGGAAACCGAGGTGACGCTGGCTGAGGGGCTCAAGAGCGTCGGCTACCGCACGGCGTGCATCGGCAAGTGGCATCTGGGCCACCTCAAGCCGCATCTGCCGACGAGCAACGGGTTCGATTCGTACTTCGGCGTGCCGTACAGCAATGATATGGACCGCGTGGGCGGGCAGGGGCGGCAGGCCTTCTTCGAGCCCAGGGTCGAGTACTGGAACGTGCCTCTGATGCGGGATGAGAAGATCATCGAGCGACCGGCCGACCAGAACACGCTTACGAAGCGCTACAACCAAGAGGCGGTCAAGTTCATCCGATCGGCGGGCGATAAGCCGTTCTTCCTGTATCTGGCGCACAATCTGCCGCACGTGCCGTTGTTCTGTTCGGACGACTTCCGCGGCAAGAGTCCTCGCGGTCTCTATGGCGACGTCGTCGAGGAGATCGACCACGGCGTGGGCATGGTGCTCGATGCCCTGCGGCAGGGGGGGCTGGCCGAGAATACCTATGTCGTGTTCACCTCCGACAACGGCCCGTGGCTGACGTACGATGAGCATGGCGGCTCGGCCGGTCTGCTCCGCGAGGGCAAAGGCTGCACCTTCGAGGGTGGGATGCGGGAGCCGTGCGTGATGTGGTGGCCGGGGCGAATCAGGCCGGGGGTGGTCCGCGAGATGGGTTCGACGATGGACCTGTATACGACGATGCTGACCCTGGCCGGGGCGCAGATTCCGCGGGACCGGGTCGTAGACGGCCTGGACCTCTCGCCGGCGCTGTTCGGAACCGGTCCCAGCCCCCGCAACACCATGTTCTACTACCGCGGCCGAAGACTCTACGCCGTGCGCAAGGGCCCCTTCAAGGCCCATTTCATCACCCAGCCGGCCTACACCCCCGGAGGGCCGCAGGAACACGACCCACCCCTGCTGTACAACCTCGAGCACGACCCATCGGAGAAGTACAACATCGCCGACAAGCACCCAAATGTCATCGCGGACATCCTCCAGGAGGTCGCCAGGCACAAGAGCGAACTGGTCCCCGGCGAGGACCGGCTGGCGGCCCGGATACAGGAGCAGGCCCAGCGGGGTCAATAGGTCTACGGCGTGGACGTGTGTATGATTGGGGTGGCGGCCTTTGCCGAAGGCAAGGGCCGGACCGAATCGGCCCTTCGCTGGTGCGAAAGGCCGCCACCCGTTCTATGGATAAGTCTACGGCGTGGGCACGTGCATTACTGGGGTGGCGGCCTTTGCCGAAGGCAAGGGCCGGATCGAATCGCCCCTTCGCGTGCGCGAAAGGCCGCCCCCCGATGGTACACGCTACAGAGCAGGGCGGCCATCGGTCAAACCAGTGCGTCTATGCCTCTATGAGAAGAAACGGTAAGTACACCAGGACTTGTGTTCGATTCAACGATTCGGGCGATGCTCACGAATTGACCTTCAGTTGTCTTCGGAACCGGCCATTCCTCTCGAAACCTCGAACGTGCCAATGGCTGGTGGAGTCGATTGAAGCGGCCCGTCGTGAACTCGCCTTATCTGTATGGGCCTATGTGTTCATGCCCGACCACGTTCATCTGCTCATCCGCCCCCGCAGAGACCAGTACTCCATATCAGAGATTCTTCAGGCGATCAAGCAGCCGGTCGCAGTCAAGGCTATCACCTGGCTCAGGAAGAACAACCCCCAGGGCCTACGGTTGCTTGAGACGGACCAAGCCCACCGCCAATACCGCTTCTGGCGCAAGGGCGGCGGGTATGATCGCAATATCACTCGCACGGACAGCCTTACAGAGGTTGTTCGGTATATACACGCCAACCCGTTGCGCAAGGGTCTGGCTGAGACCCCCGAGCAGTGGTACTACTCGAGCGCCGCGGAGTGGAGCGGCTTGAGAGAAGGTCCGCTGCGAATCGACAAGGATGATTGGCCTGTATTCGTGTGACCGGAGGTGCTGCCGTATATTCTGCTGTTCGGCCCTTCGCTGGCGCGAAAGGCCGCCACCCGTTCTGTGGATAAGTCTACGGCGTGGACGTGTGTATG
>DDXG01000275.1 GCA_002347125.1 Phycisphaerales bacterium UBA2266
GCTGTAGATGGAGGATGGAACCGGTGTGTCAAGCCACCCGGCCTCGGGATGCGCCGGATCCAGGTCGCGCATACGCCGTGCGGCGGTCGGGTACTCCTTGAACTGCCATATTCCAGTCAAATCCAGCGTCGTCGCGGCCATCTTGGGCTCCGTTGCTTTCTCACGGAGCAGTATCCTACCGCGGCGACGCGCACAACGCCAGCCAAGGGTGTGAAATTCCGCCTCACGGCAAGGGATCAGGCTCAAGGGCCCCGCCGCAGTCGGGCGGTATCCCCGGCCCGGAGGGCGGTTCGTTCACATTCCAGTTCGTGACGAGCATGTAGAGGTCGCTGAAATGGACGCGGTAGAAGCCGTTCTTGGATGTGCCCTCGATATTGCGGGCAAAGTCCGCGCAGACGTACGGCACACCCTGTGGAGACGTCCGACCGACGAGCCCTGGTCCTTGGGGCGATTCGCGGATATCCCAGGCTGCCAGCAGGACGTTGAGATCGGTGAAATGCGTGTAGTAGTAGCCCGTCTTGGCGTTGCCTTCGAGACGCCCATCGGCATCGCCGTGGCACTGGCGGCCGTAGCACCAGCAGAGGGGCTGGCCGACGGCGACCCACTCGTAGTAATCCGGATGGCCGGGCTGGATGCAGGCGCGGCTGAAAGGCGACTTGCTCGCCTGGGAGGTGTTGCCGTAGGCCCCCATGTTGACGCGGTAACCGTGGGGCTGCGGTTCCTCGCCGACGACGACCCGTGGGTCACCGGCATCGATGCACGGACTGGTGGCCGTGTCCAGGACCCACGCCTGCATGTGGGGGTCCCATCGGCCCAGGTGGGATTGCAGATGATAGTCGCCGGGGACCCAGATGTCGTCGTTGGGGTCTTGAGCGTCGGTATTGGGGTCCCAGTAGCCGGCAACGGCGAACAACGGATCGGTGTCGATGACGCCGGGCCCGGCACCGGCCATACCCTGGATGTTGCAGAAGGCGGCCGCAAAGGCGGCGCCGGCCAGGGGAGCCGAGTCGTTGCCGTAAATGATGCAGCTATTGAGCGTGCCGGCGTTCACGGGGCTTCTACCGCCGGATGGGGTGCCGTATGCGGCGGCGCCTTCCAGGGCGCGGTTGCCTGTCAGTGTGCAGTTCGAGACTGTGGCATTGGATCCGCCTATGTACAGTGCGCCGCCTTGTATCGCCCGATTGCCGTCCAGAACACAGGCCGTCAGACGGGGGCTCGATAGGTGGTGCATGGCCCCGCCGGACGTCGCCTTATTGGCCCGGAAGATGCACAGGGAGAACTGCGTGCTCTGTGACCTGCTGTTGACGGCGCCCCCGGATTTCGCCGTGTTGTCCTGGAAGAGACACTGCGAACAACTGAGAATGCCCCCATTGTAGAGGGCCCCGCCGATGTCCGTCGCCCGGTTGCCCATGAATAGACATCGGGCCAGGACGGCCTCGGCGTCCACGTTGTAGAATGCGCCGCCTCCATTCGCCGAGTTGCGGGTGAAGGTACAGTCCTCCAGAGCGATGGTCCCCTTGAGACTGTACACAGCTCCACCCATGCCCGGGCAGTAGTTGTCTTCAAAGCGGCAAGAGCGCGCCTCCAGACCACTGTAGTGACTGCCGATCGCCCCGCCGACCGCCGCGGTTGGGGTATCGGGTATCCGCGAGGCGGCCGCATTGCGCGTGAACAGGCACCCCGTGAACGTGGGCGACCCATACGTACAGTGGACAGACCCGCCGTAACCGGAACCGACGTTATGGCTGAAGGTGCAACGGCGGACTTGTGTGTCGGCGGCGTAGGTGTACAGGCCACCCCCGGATTCGTAGCTGTCATAGGCGGCGTAGGACTCGGAAGAACGAGGACCGCCGGTGTCACGCCGGATATGGTTGCCGCCGACGATGCTCAGGCCGTCGACAATCGACGTCTTGTTGACCTGATAGGCCGTGACGACATGAACGGCGTTGTCCGCGCGGTTGGGATCCGCGAGCAGGTCCTGCGCATCCGAGACATGTGTATCATTGCGCAACAGGTCGCCGGAGAGAATCGTCTCGTAGAATTGGATATCTCTGGTGTTGGGGTCGCCGGCCGTCAGGCCCGCATGGCCGCCCATAAGAGTGGTCCGATTCAGTAGGCGGAATGTGGCGTTCGGGTCGCCGGTTCCGTCGGGTTCGGCGGCGGAGCGGTCGGGGGTGTACAGGCCCTGGGCGATGCGGACTTCACAGGGATAGGCGTCGGAGTTGGCGTCGGCCAGGGCGTCCTGCAAGAAGCGATATGCCGTTGTCCATGTGATGCCGTCGCCGCCGAGGCCGGCGTCGTCATCGACGTAGATGATCCGCGGCCGCTCGTACTCGTGGGCCCCCATATCCACGGCCGGGCCGTTGATACGGGGTTTACCGGCGACATCGGTCTCGTCGGGTCCGGGCACGTAGGCGGGGTCGCCGGCGTCGATGCACGGCGAGCCCGGCAGCAGGGCGTAGTCGCCGTCGATCCACGTCGTCTCATCGACCCAGCGGCCCCGCGCGGCAAAGCAGGGATCGGCGTCTATGTTGCCGACACCGACCCACCCGCCGGTGATGTTACAGTACGAAGCGGAGACGGCCGAGCCGCTTGCGGGCGAGATTTCACCGCCGCTGTTACAGAGGATGCTGTTTGACAGGCGGATAGCGCTGGAGGCCGAGAAGGCAATAGCGTTACCCGCGATTTCTGCGGTGTTGTCGGCCAGCGTACACTGCTGGATGTCCACGCCGTTCTGACGCGAGAACTGCACCGCACCACCCCTGTCGGCGATATTGCCGGCAAAGAGGCAATTGCGGATGGATGGGGTGATACACCACTCCATATACAGCGCGCCGCCTTCTTGCCCCGCGATGTTGCCCGTGAAGACACAGTTGAGAATTGTTGGCTCCGTATGCAGGCTGTATATGGCTGCCCCCTGTTTAGCCGAAGTATTTGAATGGAACAGGCAGTCCAACAGCACGGTCTTGCCCTCGGTTCGCTCATGAATGGCGCCTCCGGTGGTCTGGGACCTGTTGTTGATGAACCGACAGCCCTCGACTCGGATATCCCCATTGAAGCTGTAAATGGCGCCCCCCCCGGTGCCAACGCTGAACCCATACACATTGTTCTCGAACAGACAGTCGCGGAATACACCGTTTCCCGAGGAGTTACTGAAGGCGGTAAACGAGTTGTCGGCAAATGTGCATCCCGTGACCGTCGGACTGCCAAAGTAGTTGTCAAAGGCTTTTCCGGCGTGATTGGTGAAACGGCAATTCTCCACGACGGGATTACCGATGTCACAATAAACGGCGCTTCCTGTAGCCGTGCCGCCGCCCTGGAAGTCGCAGTCGCGGATTGTCGGATGGCTCCGTAGCAGGAACATGGCACTACCGCGCTGAGCGTTGTTATTCTTGAAGATGCAGTGCCGGATCGTGGGGCTGGCGCCGGAGCAGTAAATGGCCGCGCCCTCTTCACAATACGCGTCCCTGATGACGAATCCATCCAGCACCGAATCGGGGCCCTCATTGTTGTGGAAGTAGAAGCCCCAGGTCTGGTTACAGGCGATGATGGTCTGGTTGACGATGGCGCTGTTATTGGGATCGGTGCTGCGGAGCGTAATGGCCTTGCCGGCGAAGCTGAGGTTCGTATTGCCCTGGCCCGAATAGGTCCCGATCGGGACGATGATTGTATCGCCGTCCTGGGCGGCGTCGATGGCGGCCCCGATGGTGGGATAGCCGTCCACGCCGTACTGGTCCACCATGAGGATTGCGGCCCGCAGGGCCCCCGGTGCGATTGACACAGCAAGGAACAATCCCAGCCACACCACCACGGCAAAAGAGTGCATACGTCTCATACCGGTTCTCCTTGAACCTCTCCTGGTCGAAGACACCTTTTCCGGGCTGGATATACGTGCGGCTCCCGTAGGTCCACGGCCCACTATCACCTGATTACTCTGAGAATACACAGTGCCAGGCGGCTTTGTCAAGAAAGAAATGTCGGTTTTCCAGGTTTTTCCCGCCGCCGGTTGCGACAGCCGGGGAGGGCGTCTGTGCGGGCTGCTCAGCGGGCGGCCTTCGGATGGATCCGGCGGGGCAGCCGCCAGAGCAGGCGGACGACCAGGTTGGCGAGCAGGGCCGAGACGGTTGAGAAGATCAGACATCCACTCCAGAGGTAGAGGCTCTGCTCGATGACCCTGGCCGTGGTGCCGGTGAAATGAAACAGCTCCAGCACCCAGGCGGCGATTCCGGAGCCGCGCAACAGATATATGCCGAGCCGACGGGCGGCCAGGTAGATGGGCAGGGCGGTCAGCGGATTGGTGACCCAGCACGCCAGCCATGCGACGGGCAAATTGAGCCGCAGGAAGACGCAACCGACGGCGCAGAGGAACATCTGAAACGGTATCGTGGGGGTGAAGGCGACGAACAGGCCAAGCGACAGACCGCCCGCGATGGACCGCTTGTCGATCTTCCAGACGTGAATGTGGAACAGCCGTTCACCGAGGATACGGTGCAGACGGCTGTTGCGCAGCGCGTGTTTGAGCCGCTCCTGTCTCTGGCGCCATTTACCGGACCACATTGTCAGATCATATCGTAATCGTAGGGTCTGCGCATGGGGCGGGCGATGTAGGTATCCGCCTCGCTGTCGCCGATGAACTGCTCTTTGGCGGGGTCCCAGTTGAGCTTGCGACCCAGTCGGATGGTGATGACGCCCAGGTGGCACAGGCTCGCCGAGCGGTGGCCGACATCCGCGGGGCAGATGGTGGGTTTGCGGGTCTTGACGCAATCGACGAAGTTGGCCATGTGGTCGTTGCTGACATAGACGCGGGGGGCGTCTTCCGGCAGCTTCTGCGTCAACAGCGAGCGGTCATTGGCGGTGATGACCCCGCGTGTGACCCATATCCAGCCGTCGGAGCCGTGGAACTTGATGCCGTGCTGCTGGCCATTGCGGTCCTTGACGCCGCCGTGCCATTCGCTGGCGGTGGTGCTGTTGCAGGTGTGGACGACGCCGTTGTCGTAGGTGTAAGTAAGCGAGTATTCGCTGGCGGCCGTGAAACCGCCGGGGATCATATCAACCAGTTGCTTGCCCTCGATGGAGACCGGGCCGGAGCCATCCTTGTCGAGGGCCCACAGGACGATGTCATTGTGGTGCGCGCCCCAGTCGGTCATCGTGCCGCCGGAGTAGTCCCACCAGTAGCGGAAGCTGAAGTGCGTGCGTTCCTTGACGTAGGGCGTCTGCGGCGTCTGGCCAAGCCAGAAGTCGTAGTCGAAGCCCTGCGGCACGGCCGATACCTGGAACGGCCCTTGCCGCAGGCCGGCCGGCAGCCAGACCTCGACCTTCTCGATCTTGCCGATGCGGCCGTTGCGGACAAGGTCGCAGGCCAGGCGAAAGTGCGCGTCGCTTCGCTGCTGGGTGCCGGTCTGGAGGATGCGGTTGGTCTGCTTCTGGACCTCGGCCAGGCGCCTGCCCTCGTCGATGGTGAGCGTCAGGGGCTTCTCACAGTAGATATCCTTGCCTGCCTTCATGGCGGCCATGGCAATCAGGGTGTGCCAGTGGTCCACCGTGCCGCAGATCACCGCGTCGATGTCGTTGCGTTCGAGCAGCTTGCGGAAGTCCGAATAGCCCTCGGCGCCGGGGAAGTCCCTTCTGGCGGCGGCCAGGTGGCCCGCGTCAACATCGCAGACGGCCACGATCTTGCCGTGCCGCGAGGCATTCCGGGCATCCCCGCGCCCCTGCCCCCCGCAGCCGATCAAGGCCAACTGGAGGGTCTCACTGGGCGCCGCCGGGGCCGCCGGCCGCTCCTGACCCAGCGATTCCTCCACAAACCACCCCGGCAACGACAAAGCCGCCGCCGACAACGCCGAATGCTTGAGAAAATCACGCCGTGAACTACTACTACGCCCAATACTCATATCTGCCTCCTTATGGCAATATCTGGTAGGTTGCGAGTCATTCTGCTTTGCACACGTGCAGATTAGCACACCCGCAAGGGCAAATGCAAGAGTCCTCGGCCGTCGGAAGATACCGGTAATTGCGACAAGGACCCGGCAATAGTCTGAGCCCTGGAGTTGCCGTTTGTGTAGAATACGTTGAGTTGCCTGGCCTGAATCATCGTTGCAGTTCATGTTAAGGAGTCAGCTATGCGTTCCAAGTATGGGTGGGTCTGCTGTGTTGGATTGGCGGTCTTGTTTCTTGCAGAGGGGATTGTGTCAGGGGCTTCGGCCCATGAGAAGTGGGGGATGGGGCCTTCGAAGGAGGCTTCGTATTTTCCCATTGCGGTTTGGTTGCAGAGTCCGGCCAATGCGGCCCGGTACAAGGCGGCGGGGATCAACGTCTATGTGGGGCTGTGGCGGGGGCCTACGGAGGAGCAGATTTCGACGCTGAAAGAAGCGGGGATGCAACTGATCTGTTCGCAGAATCGGGTGGGCCTGGCGCACAAGGACGACCCGACGATTATCGCATGGATGCACGGGGATGAGCCGGACAATGCCCAGTCGCTGGGCGAGGGCAAGGGCTACGGGCCGCCGATCGCGCCGGAGAGAATCGTCGCCGATTACGAGCGAATCAAAGCGGCCGATCCGAGCCGGCCGGTGCTGCTGAACCTGGGCCAGGGCGTCGCGTGGGATGGCTGGTACGGCCGGGGCGTGCGGACCAATCACCCGGAGGACTACCCGCTGTATATCCAGGGCTGCGACATCGCCTCATTCGACATCTACCCGGCCGTTCACGACAAGCCGCAGGTCGCGGGAAACCTCTGGTTCGTGGCCCGGGGCGTCGAGCGGCTCGTGCAGTGGAGCGAGGGCACGAAGGTCGTCTGGAACTGCATCGAGTGTACGCGAATCGGCAACCCCAATCGTAAGCCCACGCCCCACGAGGTCCGGGCCGAGGTCTGGATGTCCATCATCCACGGCTCTCGCGGCCTGATCTACTTCGTGCATCAGTTCCAGCCGACGTTCAATGAGTCGGCTCTTCTGAGTGATCCCGAGATGTTGGCGGCCGTTACGAAGATCAACGCCCAGGTCGCGGAATTGGCGGCGGTGATCAATGCCGAGACGGCGGATGGGATGTTGACGGTCGAGACCGACAACGCCGATGTGCCGGTGGCGGCGACGGCCCGGCAGGTCGGCGACGATGTCTATGTGTTTGCGGTGGCGATGCGTAGTGGACGGACAAAGGCGGCGTTCCGGCTGGCCGGGGCCGACGGCGGACGGGCGGTCGAGGTGCTGGGCGAACAGCGGCGGCTGGATTGCGCGGATGGGCGGTTTGAGGACTCGTTCGAGCCGTGGGAAGTGCATCTTTATAGAGTAAATAGCAAATAGCAAATGGCAAGGCAACAAGCGACCCGACGAGAGGCCCGCGGCACAGCGGAGGGATCGGGGCCTATAATCAGGCGGGTGGGGTGCGATATTGGGCCGTGGGGGCGGTTTTTGCGGCCGGCAGGGTTCAGGAATAGTTGCAGCGGCCGGACGGGGGCACTATAATCGCATACTTTGACGGGTGTTTACTGAAAGGGTGTGTGCATGAAGTACGATGTTGCGGATATGGCCCTGGCGCCGAAGGGCAAGAAGCGGATTCTGTGGGCTGATAACGATATGCCCGTTCTGGCGGCAATCCGAGAGCGGTTCCGAAAGAGCAAACCGCTCAAGGGCCTGAATGTGTCGGCGTGTCTGCACGTGACGGCCGAGACGGCCAACCTGATGCGGGCGCTGAAGGAGGCGGGGGCGAACGTAGCGCTGTGCGCATCGAACCCGCTGAGTACGCAGGACGACGTGGCCGCATCGCTGGTCAAGGACTTCGGGATTGCGACCTTCGCCGTTTGCGGCGAGAACCGCAAGAGCTACTACGACCACATCTATGCGTGTATCGACCATAAACCGGTAATCACGTTTGACGATGGGGCCGATCTGGTGAATGAATTGCACGGCCGACGCAAGAAGGACGCCGGGCGGATCATCGCCAGCATGGAGGAGACGACCACGGGCGTGATCCGCCTTCGCGCGATGGCCAAGGCGGACCGGCTCTGCATTCCCGTGATCGCCGTCAACGACGCGGCGACCAAACATCTGTTCGACAATCGCTATGGGACCGGCCAGTCCACCGTCGACGGCATCATCCGGGCGACGGACTTCCTGATGGCCGGCAAGAACGTGGTCGTCGCCGGCTACGGCTGGTGCGGGCGGGGTTTTGCGATGCGGGCCCGCGGGATGGGCGCAATCGTGATTGTGACCGAGATCGATCCGATCAAGGCGCTGGAGGCGGCGATGGATGGCTTCCAGGTGATGCCGATGGCGCAGGCGGCGAAGATCGGGGACCTGTTCGTGACGCTGACGGGCAACAAGCACGTGATCCGCGGGGAGCACTTCAAGGCGATGAAGGACCGCGCCGTCGTGGCCAACAGCGGGCACTTCAACGTCGAACTCGATATCCCGGCGCTTGAGAAGCTGAGCAGGAAGGTCCGCAAGGACGTGCGTCATTGCGTGGATGAATACATCCTGCCGGGCGGGCGGCGGATCCACCTGCTGGCGGAGGGGCGGCTGATCAATCTGGCGGCGGCGGAGGGGCATCCGGCGAGCGTGATGGATATGAGTTTCGCGACGCAGGCGCTGACGGCCGAGTACGCCATGAAGAAGAGGGGCAAGCTGTCGGCGGCCGTACACGAGGTTCCGACGAGCGTCGAGGACCAGGTGGCCAAGCTCAAGCTTCGGGCGATGGGTCTGCGAATCGACGCGTTGACGCCGGAACAGGTGGTATACCTTGCCAGCAGCGAAGAAGGGACTTAGCAGACGTTTCGCCCGCCGGACGGCTCCGTTGAGTCGGGCTGCCGGAGGACGAGCGAAACCCGACGGCGGATGAAAATCCGTATCACCTGACATGGCCCACACACAGTCAGAAAAGACACCGAAGGCCGTCACAAAATCGTTCATGACGGCCGGTCCGACGCTGCATTACAGCCACAAGAACGTCCAGTGGTGCCAGTTTCTTGCGCTGGCGGTTTTCGTGCTGGGCTGCCTGATGTGGTCTCGGATGGTGACGGGGCGGTTCTGGGCGTTCGAGCCGGACGCCGTGTTCCGTCCGAGCCAGTGGCGGCTGGACCGGCTCGTGACGACGGGGACGAGCATCTTCGAGTACCCTTGGCAGATCCTGGTGCTGGGCCTGTTGATGGGTCTGTTTGGGATTGTTCCGCCGCTGGTCAGCCAGTTGATGAGCTTCCGGTACAGCGTGCCGTTCATCCTGGCGGTGGTGTTCGCGGCGGGCCTGCCGGGGCTGGCGTTCTTCCTGTTGGTCAGCAGCGTGGCGACGGCATGCCGGCCCCTTCGGTTTCGGTCTCGTATCATAGCCATTTTGCTCTGCACGACGCCGCAGCTTTTTTACTGGGGCTTTTTCGGTTCGGCGAAAGGGGCCGGGCCGATCGAATGGGGCTTCTCGTTTACGCCGTGGATTTGCGCATGGCTCAGTGGGATGGCGACGGCGGGGTTTGTGCTGGGGATCGGGCATTTCACGCGGTATCGGCCGGGCCTGGTATGGATCTTCTCCACTGTGACGCTGGTGATCGCTGCGATGGTGTTCGACCGGCACGTGGGCTTCGACGAGTTGGACTACCAGCTTTACGTAGCCAAGCACAACCCCGAGCAGGCGGCGGCGTTTCGGGATCACAGCATGACCGAGGCGCTGGATGCGACGATTATGAGTCCGCAGGCGAAGACGCACTTCGCGGGTTTCTTTTTTCCGACCGAGCCGATTCCTTTGCGTGCGGAGTTGAAGCGGCGCATTCAGTTTGAGCTGGCGTACGACCGGTGGCCGAGCTGGTTTGTGCTTCCGGCAGAGTTGCGGTATTCGGCCGCGAAGGAGCGGCTGGAAGCCCAGTACGATCTGTTCATGAAGCCGCCGCGCCCGTGGTGGATGCCGCGATTTGTGTACGCGGAATTCATGAAGAGTCGGGCGGAGAGTCCTCGCATGGCCGTCGCGCTGTACTACAAGGCTCTGTTGAGCGAGTACAGTCCGGATGTGGCGTTGCTGGATCGCAAGGAGGTGTTGCGTTTGCGGAACGATTACCCGCTGCAACGGTCGGCGGAGTTGTGGCACCGGATTTATCGTGATTTCGGGCGCTCGCCCGAGTCGATTGAGGCGCGTTGGCGGATTGCGAAGCATTGGGCCGGCGCGGGCCGTTTCGAGCAGGCGGATGCATTGGCGGCCGAAGCGCAGACGATGATCCGCGAACGTCTGTCGCGGCTGGAGCAGTTGTCGGCCGATGACGATACGATTTTCAAGCCGTTCAGGGCGCCGTCGGCGACGGCGATATCCGCGTCGAAGCTGGATGATCTGCGGCGCAAGTGCGCTGAGCTTCGCAGTCTGATCGGGGAAGAGAATCGCACGGATGAGCCGAGCGCGCAACGGCACCTGGCGGAGTTTGTGATGCTGAATCCGTACACGACGGAGTATTCATGGCATCTGGATCGGCTCATCGAGCAGATGGGCGAGACGGACCCGTTGCGAGACAATGTCCTCTTGGCGAAGGCCCGGCTGATTGAAGACGACCAGGGGCGCGCCGCGAGGCTGGAGGAGATTCATCGGACGTATCCGGACACGGACGGGGGGGCGGAGGCGTTGTACCGGCTGGGACTGCTGCGCATCGGATTATGGCGCGAGGCGCCGGCGGAGGATCTGCAGCGCAAAGCGGAGTTGCTGGCCCAGGCGCGAAGGGCGCTGGATGAATTCGTGGCGCGGTATCCGGGGAACCTGTATGTGGAACAGGTGAAGAAAAACCTGGCGGGGCTGCCGGCGTCGGAGGGCTGAGAGGCGTTGTGCCACCATAATGCCAAGGGTCCCGCAAGAGTCCCGCGCAATACGACGTCGAGGTGCCTCGTTGCGCTCGGCATGACAGGCAGCGGTTGGGTTCAGCATGACAAGAGGCCGTTGGCCTCATACGCAAGCGACTTCGTTCAGGGGCAAGCGCCCGTGACATCGCCATCGCCGGCCGGGGGCTTGACTTGCGGGGGGCCGATATGTTAGGATATAAGGGCGAGCCGAGAATCCGGCGGTCCGGGCACGGTTCGTTTCGTGAGGAGTTGCCACGATGTCTGAGGCCGATTGCGATTCGAGACTTCATGCGATTGTCGTAGGGGACGGCGCCGACGGCGTGGTTCGAACGGCCGGGCAGGCTCTGCGGGCCCGGGGCGTGGCGTATAGCCTCTGCGCCGACGTTTACCACGCGGCCGGACGGCTGGCGGGCAATGGGGCGCAGGTGGTGCTGGTGGTGGGGCGGCTGGATGCGTTGGGCCGGGAAGACGGCCGGTTTTTCGAGATCGTGCGACGCCGGGGGCATATATGCTGCTGTGTGGCGGACGGGTCGGGGGGCTGTGAGGCGGGGCTGATGGAGGCTCTCCGGGGCGGTACGGCGGCGGAGCCGGCCGTGAGTGTTTGCGGGGAGGGCTCGGTGCGGGATGCGGTGGATCAGATGGTTGTGCGGAGCAGGCGGTTGTTTTCGATACGCAGGCTGCGGGCAGGCGGGCCGCTTGTGAGCGAATTCACGGCATCCCGCGCGGAGATGGAGGCTTTGTTCGGACTTTGGGTTGATGATACACAGGGGCGATGAAACGGTTGGGTCGGCGAGACGTTTGCTGCTGATCGGCGATGCGGCGGCGCTGGGCGTCGCGGGCGCCGGCGATGCGCGGTGTGAGGTGCGGGCCAATGCGCTCGATGGGATCGACGCGGCGGGGCGGGAGTTCTTGGTCATCGCGGTGGTTGCCGGGAGCATGGGCGGTCGGCTGGAAGCGGTTCTGCGGGGGGTTCGCGAGGCGAACGGTCGGGCGCGGGTTGTGATCCTGGCGAGGATGTTCGAGGAGCCGGCGGCGGCTCGGCTGGTGCAGACGTTCGAGGGGGGCCGTCCCCTGGCGGATGATTACGTGATTCTGCCGACGAGCGGGGAGATACTTCTGGGAACGGCCGATGGGGCCGGCGGACAGGCGAGGCAGACGACCCTTCGTCCGATCCCTGCCCGGGCGGGCGATGCGGAACGGATACGTGATCTGGAGCGACTGGCGACGGAGGATGACCTGACGGGGTTGAAGAATCGGCGGTATATCCGGGAGTTCGGGCGGCAGATTATCGAGCTGGCGGCGGCCGAGGGGGGGCGAGTGACGCTGCTGGTGTTCGACATCGACGATTTCAAGCACTACAATGACATGTATGGGCATCCGACGGGCGACAAGATACTGCGGGAGGCTGCGACGTTGATGACGCGGTGCTGCCGGGAGCACGATGTGGTCGGGCGGATCGGGGGCGATGAGTTTGCGGTGATCTTCTGGGATGATCCGCGGCCCGGGCGCGGCGGGGCCGTGGCAGAGCGGCGTTCGCGGGCGGAGCATCCGCGCGAGCCGGTGTTTATTGCGCAGCGGTTTCAGCGAGAGCTGGAGCGTTCGGAGTTGGGCTTGCTGGGGCCGCGGGGCAGGGGCGAATTGACCATCAGCGGGGGTCTGGCGAGTTTCCCGCGGGACGGCGACAATATCGAAGAGCTTTTTCAGCGGGCCGACGAGGCCCTGCTGGAAGCCAAACGCAGCGGTAAGAACCGCATCCATCTGGTCGGTGGCGGCGGCGTGGGCGCGGCGGGCGGTTGACAGAGGGATGCCCCTTCACGCGGCCGGGTCGAGGGGGGAATCCACGCCCTCGATGCGGATATCGGTGGGGCTGAGGAGCCTGTAATGGATGCCCCGCCAGCGGATGGTGTCGCCGAAGCCCGAGATGAAGATGAAGATGAACAGAAGGGTGGACGTGATCCAGCAGCCCAGGACGTCGGCGACCAGCGTCGGCCTCATTCGGCGGATGTCTTCGGGTAGGACGCGGGTAATCATGCGCCCACGGATGAGGGCCTGGCCGAGTTGGGCCAGCACGAAGACAGAGGGGACGGCGACGTAGAGGGCCGACGGCGGGATGTCGGCCGAAACGGCGTAGACGGCGGCGGTGAGCCCGCCCCAGATGCCCAGGACGGTCAGCAGCGAGAAGACCAGACCCAGCAGCCACGTGCCTGGGGCGTAGATGCGGGCGATGAGGAACTGGCGTCGGGCGAATTCAAACAGTTGCCTCCATGTGAATGAGTCATACGAGGGGACCAGGCAGGCCGGGACGAACGAGAGCTTCACACCGATGCGTTTGACGGCCCGCGTCAGCGACAGGTCGTCGCTGAGGGCCTTTCTCCAGAGGCGGTCCAGGCCGGCTTCGCGAAATACGTGGGCTTCGACGGCCATTGAGCCGCCCCATGCCTGGTTGAAGGGCATATTGCCGAGGAGTTGGGCGATCTTGCCGTTGAGGCAGGCAGCGATCAGGCTGGGGAGATTGGATGTCTTGGGGATGAACCAGCGGTAGCCGGTGGCGGCGCCGTAACGGGATTGGCGGAGCGGCCAGACGAGATGGCCGAGCCAGTCGCTTCGGACACGGATGTCGGAGTCCGCGAAGGCGAGAATCTTGACATCATCGCCGACACGGTCGTAGGCGTGGAGGAGGTTATGGATCTTCTGGCTGCATCCGGTGGCCGGTCCGGCAACGAGAATCCGGGTCTCGCGGGCCTTGGAGGTTGGGCCAAGCTTCTCAGTCAGGTGCTGGAGTTCCTCGTAGGCGGGGTCGGACCTGTGGCCTACGACGAACCACAGACGGTAGTCGGAATGGTCCTGGTGGAAGAAAGAGGCGATATTATCGGCGAAACCGGGGTCCAGGCCCTTGCAGGGGACGATGAGGCAGACGGGGGCCTTGTGCCAGCCACGGACCTTGTGGTACTTGTGCATGACGAATCGGTAGTTGCGAAACGTCAGCAACAGAAAGAGCGTCTCCAGCGCGATGGCGGCAATGGCTATGTAGTAGTAGATGTCGAAGAACATGGCGCCCATTTCGCACACTGAGCCTCTTCGTCCGCGGCCCGGGCCGGCGAATCGGCCGCCAGTAGAGCGAATCAGACGATGGATGTCAAGGGAATGAGGTTGTTGATGAGTTGTTCCAGGGTGTAGGCGCGCGATAGGTCGACGGGGAGGATATGGCCGTGATTGTGGTCGCTGGCGAGGATCAGGCAGTTGTCGGCGACCTTCTTCCAGCCGTCGGGCTGGGGCTGATGACCCATGATCAAGAGATCGACGTCGAAGAGCTTGGCGAAGCCGTGGAGCAGGGCGTGGGTGTGGCGGCGGCCCCATGTGAGCAGATAGGCCGAGCCGGGGCGGACGACGTCGTTGATCTTCAGGGTGCGATGGAACACCCCGGGGTCAAATCGGTCCACAACGTTCTCGCCGGGCAGCGAGTGGGACATCCAGATGCGGTTGGCGGTGCGCACGGCCAGGGCCTGGGAGAACAGGAACTGGCGCAGGGCGAGTCTGATGTCTTCGGCGCGGGGGCCGAACTCACGGTCGATGGCGCCGCACATGGCGCGATTCATTTCCTTGCCGGCTTTCATCACATCGCTGTTGGTAATACAGGCGGTGTCGTGGTTCCCGATGAGGAAGTGCACCTGGCTGGGGAATTCAAGCTTGAAACGGATGGCGTCGAACAGGAGGTGATACGAGATACAGCCGCCATGCACGTCTTCGGGGCCGCCGTGGATGATCTCATGGAAGATGATGTGGCGGTCGGGGTGGCCGGGCAGATCGGCGTAGGTGACGATACGTTCAAAGTTCCGGCGATGTCCGTGTATGTCGCCGGTGAAGACAACAGAACCGGTGTCGGGGAAGGCGATGAGGTTCGCCATTCGGAAGGGGTCGGCGAGGTTGGCCTCGACACCCCTTCTGAGCAGATCAATCTTGGCTTGCGGCATTGCGGCTGGCCCTGATTCTACTGCCCAGCAACCCGTGGATCATACCGTCAAGTTGTTCGATGACGGCCATCATGTTCCTGGGGCGCTGTGCGGGGTCCTCCTTCGTACATTCCATGACGAGATTGGAGAGGTTGACGGGGATCTTGGGTTTAAGTTCGTTTGGAGCTTTGAACTCCTGGGGCGGTGTGACGAGGATGCCGAACTGGTTCTTCTTGGGTATGAGGGTCGGTATGTTCTTGCCGGTCAACGCCCAGTACATCGTGGCGCCAAGGTTGAAGAGGTCGGTCTTCGGGCCCAAGGGCTTTCGTTTGACCTGCTCAGGGGCGATGTAATCGGGGGTTCCCTGGATGCGGGGTTTCGTGGTGCCGATGCGGCAGCTCTGGCCGAGGTCGATGATTCGGATGGCGCCGGCCTTGTCCATGAGGATGTTGTTGGGCTTGATGTCGCAGTGAACATACCCGTGCTGGTGCATGGCGTTAAGGCCGTTGGCAACCATGCGGAAGACCAACATGACGTCAACAAGGCTCAGGGCGGGCCCGTCTTCGAGGGACTGGCCGTCAAAATACTCCATCGCCAGCAACAGTTCCCGGACCTTGAGCATTCCACGTATCTTCTTGAGTTTGTAGCACTTACGGATGTAAGGGTGGTCGATTCTCGATGCGACTTTGAACTCGGTCTCGACCTGCTCGAAGATACGGGTGTCCTCGGGCCGTTCGAGGACGACGCGTTTGAGCGCGATCGGGGTCTCCTCGTATTCATCGGTGGCCAGGTAGATGGTGCTGCGCGCACCAATGCCGATCCGTCTAAGGATTGTGTAGCCACCGACGTTGAGTATGCTCTTGCCCATTTGATGCTGCAAAAAACGCTGTGTTCTGGGACGTTACAGGGCGCCCTTAATCACTATACGATGCGGAACCGAACCAGATTGTTCCGCGAAGCGTGACCTCCGGCCACGTGTAAAGACGCAAACGGCGGCGAAATCTTCCATCGATCCGCACAGAAACGGCGCAAAAAGCGCCATGCAACGCTGCTGCAATACGGCCGGCGGCGTCGCCTTGTCCTGGGTAAACCATGCATTATACATGAATATCGGCATTTAGGCCAGCGCAGGGGGGATTTTTTTCAGGTGGGGCCGGCGGCGGGAAGGTGCCGTTGTCGGCAAGATCACGCAGCCCTGGCGTCTGTCTACCCGATGTGGGGCGCGGACGAAGAAACGTGGGGCACATGCGGCCGTCCATTCCGGCAGACTGGAATTCGCCCCCCGAACCCAAGAAGAACTCCCCGAGTAGGACTCGAACCTACAACCTAGCGGTTAATCCCGATGTACGTCGGGACTCGCTCTACCGGCCGAGCAGGTAGCGTCTGATCCAGGCGGCCGACTTTCGGCCTTTTATGAACTTCTCGCGGGTCATGGCCTCGCCCCGAGTGGAGCAGCTCTCATAGTAGACCAGTTCCCACGGGCCGTTCTTGTGAGTGTACTTCGAGCCATCGTAATCGGCAGAGGATGGACCGTGTTGTTTGACCCTCTCCGGCAGATCGCCCGTCGAACCCACATAGAATCGCCCCACCGGATTCTCAAGCACGTACACCCAAAATGGACCACCCGCGATTTCCAAACTCCCCGAGTAGGACTCGAACCTACAACCTAGCGGTTAACAGCCGCTCGCTCTACCGATTGAGCTATCGGGGAATCGCCGACCGCCGGCGCACCAACCTATGGGTTGCCACCCGGTCGAAACCCGTATTATCGCAGAATGGGTCATGCTTTTCAAGGGCATTTTTGCCACCGGCCGCTTTTTTTGCGTCGGACAGGGCAGCCCAAGTGGCATGGGCGGCTCGGGAGATCCACCCTCGACCCGGCGGGAGAATCGGCCGGGGCAACAACCGGGCACCGGTGCCTGCCATGCCGTTGCCCACCGCAGCGGCCCTTGGCCCGGTGCCGGCGCGGCGGTTATTCTCGGACATTACTGGCCGGGCCCAAGAGGGCTAATCCACGTTGTAGCCTTCCGGTGCGACGAGGAACTTGTATCCGCCGGTGTCCGTGAAGTAGATTCGGGGCCTGCTCTCAACGAGCCAGGTCTGCCATTGCTCAGCGCTCTCGAAGGTCTCGGCAGTGTAGCGGGTCAGGAGGGTGCGGGCGGCGGCGGCTTTGCCGGTGTCGGCGAGCATGGCGACGAGGGCTTCAAGTGTATCGAGAGTCCGATTGGACTTCAGACCGAGGGATTTGAGCTGGCTGTCGATGCGAAAGACCTTGTCATGGTAGACGAATTCACGGTTCTCTCGGTAGAGTGCCGTCAGACCTGCCGGGTCCTGGCCATATTGATCCCATAGCTCCGCCGGGAAGGTCCGTTCAAAGAACTCCCGTTTGTCTCCGCTGATGCGGGTAATGACGTTGGCCAGCCGCAGGACGTTGGTGCGGTCATCCGCACGGACGCGAATCAGCGGCTTCTTGCCGTTGAAGCGGCTGATGTACACGATGCTGTTGAGAAAGAGCCTGCGGCCGGGTCGGGTCATCTGCGACGGCGACGCCGAGTAGCCCCATTGCAGGAAGTTGCCGTGGCGGCTCACGGCCGCGGCCCCGTACTCCTTGCCCTGGTTGAACCCTTTGACAAGGATCTCGGCGTCCGGTGAATCGGCGAAACCATAGGCCCGGGCCACCACGCCGCCATAGGTCTTGTCCGTCCGCTGAACGAGCCAGACCTTCATAGTCTCTGGCAGCTCATCCCCGTCGGGGAAACGGCGGTAATTGTCGGGGGTCGGGCGGTCTTCCGTGCGGGGGCGGATGGTGAAAGGCTTGTTGAAGACCTCGTGTCGGAACGACTCAGCATGAGCCGCATCGCCCATGCAGTTTCACAAATAGCCCGTCTTGAGACCCCAGTTGCTGCTCATCAGGCCGCCGGCGACGCCGACCGTGACGACCGGCCGGGAGAAACCGTCCGGCAGGCGCGGCCGGGGGGCCTTGAAGCCATCGCCATCGTAATCGAAGACGGTCACATCGAAGTCGTCGCTGCGAGAGAAATCGAAGTTCACCAGGTCGGCGGTGCGAACGGCGGTGAAATGGGCCTTAAGGAAGGCGGTGAAGTCCTTCTGACGCGGAGATCGCGGTTGGCCTACATAGAGGATTCGCAGGTTCACCCTGTCCGCGGCCGGCTGTGCGGCAGGGGCGGGCTCGTCGCCGGCCAGGGCGAGGATACAGACCCCACCCAGCAGAACCATCAGTCCGGCGGTGATGAGTATTCTCTTGACCATCCGCGTTTGACTCCTGGCAATGACAGACCCGGCGCCTGACAGCAGTCTACCACATGACCGGGCTGGCCATCAAGGCTATTTCAACGGGCGGATGCGTGAAAATCACCCTTCTGAGGGTAATCCGGCGAAATTGCGTGACCGCCGGTGGGGCATTGCACTTATACTGGCGTGCCGGCGGCCGCCGGTCTTGTTCGGCTGCGGACGTTCTGACTCTGGTGTTTGCGTATGGAGGTTGCCTGCGATGGCGACAAGACGGCTTGCGATTGGATGGATGCTGGCGTTTGCGGGGTGTTGGGGGATGTTCAGCAGCTTGGCGTCGGCCGGGCAGCGCGGCGGCGGGCGAGTGTTCAGGCTCGATGAGGTGTCGGTGTTCGATTACGAGGGGCCCATGGCGGACATGCTCCGAAGCGGCGCGTATGCGCGCTCGACCAGCCATGGCGAGCCTGACTGGCAGGTCAAGGCGTACCCGGCGTTTAAGTCAGACAAGCCGTTTTACGGGATGTTGACCGTCGATATGAGTCTGGTGGATTACGGGGCGGGCACGAATTACCATTTCGCGGTGGACGAATCCGAGGGGACGGGCAAGGGCTACGACCGGCTGCATTTCGACCGCAATCACGATCTCGACCTGACGAACGATGCGCCGGTGAAGGTGGCGGCCAATCCGCCGAAGGGCTTGAAGGTATCGGATGGTATGGAACAGACGTGGTTCGAGGAGATCGCCTTCGACGTTCAGTACCGAGATGGGACTGGCCCCTGGCCTGTGAAGGTCATTCCGCGCCTGATGATCTACGGGCCCAATTCGGGGGGGATAGTGAGCTTTCTATGTCCGACGGCCAGGTGCGGCAAGGTGATGGTGGCGGGCAAGGAGCATGATGTGCTGCTGACGCAGGCGAACCTGCTGACCGGCCGCTATGACCGTCCCGCCACCTACCTGCTTCTAGGGCAGAAGGCGGAATCGATCCCCTTGGTCTGTCTGTGGCGGAACATCGAGGGCCGGTGGTATCGCTTTGAGCCCAGCCCCGGCGGCGATGAGATTCGTGTCCGACGATACCGAGGGGATTTCGGAGCGCTGGAGGTCGGGGAATCGCCCGTGCGGTTGGGGTGGCTGGTAAGCCACGACGCGATGGTTGATCTGGCCGAATGTGAGCAGGTCGGCCGTGCCGTCCGCATCCCCGTGGGCGACTACAAACCCATACGGTTGTCGCTCGAGATCGGCTCGGTTCGCGTAGCGCTCGCGGCCGAACAGTTGAATCCGGGCGATCCGGTCAAACCCCAGGTCTTCGGGATCAGTATCCGCAAGGATGAATCGTGTCGCCTGAGCCTGTCGGATAAGCCGCAGGTTGTCTTCAAGAGCCCGGCGCCCGCCGAGACGGTCAGACCGGGACAGGAGTTGAGGGTTCAGGCGATCCTTCGGGACCCCAAGCTCGACGTCCTGATCGCCGGCATCGAGGACATGTCCAGGAAGACGGGCGAACCGGTGGACATGCCCGATGGGACGCCGTATCAGCGATATGAGACACTGGATCCGCAGATTCGGCTCGTCGGTTCATCGGGCGATGTGCTGGCCGAGGGCAAGATGCCCTTCGGCTGAGGCGGCACATGCGGGTACTCGTGGCG
>DDXG01000081.1 GCA_002347125.1 Phycisphaerales bacterium UBA2266
AGGCACACCAGCGAGCGGTCGTTCTCGCTGAGGGCCTCGGCGTCCTCATCCAGCGGCCACAGAATCGAAATGCGGCAGCGCGGGTCTTCATACAACCGGCGAGGCGCCGGCTCGATGGGGGCCTTCATTCGACGCAACTGCTCCGTCAGATACATGGCGGCGCCCCACGCCTCCGCCTTGCCCAGGAATTCCCGTCCCACATAGACGCGGTCGATGGGGAATCGCTGGGCCACCTCCACCAGGCCGTTGAGATGGTCCACGTCGCTATGACTGACGACAGCCGCATCGAGCCGCGTAACGCCGAGGTAGTCCAGGGCCGGATTGACAATCTGCCCGCCGGGGTCGCCGCGATGCAGCGAGCCGCCGTCAAACAGGATATTCGCTCGGCCCGGCGGCTGGATCAGGATCGCCTGCCCGTGAGCAACATCGAGACACGTCACCACCAGGTCCGGCCGGAACGTGTTGCCGTACTTGACCAGACCGATCACCGTGACCAGCGATAGCAGCAACACGGCGACGAGGGCGCGCTTCAAGGCGGGTCTGAGACGGGCAAAGCCGATTACCCCGATGCAGACGTATAACCACACAATGACCAGCCCCGGCACACGGCCCGTGCCAATGTCAAGGACGTCCACGGATGCGAACGCCTTGACAAACAGGATCATCAACCGCACCACTCCGTTGAGCACCGTCCCCAGCGCCATGGCGACCGTCGGCAGCAGCCCGGCCAGCAGCATCTTGATGAAGCCCCCGACCAGTGTGACGGCCACGAATGGGAAGACAAGCACCGTCCACAGGGCCGCCAGCGGTGTAATCACATGAAAGTGGTACAACATCACACCCACGCCGCCCAGCCACGCGGAGATGCCGACCGCCAGCAGCATCAGGGCCCGCGCAGTAAGCCCACGAGCGATCCGAACCGCCCACCGGCCGCCCCGGTCGCTGTCCGCCGGCAACCATTGGCCCGTCAGCCGGTGCAGGGCGTCCCCAATTCGGTCGGCGAACAGCAGTATCCCCAGTACCGTGGAAAACGACAACTGCCAGCCAGCCTCGTAGAGTTGTGAGGGCCGCACCAGCAGCAGAATGATGGCCGCCAGAGCAAGCGTATTGAAGGCGTCCGGACGCCGCCGGAACAGCATCGCCGAGCAAAACACCGCCGCAATGACGGCCGCCCGCAGGGTCGGCGCCCGGGAAGGCACGACCATGACGAACAGCACAATAGCCGCCAGGCACACCACGGCCCGGCCCCGGTGCAGCAGCCCCGCCGTCTTGCACAGCCACCACACGGCCCCAATCACAACGGCCATGTGCAGCCCGGAGAGGCTCACAAAGTGCAGCAGTCCGGTCCGTCGGAACGCCTCGTAGGTCCGGCCGTCGATGTCGGCCCGGTAGCCCAGCAGCAGTGCCTGGAGCAGACCCACGGACGGGTTCTCCATGTCTTGATCGCCCAGCAGGGCGTTGGCCGCCAGCCGCCGCAGCCGCCAACGGAATCGCAGGAACCCGCCCTGTCGCCCGGCGGGCAACCTCTCGATGCCGTCGGCCGACTCGATGCTTGCCGCGACATATACACCGCGGCGCGCCATATACGCCGCCGTATCGAACTGGCCCGGATTGCCCGGCGGCGAGAACCGCCCCAGGATGCAGTACGCCTGTACGCGGTCGCCCGCCCGGACATCCAGGGCCGCCTGAGACATCTGCACCCGGACCACCCCCGCAACGCTCGCCCAGCCGTCGCGGCCTTCGATCTCCGTTACAGCCAGATAGCAGCTTGCCGGCGGGCTGGTCGGCTTGAACCGTGCGAAGGCCCAGTTCGGGTAGCGGTTGATCCGCGGCTCGGTAATCACCAGCCCCCGGATGCCGGCCGGTATGGGCCTGTCACCGACCAGCCGGCTGATGTCATTGGCCGGCGGCTGCTCGTGGCTCACGTGCCGCACCGCCCCCAGGCCCGCGAATCCTATGCCGGCGATGCACGCCAGAACGAGCGGCCGAGGCGAGTGTCTCTGCGCGGTGAATATCGCCACCGTCGCAATGGTGGCCGCCCCGCAGACCCCCAGCCACGCCCACAATGGCAGGACGGTCCGGTCCGCCAGGACAATCCCCACCATCAGACCGACCGCCAACGGAACCAGCGGCGCGGCCCCGGTCAGCCGCCCGCCAACGTCCGGCCCCGCCAGTTCACGATCAATCTGCTCAAGTCTTTTCCTGATGTCATCCACGGGCGCATAGAATACACCTCCGTCGTATCCGACTCAAGCTGGATTATGCGGACAAACACGGAAAACGTCGCCCCGCTACGCCGTTGACGGCACAAGGATGTCGCGATGCGTCAGCCGGTGATGCGCTCTTTGCCGCCCATGTAGGGGCGCAGGACCTGCGGGACTGTCACCGAGCCGTCGGCGTTTTGATAGAGTTCCAGGAGCGGGATCAGGATACGCGGGCCGGCGATGACCGTGTTGTTGAGCGTGTGGCAGAAGAGGTTGCGCTTGGTCGCGGGGTCCTTGTAGCGGAGGTTCATCCGCCTGGCCTGGAACTCGAAGAACTTGCTGGCGCTATGCGTCTCGCAGTAGCCGCCGCGCGACGGCATCCAGGCCTCGATGTCGTACTTCTTCGCCTGTCCCCGCCCCAAGTCGCCGGTACAGACACAAACCACGCGGTAGGGCA
>DDXG01000164.1 GCA_002347125.1 Phycisphaerales bacterium UBA2266
GAACGACACTTGCCCACCCTACGGGGCTGCGTCCGTCGTCCATCGTCCGTCGTCCATCGCGACCGTGGCGGGGAGGCCGGGGGGAGGGAGGAGTTGATGGCGGAGGCTGAGGCCTCGCCGGCTGGGGCCAATAGCGTGATGTTCCTGCCGCACATGTCGGGCAGCCATTGTCCGGTGGTGGACCATCAGTCGATGGGGGCGTTCGTGGGGCTGCGGAACATTGTAAGCCGTGGGGATATGCTTCGGGCGATGATCGAGGGGCTGGATTATCAGTTCGTGCAAATCGTGCGGGGGCTGGAGGCGGCGCTGGGTATGCGGCCGGAAAAATTCGTGGCCATCGGCGGGGCGACACGGAATGCGTTCTGGATGCAGAACAAGGCGGACATGATTGGAAAACCTATTGAGACGCCGGAGATTGAGGAACCGACGCCGCTGGGGGCGGCGATTCTGGCGGGTGTGGGCGTGGGGCTGTACAAGGACGTCCGCCATGCGTATAATACAGTCTACAGGCCCGGGTGCGTCTACGAGCCGGATTTGAGGCTCACGCAGCGGTATGGGCAGTGGCTTGACACGTTTGAGCGTCTGTATCCGGTGCTGAAAGACGTTCATGCCTCGATCCGGACCGGGCTGGCTGGTGGTTAGTGGCTGGGGCATGGGCTCACGGACGGGGGACGAGGCCCCGGCAGGGATGGAAGCCCAGGAGTTTTTTGCAGGCAGCGCCTATCCAATGCGTCAAAACACCGGTAAGTTGTAAGGATTTCAAGGATAGTTGTGGGCCGTACATGAATAAGGCACTACTGAACAGTATTCTTGCTGGGGTTTTTGTGACGATGGGCGGCGGCTGCCGCCGGGCGGTGCAGGAGCCGATCTTGCCGGTGGCGGTTCCGGAGACGTTTTCCGTGTCGGGGACCCGGCCGATGGTGGAGCGGTGGTGGGAGCATTTCGACGATGGGCAATTGAACGGTCTGGTGGACGAGGCGCTGGGGGGTAATTTCGACCTTCAGGCGGCATGGGATCGCTTGGCGCAGGCGGAGGCGGTGGCCAGGCGGGCGGAGGCGACGGTGTGGCCGTGGGTGGACTGGACGGGATCGGCTTCGACGTCGCGGCGGGATGCGAAGGCCACGGGCACGACGGAGACGCAGGCGCATTCGCTGGGTCTGGCGGCCGGTTATGAGGTGGACCTGTGGGGGGAATTGGCGTCGACGCGGCGGGCGGCATGGCTGGATGTGGAGGCCCAGCAGGAGGCGGTAGACACGGCGGCAATCACGATTTCGGCGTCGGTGGCCTCTACGTGGTATCAACTGGGCGAGGCGCAGGCGCAGGTGCGGATCGCCCAGGCCCAGATTGCGGCCAACAAAGATGTTCTGGAGATTGTGACGGTTCAGTTTCGTAACGCCGTCGCGCGGGCGGCGGATGTGCTTCGCCAGCGTCAGTTGGTGGCGTCGACGGAGAGCCAGTTGATCGCGGCGCAGGAGACGGTAGAGGTGTTGCAGTATCGGCTGGCGGCACTGCTGGGTCGGACGCCCGAGTTGGCCTGGGGTGATCGGCCGGTGGGTCTGGCGGATGTTGGAGAGCTGCCGGCGGTTGGGTTGCCGACGGAGGTGCTGTGGCGTCGGCCGGATGTCCGGCAGGGATACCGGCAATTGCAGGCGGCCGACCAGCGGCTGGCGGCGGCGATTGCGGACCAGTATCCGCGGTTAAGTCTGTCGGCGGGGGTCTCGACGTTCTCCGGGGCGCCGGTGAGAGATTTGTTCAGGGACTGGCTGACGACGCTGGCGGCGAACGTGGCCGGGCCGGTGTTCGACGCCGGCCTGCGCAAGGCTGAGGTGGAGCGTCAGCGGGCGATTGTCTCGGAGCGCGTCCATGGGTGGTCGGGCACGGTCCTGGAGGCTCTGGCGGAGGTGGAGACGGCGCTGTCGCAGGAGCGCCAGCAGGCGATGTTTCTGAGCAGTATCCGGGAGCAGCTCGAACTGGCCCGGCAGACATACGAGCGCAACCGGGAATCGTTCATGAAGGGGCAGGTCGACTACATACGGGTACTGGAGTCGTTGCAGTCGCTCCAGGCCCTGGAGCGCAGCGAGGTGACGGCGCGGCGGACGTTGATCGGGCGGCGGATTGACCTGTATCGGGCGACGGCCGGCGCGTGGGACAAGCCGCGGCCGGGCACAGCAGGCGATTACTTTACCGCGGAGCACGCCGAGGACGTGAAGGACGCGGAGGATGCGTTGGTGATCGACAACCGCGGGCAGGATGCCCGCGGCACACAAGGGCGGGACGCCCTCGCCACGAGGGGTGATTCAGGTAATGCACAGGTGAGTCCATGACAACAAGTGAGAAGGGCAAGTCGAGGCGGACGGGTCGGCCCGGCATCGTGCGGATGCTGGTCAGCGCAGTGGTCCGTTTGATCGCGGCGAGCGTGGTGGTCTTTGGGGCGACGCTGGCGTACAAGCATCTGCTGGCGACCAGTCCGACGGCCGCGCGGGCCAAACCGCCCCGGCAGGCGCGGTTGGTGGAGGCGGTCGAATTGAAGAAGTCCGCGCACACGGTGACGGTTAAGCAGAACGGGCAGGTGATCCCGGCGCAGGAGGTGACTCTGCAGCCGCAGGTTTCGGGCAAAATCGTGGAGGTCTCGGAGTACGTGGTGCCTGGGACGGCGGTCAAGGCCGGACAGAAGCTGATCGGGATCGACCGGCGTGATTACGAGATTCTCGTCAAGCAGCGTCACGCCGATGTGGTGCGGGCTCAGCGGGATTTGAAGGCGGAGCACGGCAACCAGGCGGTGTCCCGTCAGGAGTACGAAATACTGGGGGAGGTGCTCCTCGAGCAGGACCGCGAGTTGGTGCTGCGGGAGCCTCAATTGGCGGCGGCCGAGGCGGCTCTGGAGTCGGCGCAGGCGGCGTATGAGAAGGCCCAGCTCGATTTGGGCCGGTGCGAGATCGCGGCGCCTTTCAACGCGGTTGTGCAGCAGCGGCACGTGGACCTGGGGGCGACGGTCTCGTCGAACGCTCCGTTGGTGACGCTGATTGCGACGGACGAGGCGTGGGTGGAGGTGAAAGTCCCGATCGGGCAGCTTGCGTGGCTGGCCATCCCGCGGGCGAACGGGCAGGCCGGCTCCGATGTGACGCTGCACAATCCGCTGGCGTGGGGGGCGGACAACGTGCGCACCGGGCGGGTGCTGCGTCTGTACGGGGAGGTGGAACGGCAGGGCCAGATGGCGAAGCTGCTGGTGCTGGTGGATGATCCACTGTGCTTGAAGCCGGAGAATCAGGGCAGGCCGAAGCTGCTGCTGGATTCGTACGTCAGCGCGGAGATCGAGGGGCGTCGGCTTACGGACGTGTTTGAGATTCCGCGGCCGTATTTTCGGGAGGGCGACGCGGTGTGGATCATGAATGAGAAGGATGAGCTGGATATCCGGCCGGTGGAGGTGGCGTTTCGGGGGCAGGAGACGGTCTATGTATCGGGCGGAGTGGTCGAGGGCGATCGGCTGGTGACGACGGACATCGCGGCGCCGGTGGCCGGGATGCCGCTGCGGCTGGACGGTGGTTCGGGCCCGGCCGGCGGCGACACGGGCGCCGGCGGGGGGCAGGGCCCGCGGTCGGGCGACCGGAGGAGCGGATCATGACGGGCCACGGCCATCACGGCGAGGACCTGGGGATGGGGATCATCGGGTGGATGACGCGCAACCGCGTTACGCCGAACCTGCTCATGGTCGTTCTGCTGATCGGCGGGTTGATGGTCGCCCGCAACATCAAGCAGGAGGTCTTCCCCGAATTCGATCTGGACATGGTGATGATCCGTGTGGCCTATCCGGGCTCCAGCCCGGAGGAGATTGAGAAGGGGATCATTCTGGCGGTCGAGGAGCGGATTCGCAGCCTGGAGGGGATCAAGGAGATCACGGCGACGGCCCGCGAGGGCAGCGGGACGGTGATGGTGGAGCTGGAGGCCAGCGCGGACGACCAGCGCGTCTACCAGGACATCAAGCAGGAGATTGACCGGATTATCACATTTCCGCTGGATGCGGAGGAGCCGGAGGTCAGTCTCGTAATGCGGCGGCTCGAGGTGCTGGACTTGCAGTTGTACGGAGACGCCAGCGAGTGGGTGTTGCGGGAGGTGGCCGAGCAGGTTCGGGACCGCCTGCTGCAGGACCCTCGGATTACGCAGGTGGACCTGGAGGGGGTGCGGCTGTACGAGGTGGCGGTGGAGATTGACCAGGACACGCTGCGGATGTACAACCTGACGTTGGAGCAGGTGGCCGAACGGGTGCGTCAGACGTCGGTGGAGGTGCCGGGGGGGATGCTGGAGACCGAGGGCGGCGATATATTGCTGCGGGTCAGCGAGCGCAAGTACTGGGCGGGGGAGTTCGCGACGATTCCGCTGATTACGACGGCGGATGGGTCCGTGCTGCGGCTGGGGGACATCGCACAGGTGCTGGATACGTTTGAGGAGGAGCACCGGTACGCCTCGTATAATGGCAAGCCGGCGGTCGGGCTGGAGGTGTTCCGCGTGGGCAAGCAGACGCCGACCGGGGTGTCGAAGGCGGTGCGAGAGGCGATGGTGGAGATCGAGAAGGACCTGCCGCCGGGGATCGAGTGGGTGATCAACAACGACCGTTCGGATGTTTACCGGCAACGGATGCAGTTGTTGCTCAAGAACGCCGCAATAGGTCTGGCGCTGGTGCTGGTGCTGCTGGGGCTGTTCCTGGAGTTCCGGCTGGCGTTCTGGGTGACGATGGGGATTCCCATTTCGTTCCTGGGGTGTTTCCTCTTCCTGCCGATGCTTGGCGTGACAATCAACATGATATCGATGTTCGCGTTCATCATTGCGCTGGGTATCGTGGTGGACGACGCCATCGTG
>DDXG01000116.1 GCA_002347125.1 Phycisphaerales bacterium UBA2266
AACAAGTTGCACACCCTACGTCGGCTGTTGAGCGACCTCATCGTTTCAACTCCTCTTTCGTTCAATACTGGCGCAGCGACGAGCTTCCTCCAACTCCCGGCTGAGTTCCTTGCCAACGAGATCCGCGCCGGGATAGTCGAGGCTGCGTGAATGTATATTCATGGTCTTCAGTCGGTCAAGAATAGGCTGCTTCAGCCAGGCTCTCACTATGATCTTCCCATATTGCGGACTCTGCGCACCGGATTTTGCGCCTGACATAACGTCCTCGATTAGCTCCGCATGGTTCAAACCTAACCGTCCGGCAACGGTGAAAAAGCCCTGCTGAACTTCAATCCTGTGAAACTTTGGAGCACATTCCAGAATGGAGATCCACTTGGGCCCGTCGGGGTTAAAGGCAGTGTCACTCAGATTCACCGCTCGCGTGACGGGATCGCGATTCATGTGATACAGGTCCCATCTTCGATCGACACCGTCCTCGAATGGCTTGTGTTTGAACCACCACACGGTGCCATCTCTCTCATGGCGGTGAATGGCTGCATAATACAGGGCAACATACGGAGAACGCGTCCAGTCCAGAAGTCGCGTGGGTGCGCGATAGTGTTGTAAGACGGGCCACGCTGAGATGCTGTTCTTGGCAAGGTGCCCCTCAACACGGTCTCGCTCATTTGCGCCCAAGTACTTTTCAGATCTAACCCAAAACTTATGGAGTATGGCACGTTCCTCGGCAAGCCTTGTGTGGTAATCAGAGTCGGGGGCTTGGAGCCTGTCAATAGATGCTTCAAGGGGCCAATTGCTGTCAGCCTGACCCCGACACGCTGCCATATCTTCATTCGTATTCGCACACAGTGCGTGAAGCCTTTCGAGAAGGCCGTCAACATCTTCGAACTCCTCAGCTACCCAAGTCATTTCAACCCAGTTCCATGCTCCGGAGATAAGGGCTCTCGGAGCGTTTCTCTGTTCTGCCCGTAGTAGGCACCCGGCCCGTGCTTCCGCAGGAAGTGTCTGTCGAGCAGGGTCTGGGCGATGGGCGGCCGGGCCGCGTCTATGGTGATGGTTCCCAGAGCCAGCGCGGCGGTCTGTTCGAGGATGACCATGGATTCAACCGCGGCCGCGGCCGTCTTGCCCCAGGTAAAGGGACCGTGGTTGGCGACGAGCACCGCGGGCATCTGCATGGGATCCAGGCCGCCAAAACGGGCGACGATGGCCTTGCCGGTATTCAACTCATATTCGGACGCAATCTCTTCCTCGGTCAGCGGCGCGGTGACCGGGATGGCGCCATAGAACTGGTCGGCGTGGGTGGTGCCGAAACACGGTATGTCGCGGCAGGCCTGGGACCAGATGGTGGCGTGTGGGCTGTGGGTGTGGCAGACGCCGCCGATGCCCCCGAATCGGCGATACAGTTCCAGGTGCGTGGGCGTATCGGACGAGGGATTGAGGTCGCCCTCGACCCTCCTGCCGGACAGGTCCACGATGACGATCTTGTCGGCCGTCAGGTCATCGTAGTCGATGCCGCTGGGCTTGATGGCAACGAGGCCTTTTTCACGGTCGATGCCGCTGACGTTGCCCCAACTGTAGATGACGAGGTTGCGACGCGGCAGTTCGAGGTTGGCGTTGCAGACGTCGTTCTTGAGAGCTTCGAGCATGACGGCCTCAGGCGTTGGCGGCGTCCTTGATGGCGAGCAGATCCTTCATCACGTTGGCCAGAGCGCCGGAGGCGCTGCGCAGGCCGAATGCGTCGTGGAGCTGCTTGTAGAGGGCGTATACCTTCGCGTAAATCTCGCGGTTTGCACCGATGGGTTTGAAGGTCGTCTCCTTGAGGCCGCACATGGCGGACTGGGCGGCGGCGAAACTATCGTGCCCGCCCGCGGATTTGCCCGCAACAACGGCTGCGGCAATGCACGAACCCAGGGCGCAGGTCTGGGCCGAGCGGGAGATCTTCATCTCGCGGCCGGTCACATCGGCGTAGATCTGCATGAGCATTGGATTCTTCTCGGCGATGCCGCCGCAATTGATGACTTCCTTGACCTTGGCCCCATATTCCTCAAAGCGGTTGATAATGGTCAGCGCCCCGAAAGCGGTCGCCTCGACGAGGGCGCGGTAGATCTCTTCCGGACGGGTGTGCAGCGTCTGGCCAAGCAGCAAGCCGGTGAGGCGCTGGTCGACGAGAATGGTGCGATTGCCGTTGTTCCAGTCCAGAGCCAGCAGGCCGGATTGGCCCGGCCTCAGTGTGGCGGCCTTCTTGGTCAGGGCCTCGTGTGAGCCGGCCTGCGAACCGCCGGGCTGAATGTAGTTGACGAACCAGTTGAAGATGTCGCCGACAGCCGACTGGCCCGCCTCAAGCCCGAAGCACCCCGGCAGAATCGACCCATCCACGATGCCACAGATGCCGGGAATATCGGGCAGGTCCTGGGTATTGGGGGCGACAAGCATGTCGCAGGTGCTGGTGCCGATGATCTTGACGAGCTTACCCGGCGCGATCCCGGAGCCGACGGCCCCGAGATGCGCGTCAAAGGCCCCTACCGCCACGGGGATGCCGGCGGGAAGGCCCAGCTTCTCGGCCCACTCAGCCGTCAGGTCGCCGGCTTTCGTCTCCACGGTGTAGGTCTTGTCGGGCAGACGGTCGCGCAGGACGCCCAGTTTGGGGTCGAGCTTCGCAAGGAAACCCCGCGCGGGGTAGCCCCCCCACTGCTCGTTGAACATGGCCTTGTGCCCGGCGGCACATCGCCCGGCCTTGAATTGTCCGGGGCGCATCGTGCCGGTCAGCACGGCCGGGATGTAGTCACAGCACTCGATCCATGTGTAGGCCGCATCGAAGACCGCCGGGTCCACCCGCAGACAGTGCAGAATCTTGCTGAAGAACCACTCGGATGAGTACGTACTACCGCACTTGGCCAGGTACTCCGGGTGCATCTTGGCGGCCAGGGCCGTAATCTCGGCGGCCTCGGCATAGCCGGTATGGTCCTTCCAGAGCCAGGCCATGGCGTTGGGATTGCCCCTGAAGGCGGGCAACATACTCAGCGGCGCGCCGTCTCTGTCCACCGGCAGCGGGGTCGAGCCCGTGGTGTCTACGCCGATGCCGATGACCCGCGACGGCTTGAAGGACGTGTCGGCAACCTTGGCGGCCGTCAGCGCCTGCTTAACGGTAACCTCAATACCCTTGACGTAGTCGGCGGGGTTCTGGCGGGCCAGATTGTGGTCGGCCTCGTCCAGGACAATTCCGGCATCGCCGGTCTCGTACTCCCAGACGGCGGCGGCCAACTCGCGCCCGTTGGCTGTATCGACAATGAGGCACCGTACGGAGTTGGTTCCGTAGTCCAAACCGATGGTGTACGGCATGGGCAGACTCCTTTTCTTATCATCCCCTGAAGTAGACGTACGCCGTGGCGATAATCGCCAGAACCACGCCGGTGACCAGGAGGTCCACGTAGTTCCAGCTCGCCCTCGACTGTCGGCGGTCCTCGGCCGTGAGCGTAGCGTAGGTCAGGCCCTGAAGCCTCTCATAACTCGGAGCCGCGGTCATGTAACTGACAACAAGCATGACGGCAATACAGACGAGGAAGATGAGCAGGCTGTAGTACTGGAAGAACGTATTGTTGACAACCCAGAAGAACGAGCCTTCGGCGTAAGAGAAGCCCGTCTTGAGCTTCACGGGCGTATCCACCGCCAGACGGAACAGACCCATCGCAAAACCCGTGATCAGAGCCGCCAGACAGCCCTTGGCGTTGACCCGCTTGATGAAGACGCCCAGGAAGAAAACCACAAAAATGGGTGGCGCAAGATACGCCTGGACGCCCTGCAGGTAATCGTAGAGACCCTTTCCGCCACGGATGACCGGTATCCACAGCAGACCGATCAAGACCATCACTCCCGTGGCGACGCGACCCATCCAGACCAACTGATGTTGGGAAGCACCCGGGCGCAGCTTGTCATAGAAGTCCATCGTAAAGAGCGTTGCGCAGGCGTTGAAGACGCCGGCCAGAGAACTCATCAACGCCGCAAGCAGACCGGCCACCACGATACCCCGAACGCCCGCCGGCAGCACGTGGGCCACCAGCAGCGGGAAGGCCTTCTGGCCTTCATCTCGCAGCAACTGCCCGTTGGCGTCGAACATCGCCGCTTTCATCGCGGGAACCGCCCCGGTCTTGGCCAGGGCAAAGGCGATGATGCCAGGAATGATAAAGATGAAAACCGGCAGCAGCTTGAAGAACGCCGCACAGATGGAGCCACGGCGGGCCTGACGCTCGCTCGGAGCGCCCAGCACACGCTGGACAATGTACTGGTCCGTACACCAGTACCAAAGTCCGACGATCGGCGCACAGAACAACATGCCGATCCAGGGGTAGTTGTCGTTGAAATACCACGCCATGCGCCCCGTCTCCCGCACGGGGGCCCATGTGCCGTCAACGCCCTCGGGAACCAACGGCCTCCAGAGATTGAACATCTCCGAACCCACGGTCTCCCTGAGGGCCTCCCACCCGCCAAGCGCCCGTAGACCGAAGAAGGTCACCAGCGCTGAGCCCATGACCAGAATGACCGTTTGCAGCGCCTCGGTGTAGGCCACGGCGCGCAGGCCGCCGAGAACCGTATACAGCCCGGTCAGGACGATGACGATGATCGACCCTACCCAGAAGCTGTCCAGGTCCACGAAACCGAGGTCCAGATGCAGTTCCGGAAGCAGGGCCCCAAAAACCACCCCACCGGCAAATATCCCCACGGCGATCTTGGTCAATACATAGGCCACCAGAGAGATCAGCGACAGCACCCACCGGCTGGACGCGGAGAACCGCCTCTCCAGGAACTCCGGCATGGTGAATACCTTCGACCGCATGTAGAACGGCACGAAGACCCAGGCCAGCACCAGCAGACACCACGCATGGAGTTCATAGTGGGCCATGGCCACGCCATCCGTGGCGCCCGAACCGGCCAGCCCCACGATGTGTTCGCTTCCGATGTTACTGGCAAAGATGGAGGCGCCGATGACGAACCAGCCCAGGTTGCGACCGGCCAGGAAGTAGTCGTCGGCCGTGTCCTTCGTCCGCAGAATCACCCAGACGGCCAAGCTAAAGAGGATTAAGAAGTACCCAACGATTGCGACCCAATCAAGTAGTGCGAAGTCCATACGGTTCCCTTCAGCTAGTTCTTGGGCAATTCAGACCCGGCCGGCAACCTGTCTGAGCACACAGTCAGGACCGGGTGTTACGGACACATTCAATCTCCCCGCCCAAGGGCGGGATGGGTCAATTCTAGTCGGACCAAGGCCTTTTGCAAGCCTGCCGTACCCGAAATTTGGCGTCGGCGACGACCGAACCGGCAACCGGCCCGGGCCCAAACGCCGGCGGATCGGCGTCAAACCCCACAAGGTGGCCCGCAGAGCGTGTTTTTCGCGTTCCATCGGGCTTTCTAACGGGTTTCTGTGTGACTGGTGGGCGTTGGAACGCCTATAAGTCTATGGAAACAGGCACTTTTTGCCTGCACCCGGGCAAGTACATACGGGCAAGACACATTTTTCGCAGGATAGCTATGTTCCGGCGGGCCGGTTCGGCCGCGTCGGAGGAAGGAGGCTATCATGGCAACGGTAAGAATGGAATGGCGGTTCATCGGGGGCTTGGCGGCTTTGGTCTTGGCCGTTGGCCTGGCGGCAGAGCCGCTTCTGGCCGCCAGAGCGGCACGTTCCTCACAAGGGGCCTCCAGGGGGGCCGCCGCCCAGGCATCTCGACAGAGCGCCCCGCCTGCAACGGCACGAGCGAGCGCTCCAAGGGCAACGCCGAGCACCCGCTCGGCGCCGCCAGTCAGCGCAAGCCCCAGGGTCAGTGCCGGCGCAGCTCGTGTGGCCGAGTCTCGCGCGATGGCCAATCGAGCATCGAGCCAGCCCAGTAATCCAGTAGGTAATGCCCGCGTATCGGCTCCAGCCAGTGCCAGGGCATCTGTTCAGGCGCCGGTCTCGGCCCCGAGCAGTGGGCCGACCGTCAGGTCATCAAGAACCACTGCTGCTCGTGGGCCGGTGAGCGTTGAACGGCCCTCTACGGCCACCGGCACATCCGTACCCGGCGCAACCCGCGCTCCGGCAACGGTTTACAGACGGTCGGTCGAAAACGCAGGTCCGGCGATTTCCAGCCCGTCGGCTCCCGCAACGGCAACTCCAGACGCTCGCGTATCCAGGGTAGTAAGTTCTCGAACGACAAACCCCGGCGGCATAGCCGTCGATTCTCCCGCCACCGGAGGCCTCAATCGCAGTAGCGTGCTCGGCAGCCGGATTGGATCGGAGTCTGCGGCCGGCAACAGTCCGCAGACTGTAACCAGCCGCAGTCGGCCGGTTATCATCCGTGAATCGACACGCTCGGCCGGTCTGGCCGGCGGCGCCACTGGCGCCGTGGCCGGGTCGCCCGGCACAGGCGTTGATCGCGTCGTGCGGGATACCACCGCCGGCAGCGGCATCGCACGCAGTATTGGCGGTCGTATCGGGACCGGTGCGAGTGCTTCTCCCGTGAGGTCAAACGCGATTGCGTCGGTTCGACCCGAGTCGCCTACGGTTCGCCCCTTTGAGAGCCGTTCGGGAATCGGCGCACGGATTGGCGCTTCGGCAACGGATAGAGCCCCGGCCGCGGATCGCACGGCCGCGCCCGCTACGACCCGGACCACGGCGTCTCTGGCGGGCTCGATGCCCGAGTCCGCCGTAACAAGCCGCACAGGCGAATCTGCGGTGGACCGCCTGGCGGCTCAGCGGGACGCCCGCCGAGAAACGCTGGCCGAGCGGGTTGACGTCCGCAGGGCCGACGCGGCGGAAAACCGAGACGCGCGTCTGGGTACGTTGAATGAACGCCGGGAAGAACGGACTGCCGAGCGCGATGCCCGCGTCGATGCACTCCAGCAGCGCATAGCCGAGAGACGGACGCCCGACAACGTTTCCGCGAGCGCAACGACAGTGGCCACTTCAGACAGCTCGACTCGGTCGGTGTCCGTGGTGGACCGTCTGGCGGCCCAGCGGGATGCCCGCCGAGACGCCCTCAACGGCAATCGGCAGGACAGACTGAATGCGTTGGATGAACGCCGCGAGGAACGGGCCTTCGACCGCGATACCCGCGTCAGCGCACTGCGAGACCGCATCGAGGCCCGAAGGGATCCGAGCGCGTTGAGCGAGGATACGAAGCCCTCGCGCAGCATCGTCCGCAACATCAGCCGCAGCACCACCTACGACACCGTAACGACTCCCGACGGCGTCAAGTACATCCGCCGGGACGTGCGCGACGTATCGTACAGCCGCGAGGTCATTGGACGGCGCATGGACCGCTCGTTCGAGCGCAACGTCCATATTGAACGCGAGCGTTTGCTATGGGTGAAAGACCGCCCGCATGATGTCCATCATGGATACCGCGGTCATTACACGTACTTCGACGGATACGGTCATGCCCGCCATTGGAGCGTGTGGCCGAGCTTCCGGTTTGTCGTCAACTACGGCTACGGGGGCTACGACCCATACTACTGGGGCTATCCCGGCTGGTCGTTCCGGTACGTGTATCCATACTATCATCGCAAGTATGTGTTCGTGAGCCTCGGTGGCTACTGGCCGATGGACTACGCCTACCAGCGCTACTACTGGTACGGTTGCCATCCGTATGAATGGTACGGCTACTATCCGGTGCCGTATGAAGTCGGCGGCGACACGTACAACTACTACACGTACAACTACTACGGCGATGCCGATGCCGCCGCCTACTCGGGCGGGACCAACACGATCCAGCCGGCCGACGATATGACGTTCGCCGACGTGCGTGAGAAGCTCGCGCAGCAGGCCCCCGCCGAACCGGCGCCCGTGACGGCGGCGGATATGTACTTCGAGGAAGCGGTCAAGGCGTTCGAGGCCGGTGATTTCGCGGCGGCGGCCGCCCAGTTCGCCGAGGCGCGAACCGCATCGCCGGAGGATACGGTCCTGCCGTTCGCCTATGCACAGGCCCTCTTCGCCAGGGGCCAGTATGTTGAATCCGCGGCCGTTCTCCGCGAGGCCCTGGCCAACGTCGAACCCGATAAAGAGGGCGTGTTCTATCCTCGCGGACTCTACAAGGATGAAGAAGTGCTGATCGAACAGATTGAGGCGCTGCAGACGCAGATCGAGAAGTACCCGTTCGATGCGAACCTGCAGTTGCTGATGGGTTATCACCTGCTGGGCATCGGCGAGACCGAAGCGGCCGTCGAGCCCCTGCAGAATGCAAGCCTGGACCTCCGCAACACCCATTCCGCGACGGTCCTGCTGAACCTGGCCGCTAAGCTGCTGGACGCCCAACAGGCTCCGGCTGAGCCGGCCCAGCCGTAAACAGGTGAAACCATGAAGCTGGAAGCTCAAGACCATCAGTTGAACAATGAAGGCGACAAACCGAAGACCGCGGCTGAAGGGCGGCAGACCCGCAGAATAATGAGGTGCGTAACAGTGAACACCCGCCCACACAGGAGGAACTGAAACCGGTCTATGGATTCCGATGACGGCCGAAGGGCCCCTGGAGACGCCGCGGGCGGTGATCCAGGGGCGTCACTATCGGTTTTCGGACGTGCATTTCGCGGTTGATTGGCCATTCGGACCCGGGTATAATACCGGGTCTTAGCCTTTAACGTGGATGGCCAGTGAAACAAGCAACGTGGCGTTGCGCCGAAGTGCTGTAACGAGGGTAGAAGACGGAACCTGAAAACCGATGATGGACCGGTCGCTGAAGAACGCTTTGAAAGGACTGATAGACCCGGATGCCGAGCGCCGCCGACGGGCCATGGAGCCGTTTGTGCGGGAGACGTTCGGCATGTTCATGCGGTATTTGTATCGGTACCTGGGCAACGAGGTGGAATGTGAAGACATACTCGAAGACGTATACGCGGACATCTGGGAGAACCCGGAGAAGCTGCGGAATGTCGAAACCGAGAAGGAACTGGTGCGCACGGTTTACCTGTATTACATGCGCAAGCGCCTGCGCGAGGTGTACCGGCGGCTGAACCGCCACCTGCACATGTCGCAGAACGACATGCAGGACCTCGTAGCCCCGGAGTTGGGCGCGCTCGAAATGATGAGCCAGGAAGAACTCAAGGCGATCCTCCGCAAGGCCCTGACGAAGCTCAAGGCCAGGGAGCGTCGCGCCATTGAACTGTGGATGGAAGGCATGTCAAACCGGGCTATCGCCAACGAACTCAAGACGACGGTCGGCGCGGTCAAGATGCTGGAGTTTCGCACCTTGCTCAAGTTGAAGAAGATGTTAAGCGAATACGGCCGCGAGGCCGATGCGCAAGCATAATGCCGGAGCCGGATCATGAGTGAAGAAAACCGGGATATCCACGAACTGCTTGTCGATTACGCCGACGGACTGCGAGACGGGTGTCTGCCGAACTTCCTGAAGTCGCTGACGCGGGCCGAGGCCCGGGCCATGGCCGATTCCCCCGAATTCCGGGAGGCGACCGAAATGGTTCGAATACTGAACGAGGTGGGATTCAGCGACCGGATGGAGAGCCCGAACGTCGGGCTTTTTATCTCGCGTGTTGATGCCTGTATAGGGTCTCGAATGAAGAAGGGCGAGGCATCGACACGTCGAAATCGCGGATCCGAGTCGAGATCGCGGATCGACGTCAGGAACAAGACCGAAGAGAAGATATGATTCTGGAATTCCACCACTGCTCGAGTTGCTACTTCGAGGACAGGCGGCCGTCCAACCGGATCGACCCGGCGACCATATCGGATCGCCAGGAACGACGGGAGTTTCAGGATGTGGTGGTCGTTTTCGTCTGTGCCGAGTTGTACGATGGGCGGGAGGAAATCAACGAAGCCGTCATGGAACTCATGGCGCATTCCGACATGATCGGCCGCCGGACCATCGTCTTGTGTCCCAACGTCCATCTCTCGAAGGACAACGCCCCCGAGAAGCAGGCGGTGGCCCTGATCGACGCCCTGGAGCTGGCCATGCTCGAACGAGGCTTTGCCGTCGAGCGGCTGAGTTTCGGCTACCACAAACGATTTGGAATGGAATGCAACGGCAATGTAGGCAGCATCGTCGGACGGCGGTTCTACGGCTCGCCCGAGAAGCAGTTCCTGCGGTTGCTGACGCGGCTGGGGGTGTGCCTGCCCGAATCGACGCCGGCCGATGTCCCGAACTGGGCCCGGACGATGATCGAGCGGCAGTTAAAGGTGCTGCACAACCGCCGCGAGACCTACGACGTGGCCCGGCTGATGCTCAACGAGCAACTGGACGCCACCGGGCGGAGCGAACTGTGGACCGTGATGCTGTTCGAGGGCGAACGGATGCCCATGGAGGATTACCTCAGCGATCTCTACCGCATCATCGAGGACTATCCGGATGTGCGGGTGCATCGAGCGATGAACCTCAGCGTCGCCGGTTTCAGCAACGCGGCGCGACACCTGTTCCGCAAGTACCCGGAGGCCATCAAGAGCGGCAGGCTTCGCATCTACAACAGCCGTGTGTCGGACATCGAATTCCTGCTGTCGCGGTCGGCGGTTCTGCTGGCCTTCCCGGCCAAACCGAAGAAACACGGCTCGCACGCGGGGGAGATTTCGTTTGGCATCTACTGCAAGGACGATGAGTTCGCCAGGAATCTGATTCACTGGTATCGTGCATTCCTGGTGGACGGACACTATGGATGGATTCGGACGGAGGCGGAGTTGAATACCGTGATCAACGCACTGGAAGAAGAGACATTCCAGCGCGAACACGAACCGGACTGAGATCGCTTCGCAGGCGAACGGACGCTTGAACAACTCGGGTCTCTAAGCGGGGTGCGTATACAGTGATTTCGGTCGGATCGGCGGCCGTTGTGGCGGGTTTTGTCGGGGTGCTGGCGTGGGTCGCGTTCCGCACGCGGGCCGTGCGCCAATTCCGGGAGTTCTCACTGGCGGGCCGGAGAATCGGACTGCCGCTGGTCTTCGGAAGTCTGGCGGCTGCGTATGTCGGACCTGGATTCTCCGTCGGATTCGTGGGAAAAGGATTTCAGTCCGGATTCCTGTTTCTGGGTATTGGGCTGGCGTACGCCCTGCAGAATATCCTGGTCGGAATGTTTGTGGCGCCGCGATTAAGGGCACTGGATGGCTGTCATACGCTGGGTGACGCCATCGGGCAGAAGTACGACCGGCGCTGCCAGTTGTTTGCAGGTGCGATCTCGGTCGGCATCTGCGTGTTCCTGGCCGCCGTGATGGTCTATGCCGGCAGTGAGATTGTGCGCAATACGCTGGCCCTGCCACGGTGGTCGTCAACGGTTCTGCTGGTAAGCGTGGCGGCGCTGTACACGACGAGCGGCGGGCTTCGAGCCAGTATTCTCACGAACTCCTTTCAGTTCGTTCTGTTCTCTATCCTGCTGCCGGTGGTGCTTCTGGTTGTGTTCTTTCAGATCGACGGCGGTTCTGCGACGTTCGCGCGGGAGGCCCTGGCGGTGACGCGCGCCGGCTGGGAGAATACTTCGGCGTTGAAGATCGCCGGACTGCTGATCGCCTTCCTGCTGGGCGAAACGCTTATCCCTCCTTATGCGAACCGGGCGCTGGCCTCGCAATCGGTCCGTGTCAGCCGCGGAGGCTTCATACTGGCAGGTCTCTATAGTGTCGCCTGGTTCACCGTCATGGCGGCCATTGGCGTTGCGGCCCGAGGCAGGGTGTCGCCCGATGTGGATGAGGACCACGTGTTGCTGGTGCTGGTCCGCGGTGCGGTGCCCCCGGCTGGCTACACCCTGATGATGCTGGCGCTGGTATCGGTGGTCATGTCGAGCCTGGACGCACTGCTCAACGCCGGGGCGGTGGCCTTCGCGCGGGACCTGACCCCCGAATCGAAGCGAGGATCCGACCGCCGGGCCCTCCACACCGGCCGGGTCGCGACAATTGTCATGGCGCTGATTGCGGCGGGGGTTTCCCCGATGGTCCCGAGCATCATCGAGGGACTGCTGATTTGCTACACGATTTGGGCGGCGGCGATATTGCCGTCGCTGCTGGCGGGCTTGCTGCTCGACCGCCCGCGCCCGCTGGCAGGGCTGCTGTCAATGACCGTCGGGACACTGGCCGCTCTCGCGGGTGTGATTGCCCTCTTTGTGAAGGCGTCGTTCATGCAGACACCGATTGTCATTGTGCCGGCCCTGGCGGCGTCGGTGGCGGCCTACGTCGCCGGCCACGCGCTGGATCGAAGTCGGAAAATAGAGGCGGTATGATATGGTTATAGTCGGCGCGGTCGTCATAGCGGCAGTTCTGGTGGTCCTCAGCGGCCTGTGGGTCGCATTCGCACTGGTGGCGGCCTTGAGCAGAGACCCATCCGCCAACCAGACGGGCGACGGGCCGCCTGGCGCCGCGTAACACCAGACTGAGACGGCGGAGATGGTGCGTTGCCCGCCGATGGTAGTGTTGGAGGTGATATGGACAGACGGACGTTTTTCGGGGCCGCCGGAGCCGGGCTCGGGGCGTGGCTCCTGCCGTCAGTGGCCGCAGGAGCCGGCAGGCGGATACAGGGTAACGGACAATGGTCGGCCCTGATGGACTCGTGGCGGGAGCCGGCACGCGAGTTCTCGCAGGCGCCGTTCTGGTTCTGGAACGACAACCTCACCGACGAGGAAATCCTGCGACAGATGGACGATTTCGCCGCGCACGGGGTCTATGGCTTCGTCATCCATCCGCGGGCCGGGTTGCCGCGGAGCATCGGGTGGATGAGCGACAACATGCTGCGGTTCATGCGAACGGCCGTCGAGGGAGCGGCCAAGCGGGATATGTGGGTCGTGCTCTATGACGAGGGGATGTATCCCAGCGGCTCATCGAGCGGCCAGGTCGTCGCCGAGAATCCCGCCTTTCGCACGCGGGCGTTCTTTTGTATCGACCTTGATGCGGCCGAGCCGGGAACCGTGCAGGCGGGTGTGAGGATCGGCGATGATCGTGTGCCTGTGCTCGGTGAGGGCCAGAACCTTGTGGCCATCGTCAAGCGCCAGACGGACGGACACCGCCTGGCCATCGTGGATCGGGCAATGGCCGAGGGGCGATCTTATATCCGGGGTCTCCACTTCTTGCAGGATGACCCGCCCCGCCGCAACGACCATCGCGAAGTACCGGAGAACACCCCCCCTGCCGCTGATATTCTCAACCCGCAGGCCGTCCAGTGCTTCATTCGTCTGGTCTATCAGCGGTTCTACGACGCCTTCCGCGAGCACTTCGGCAAGACCATCAAGGCGGTCTTCACCGATGAGCCGTCCATCCTGGCCAGAGGGGCCGAGCGCGGGGCCGTCCCCGCAACGACGGGGATTATCGAGCACGTCAACACCTTCCTCGGCTATGACTTCACGCCGCACCTGCCGGCGTTGTGGCATGCGGATGAACCGGATGCCGCGAGGTACCGGGAGGACTACAACCGGGCCATCGAGGCACGGCTGGAGGAAACGCTCTACGCACAGTTGTCCAACTGGTGCCGGGAGCATGGCGTGGCCTTGACGGGCCACCCCGCGGCGCCGGACGCCATCGGTCAGCTTCGGCACTTCCAGATACCGGGGCAGGACATCGTCTGGCGGTATATCGAGCCGGGCAAGGCCAGTGCGCTTGAAGGGGCGCAGTCGACGCAGGCCAAGTGTGCCTCTTCGGCTATGGTCCACCTGGGTCGGCGGCGCAACAGCAATGAGTTCTGCGGGGCCTATGGGCACAATTTCACGTTCGACGAGATGCAGTGGCTGACGTACTGGCTGATCGTGCGGGGCTGCAACATGCTGTACCCCCATGCATTCTACTACTCCATACGCGGGCCGCGCATCGACGAGAGGCCGCCGGACGTCGGGCCCAACAGTCCGTGGTGGGACCAATACAAACCCTATGCCGATGCGTGCAGCCGGTTGTGCCAACTGAACACCGATGCGCGGCATGTGTGCTCCATTGCGATCCTGGGACGAAACGACTACCTGCCGTGGCGGGCGGCCAAGGTGTGCTTCGAGCATCAACGCGATTTCAACTACCTCGAAGCACGCCACCTGTGGGAGGATGCCAAGGTCTCATCGGACGGTATTGAGCTGGCGGGCATGCGCTACAAGGCCCTGATTGTCGAAGATGAGCCGCCCGTACAGGCGAAACAGGCGATGGACAGGCTGGAGGCCGGTGGGCGGGTCATCCGATGGGATGGGCGGATGGACGAGCAGGCCCTTCTGCGGCGGATCGACGAACTGGTGGAGCCCGACGCGCGGATTGAGCCTGCGACACGGGATATCCGCGTAAGGCACGTGGTCAAGGACGGCCTGGACTGCTACCTGCTCTTCAACGAGGGCGAGAGTCCGCTGGACGCGGCCGTAACCGTTTCAGCCCGCGGGGCATGGTCGATGCTCGACGCCCGAACGGGCGGCAGGACAACCCTCGGCGATGAACACAGGCTCCAGTTCGATCCCCACGAGATGAAGGTCATCGCCGTGGCCGGTCGAGCTTCTCAATAGCAACGTATCAGGGATTGTGCCTGCCTGGGCTGGGCACAGCCGCCGTCCAGTTGACGACGTCGTTGCCGTAAAGTGTTGGGCTGACTTTACTTAGCGACTTGCCGCCGCCGTCGGCCGCTGTCGGCCAGGGGTCTTCGCCCACCGGGTGCGTTCCGTCGCTGTAGTTGACGCGGTCGAGGCGAATGTACTGACGGACGCCATACCTATCCACGTCGCCGGGCATGGACAACTCCAGCTTCTCGCCCGAATTGCTCAGGTTGCCGGAGGCATACTCGAAGACAGGCACGCCTCCGGGGGCGGCGCCGAACTCGGCCTCAAAGGCAGCCTGATTGGGCACGATCAGCACGAAGCCGCCGGCGGGAACCGTCAGAGGCGGCGATTTGGGGAAGGTGAACTCAATGGCGTCGGTGAACTTCCACGGCGACGACGTAAGAACATCGTAAAGCGTTACCGGTGAAGAAGTTACATTCAGTAGTTCGATGTACTCGGCGTTCTGATTGCCCGACGCGGGGTTGTACATAATCTCGTTGATGACAATGGGGCCGACCAGCGGGTACGCATTGGCGGCGCCGGGCGTATTGGTGCTCATGGCGACGAAGTTGAAGGAACCATCGCTTTTCTGGTATCGGCCGAACGCAACGCCCGTCGGCGACGGACCAAAATCCTCATAATCGCGGTAGCCCGTCAGCACGCCGTCCTGCCCGGAGGTCAGGACCACCTCTTCGCCGTTTTCGCTGAGGGCGAATGGCACAATCGCACCGGGGTCGGAGGGGTTGCCGAAATGCAGGTTCTGGTAGAAGACGATGTAACCGCCCGCGGGAATCACGGCCCCTTCGGCGATTCTGTACTTCATACGGCTGGTCTCGTTCGCATCGCTGTCGGACAGGAACCACCCGCCGATTTCGATAGGGGCGTCAGTGGTATTGTGCAGTTCGATCCAATCGGCGGCTTCGGCGTGGGAATGGGCCAGGACCTCGTTGATAACCACCGAGCCGGGGTCGGGCAGATACCCCGTGTCATCCCAGCCCGGCGAGCCGTGCGCCAAGGCGCTCGGCCGCCACGACTGCTTGTCGCTGTAGAGGTTGGGGTCGGCCATGCGCGGGTCCCGAACGGTCAGCGAGAAGCCGTCGCCATCGGTCATGTCGTACCAGCCATCCTTGTAGCGGAAGTTGTGGATGACGGCCCCGGCGGCATCCACAAGGGTGATGCCCTCGCCGGAATTGTCGAGTCTGCCGGTGTACTGGCCGGCAATGGAAATGCCCTGGCCGTACTTGGCCGTGAAGGCGGATACATCCGCCACGACGACGGTGTATTGACTCGGAGCCAGCGTTAATCTGGGGAACGTGAAGCTTATGCCGCGTGTGAACTTGACGAAGTTGAGATTGATGGACTGGCTTCCGATATTGGCCAGTTCAACAAACTCCGTGATCGGGTCGTTGGGGTCGCCGGTGTCAAGCGGGTGATACATCAGCTCGGTGATTCGCAGGTTCTCGGCAACCGGTCCCACGGCGTAAACGGCCTCGCTCATGGCGCTCCAGGTCGAGCCACTGCGGGCGCGGGCCTTCACCTGGGTCGTCTCGGTGAAGGTCAGCGGCGAACCACCGGCCGGGATCGTGGCCTCAAGCTGGGCCGAAATCAGAAAGTCGAGGTTCGTCGTGGTCTGGTTCATGGCGTGAATGGCCAGGATGTTATCGCCGGTCTTGAGCTTACTCAGGTGAGCCGTGATATCAACATCCTCGAACACGACGGCCGCCGAGTCCGAGTGGCTGGTGGTGGCGCGGGAGTTCCATACGGGCGTCCCGGTGAAGTTCTTCCTGGCCACCTCCGTCCCGTTCAGATACGCCACATAGGCGTCGTCGTATCGGACACGCAAGGTCAGGGCGGACATGGCGGCGCGTTGCTCGGCGGTCACGTTGAAGGGTATCCGCACGTAGCAGGTGGCGTTGCGGTTGTACATATCCGTCTCGACATCGAGGCTGATGTATGGGTCGTATCCCGTGCCCCGCTCGAAGCCGATGCCGCCGGGAGAGCCCGTGCAGAGCCGCCACGCCGAATCATCGAAGGACGACCCCCCTCTCCATGCGTCGGAAACGGCCTGTGTGGGCACAAAGGCGCGTTTCGTGGCGTTTTCAGGGGCGAGAATCGTATTGGCTCCACCGCCGCCGGTGTACTTGATGGCGGCGGGATTCAGTGCGCCGCCGACGAGCCTGGGATCGGAGCCGTCGGTGGTGTACCAGATATCGCCCGTCGGGGCCGATAGTGTCAGCGTGAAGCCCGCCGGGACGCGCCCGCCGAAGTGACCCAGCGTCGGACCATCGATGCTGGGGAACCAGTTCCGGCCTCGGAATTGCTGAATGAGAACATCTCTGCGCCCTGAAATCCAGCTTCGCACCGATGCAACGGCGGTCAGCCAATGCTGTCGCGTGTAGGGCGTGGAGACCTTGGAGTCGCCCCAGCGGGCCGATTCGGCGACGATGGCCAAATCGATCTGCGCGGCGCGTTTGTCGACGCGGGCCAGGCTCTTCTCGACCGTCAGCAGACCGCCGTTGAACAGGTGCTTCTGGACACGATCTCCGAAGCGGGTCCGATACTCAGTATCATCGGTCATCTTTCTGTGCAGCCAGGCGACGTTGCATCTTGAGAGGGAGTCTTCCCCGCTGTAGGTGCGATTGACCATGTCGGTCTCGCCCGTGCCCAGCGAGTGCTCGGAGTCGTGCTGCGGCCATATCCAGCCGGCAGGCTCGTGCCGATTGGCCACGGCGACCGTGTTGTTGCAGCCGTTGGTGTAGAGCGAACCGGGGCCGTCGCGGTCGCCGGTGTAGTACTCGATAATCATCTCATCAATGACGTTGTCGACGTCGAGGTGTTTCTCATACGCGGGATTCCGCGTCCCGTCGGGGTTGAGACCCTGGAGCTTCCAGTAGTTGTTGTTGCCGTAGAAGCCCTGGACGGCGATACCGTGCATGCGGCTGAACATCTCCATGTTGCCGTCCGTGGGCTGCATGCCGATTTCACCGGTCTTGCTCTTAAGGACGTCGTAGTCGTCGCTGTCGCCGCCGAGGTAGGTCTCGGCCCATGTGGCGTCCGCCCGTTCCTGCGTCTCGTAGAGACCCCAGTACTGCCCGTTGATATAAAGATGGTAATAGCGGCTGCGGGTCGTGGGTTGGCCCATCTCCAGTTCGGTGTCACGGGACCATTCATCGCGAATGAAGGTATTCTGCGAGCTGCCGTCGAAGGCCCATGAGTAGTTCTGGCTGGTGCGCAGGTCCACCTTCTTGAACCGGTCGGCGCCTTCATCGCCAAAGAGCGGAAACTCGAGGGTGGGCTTGCCGTAATCGGCGCGGAAGAACAGCCGGAAGGCGTGCTTGGGGTTGCCGCTGCTGCGGCTGTAACCGCCGCGGATACGGATGCCCCCGTCGATCTGAAAACCCGGCGCGCCGTCGGGGTTGATCAGTTCGATGGACGTGGGACGCTCCCAGGCCCGCCCATCGCTGTAGGCATTGACATAGATACCGGTATCGGGGTTGAACAGGTCGTTGAGTTTGAGGACCAGCGAGATGGAGGGAATAGCCCGCAAAGCATCGATAATCTGCCCGGAGTACTGGGGGCTGTTGACGATGTCAGGGTCCATGCCGTAATCAAGGACCTGGCCGTTGACGCCGCTGGAAGGCCAGCCGACGCCGGGCGGGGCGCCCGTGGGCGACTGGCGGATCACATCGCTGACGAAGATGTAGGTGTGGGTGTCCACATTGCTGGGCTTGTGGGTGGCCAGAACCGCCTTGGCCCGCAGCGTCGTGGTGGCGGAAATCATGATGGGCCCGGTGTAGCGAATGCCGCCGGGCGGGCGCTGGGTCAGGTCGTAGGGCTCCTTGCCGTCGAGCGTGTAGTAGATGACGGCATCCGGGGTCTCGCATGTGATGGCAAGCTCGAACGGGGCCGTATAGAAGCCGCGATCATGGCTGAACTTGGTGTCGGCGACCTCACCGGCGTAGCCGCCGGAGTTGGCCGTGCCCGGCGTCGGGGTGGCGAGAAACCGCCAGTCGTCGGCAGCATCCGGAAAGCACCCGTAGCTGACGTCGGGGGTCTGGGCGTCAAAGAAGATGTGGTGGAGGAGCGTCGTGCCATCGGCGTCGTAGAGGGCGACCTCATCACCGCTAAGGGCCAGTTCGAACGGGGCGTGCAGGCCCAGGTCGGCCGTATCGCCGTCGGCCCATATCAGCAGATAACCTCCGGGGGCTATCGTGGTCTGGGCGGGATTGCCTGTGGGGATGCGCCAGAGCGTAGGCGCCGAGGGGGTATCCGTGAGGTACATGCCACCCACGTCGATGGGCTGCTCGCCGAAGTTGTGCAGTTCGATCCAGTCCTCGAACTCGCCCTGAGGGTCCCTCCACGGGTTGTAGTACGGCTGGGCTCTTTTCTCCGGCGTATCGGCGTTGGAGGCCAGCACCTCGTTGATGACGATGGGTACGCCCGTAAGATGCCAGTTCTCCCTGATGAGGTTCAAGTCCCGGAAGTCCACCTCGTCATCGAGATTGATATCGCCGGGGCTTTCGGGCGGGTCGAGCCAGTAACCAGCCAGAATGGCCACGTCTTCAAAATCGACGCGACAGTCGCCGGACAGGTCGGTTCGGGGGCAATAAGCCACTGCCGACGTGCAAAACGCCAGCAACGCCATGAGGGTGCAGACTTTTCTTTCCATCAGCCGGTCCATGTACAACCCAAGTCGCGCGTCTCGGCCTCGACCCGCTGGGGCGCACACGGGTTAGCCAGCCGTCATACAGCCTATGCTGACAAACAATGCTGATAGGACTTACCTTTTCTCACATATTATAACACATTGAGGGCGGTCGAATCAAGGAGAATCCTGGGGATTATCGCCCTCGCCGCCGCCCAAAGCCGGCTTCCACACCCGCTGGCGGCCCTTAGTGCAGGGCGTTCGGGGGCAGGTAGAAGATACCGGGGCCTATGTCGTCAGGATAAGGCTCCGTGCCGTCGGCACTGATGGAAACCCTCATTGGAATCAGGTCCTGCGTATCAACCGTCTCGACATGGCCGTCGGTGTAGCCGGCGCGGAAGGGAATATCGGGGATTTCGGCGGCGTCCTGGGTCGCCCAGTAGGCCGAAAGCAACCACGTCTCCGGCACAACGGTCGCCTTGGGGAGCTTCTCGCAGCTTCCGTAGGCATCGGGGCTTCGCCAGTGGTCATAGCCGAGGTAACAGGTGATCAGTAACTTGCTGCGGTTGCGGCCGGACGCTGGGCCCGACGGCCCCTGGAAGACGGTGCGCCTGCCGGCAAGGTAACCGGTATAATTCCAGTAGAAGCAATAGGTGCCGGTGACCGGGTCGGAAGGGAAGGGCGTCTCCGGATGGTCCCAATCCTCCCCTGCCAGCCAAGCCTCTTGGAGGAATTCGTACTTCTGCGGGGCATTTGGGCAGAACAGGACCTCCGCGTCGGGCAGGTAGTTCCTGAGATAGGCGCTCATGGCGCGGCTGATCGTGGAGCTTCGTTTCTTGTTGGCGATCAGGCGCGTGGGGTCGGACCAGTTCCATGTGGAGCCAAAACCGACCGTCGCCACCGACGGGGGAAACCGCTCATCGCAATCGGCCGCGTAGAGCAGCGTGCCACCGGCGATCTGGCGCTGGTTCGATGTGCTGAGTATATTGCGGGCGCGGGCCCGCACACGAGACAAGGCCGGCAGGAGTATACCCATGAGCAACGAGAGGATAGAGATGACGACCAGCAGCTCGACGAGGGTGAACGCCAAGCGCCTCGACCGGCCCACCGTGTTGTGCTTGGATGGCGCGCTGATCTTTCGTCCTCCGAATGCGCATTCAACACTATGCAGGCGCGAATACGTCTTCAACAGGCCGTATTCTACCACCGAGCCAGCCCGGGTGCAAGCCTCATTCGCTAAGAAAACCGGGAAACTGTACGCCGTCGGGCCACTGCCTGAGTGAACAGAATGGGGGCGGGCTGAAGGACACGCTCCGACAGCCACGCCCTATTCTGCGCCTGCATAGTTCGTTGGTATTGCGTGTTTCGTATTTCGCGGTTGGCGGAATTCCTATGGGATTTCTGGGTCAATCCTGGCCAAATTGCCACTGGCCGGGATTTGGCATGGCCGGGCCGTACTGGTGTTGATGGCCCCAGCCCTCGCGTTCAAGCCATTGGCCCGCGAGCTCGGCCACATCGTGGAAACTGACTATGCCGTCGCGGTTGACATCACCGGCCAGACGCCATCGGGTCATCGAGGCAAATCGAGTACCGCCGTAAGCCCCCATGTTGAGGCGGCTGCCGTTGGGGGCCCGCTCGGCGCCGGGCGATACATCAGGATCGCCGGCGTCGAGGCAGGGGCTGGACTGGTCGTCGAGGACCCAGACATCGTGCTGCGGCCAGTAGCGGCCGGCCTCGGATCGCAGGTGGTAGTCGCCGTTGTTCGGGTCCACGAACAGCGGATCGTCGCCGATATTGCCATCGGCGGCGCCGAATCCGGGACCACTGCCGCGGCTGAAGCGGGCGCGGCACTGGAAGAGGTCGCCGCTGGTGTTCTTGTAGAAGATGCAGTTGGAGATGTTCGGGTCGGCGCCGTCGTAACCCGCAATGCCGAACTGGTTGTTCGCAATGGTCAGGTTGCTGATTGTCGGCGATGCGCTCTGACAGAAGACGGCGAATTCGGTATCGCGTATGACGAAGTTGCGCAGGACCGTGCCGGGGCCTTCGCCGAAGTAGAAGCTGAAGGCGTATCCACCGACCGGTACGATGTGGGCGGCGTCGGCGGCGCTTTCGACGGTGATGGCCTTGCCCTTGAAGGCGATCTCCTCGGGGTAGACGCCGGGCCAGACCAGAACGGTGTCGTTGTTGCGGGAGACGTCGATGCCGCGCTGGATGGTGCGGAAGGCCCGCTGGCGGCTCAGGCCGGAATTGCCGTCGTCCCCGCCGGCGATATCGACGTGGTAGACGAGGCTGCCGGTGCCCATGCTGGCCTGCTCGGTGCCTCCGTAAGCCCCCATGTTGATGCGTCGGCCATTGGGGTGCGGCTCACGTGCATAATAGTCATCCGGGTCGCCGGCGTCGATACAGGGGCTGTGGAGCGTGTCCTTGACCCACTTGCTCTGTCGCGGGTCGTAGCGGCCGTAGAGCGATTGAAGATGGTAGTCCCGCGTGGCAACGGGGGCGAAACGCGGGTCGGCATCGATATTGCCTGTTCCGGGGTAGCCGCCCTGGACGTCGCAGTATGTGACGGGGCTGTTGACGGCCGGATCGACGACGGTGATCTGAACGCCCTGGTTGTAGTAGGCGATGGTGTTTCGGATGCGGGTATCGCAACCAAAGCTCTCAATCGCCGCCTCAATCTCCGGACGCATCCACGGGCCGGGCAGTATGGCGTTGTTGGCGACGGTGCAGTTGATGATGCGGACGGAGCACGCGGGCAGGCCGGCGATATCGTGGGCGCGTTCGGCGTAGAGGGCGGCCCCCATGTGGGCGGTGTTGTAGGAAATGACGCAATGGGTAAGCGTAACGGCGGTCTCGGAACCTTCACAGCAGAGCCCGCCGCCGGTTGTTAGTGCGTTCTCATTAGGTGGAGTGTTGAAGGAGATATCGCAGTCGGCAATCTGGGCGGCACTGCGGCGGATGTAGAGACCGGCGCCGCGGCTGTTGAAGTAGGTGGTGTTGCCAGCGATGGTGCAGCCGGTGATGACGGCCTCGCAGCCTCGGATCAGGGCGATGCCGCCGCCGAAGCCGCCCGAGTCAGCCACTCCCAGGCCGCCTGCGCTGCAGTTCTCGACGCGGCAGTCAATGATGGCCGGTTGGCCGCCGACGCTGCCTATGCCGCCGCCGTATTCGGCCCCGCAGTTGACAATGCGGCAGTTCACAATGGTTGGAGAGGCGAACTCAATGTAGATGCCGCCGCCGATAGGGTGGCCGGGGTCAAGGTTCCATCGCATATCGTCCGGAGGGATCGCGTCGCCTTGGGCCCGCCCCGCACGGATGGTGAATCCCTGGAGAATGGACCGGCGGGATTCGTTGGAATGGAAATAGACGCCGCGACACACAGTGTTGTGCGGCGGCTGGCCGCCCGAGCCCGCGCAGTCAATGACGGTTGCGGAAGGGCCCCCGGCGCTTCGCAGGGTCACTGCCTTGCCGAGGAAGTCGAGGTCGTTGTTGCCGTCGCCCCTCCAGGTTCCGGGGCCGACCTCGACGACGTCGCCGTCCGCAGCCGCGTTGAGGGCCTGCTGGATGGTGGGGTAGTCCTGCGGTACCCGGATCGTCGCGGCGGGGCTGGCCAGGTCCACGGACAGGTTGTCGATCATCGCCGATGCACCCAGGAACATGACATAGCAGGTTCCGTGGAGCGACTCGATGGGAATCTCGTGGCGGCCCGCGTCAAGCGGTTCCGGCGTGGACCAGTGCGTGCCGTCATCGGACAGCGAAACCATCAGGTAGCCGGGCGGCGTCTGCGAGATCAGGGCGTTTGATGGAAAGGCCACATCAATGCCGAGCGAGCCGCGCACATGCCTGTCGGGCGTCGGCCCCAGCGGGAATCGGTAGCCCAAATGCGCGGGCTGACCGACGTATCCCACGAAAGCCAAGGCCCGACCCTGACCTGAACCGAAGTAGCTCAGGTACGGCTCAGCGGGCGGGAAGGCATTGGCGGGCCAGAAGACCGAGTGGGCGTAGGCGTCCATCTGGGCCTTGCCGGTGGAGAAATCGTCGTAATAGCGGTAGGTCCAGCCGGTGGCCGCCTGAACAGACGCATAAGCATTCAGCGTGAAGGTTGAGCCGCGGGCCATGCGGGTGGTGTATTGGCCGACGAGTACGGCGCTGCCGGCCTGGAGCGTGACGGTAATCTGAATCGTATCCTCGGGGTCGGGCGACGGCGGATTGAGAACGAATTGGATCGTGCTCGGGCCCGTCAGCGTACCGGTCAACTCCGTCATGTGGAAGAGTTCCTCAAGGTGGCGGGTCTCCAGGGCCGTGGCGGGGCTCAGCACTGCATCGACCCAGTCGAAACGAGCCGTACCGGCGTCGGTGTCGGTGGAAAGCTGGAATGAGCCGCTGATGGTGTAGAGCCTGTCGATGCCTCCCGATGCGTTGACCTGTCGGACGGTGCTCTGAGCCGTTACAAACGTATACGTGTTCGTCTGGGCACGGAGGCCCACGGCCAAGAACAACATGAGGGTCAGAGCCAGTCTATATGTCAGAGGTCTCATAAGGTGCGCCCTATTGAGTCTTCAGATCGTCCGCCAGAGAGCCGCTCATCCATTGGGCCAGCCAGAGGGTTGTTGGCTGGAATCGAACGGCACTTCCGCTCGGCACAGAGGGGACGGCATCCGGGGTCCGGCTGTCATAGAAGAATACGAGCCTGGCCGCGACGGCGCCGACCCGGTGCAGTTCGATTCGATGAATCAGGTCATTGGCCAAGTCGATGGTATAGACCAGTTCGGCATCGGGCAGGCTGACCGTGACGCGAGCCTGGCCGGTGTCGTCGATGCGTTCGGTGACGAAGCCCAGGTTGCAGGCCGCGGCGTCGCGACGGACGCTGTCGAGGACGTGCAGGCCCATCCAGGGTCGGGCAAGTCCGGCGAAGAAGGCGCCGCCGGCGCCGGCAGCCGCCGGTTCGCCATTGATGGAAAGGCCCGAAGCCGAGCCGTTGTCAACGATTCGGAGGTTGCCCGCCCGCAGGTCGACGAAGGGGCTGTAGACGCGGGAGGCAGCGTACGTGAACGGTACGCGGCCGTGCCCGGACACGAATTCACCCTTGATCTGACCGGTCACGGCGAAGCCCGCCCAGCCTCGGCGATGCATAGCGTCGCGGTCGTCGACGGTTCGCAGGTTTGCCGGCCAGTCGCTCTGGAAGAAGTCCTCGTCGAGGACGTTGGCGTGGCGCACCGCCCAGGTTCGTCCGTCATCCCCGTTGCGGCCCCGCGAGGCGACCACGAGCAGCCCCCTGCCGCCGGCGGCGATCGGCTCGAACGGCGATGACCGTCCATCCATCTTCGAAAGGAAGGCCGCCAAGTCGGCCGAGTCCGTGGGCAGCCGCATGACGGACAGGTCCGGATGGTAGTAGCGATGGTTGGTCATGTAGATCGCGCCGTCGCGGTGGATATAGTTGGCCTGGTCGTCCTGGAGGTATCGGCCGGTGGACAGATCCTCGCCGGTGCGAATCATGACCGGTCCGCCGGGGCCCTGTGGGAAGTAGTACCATGACCGCTCCGCTGAATCCGTCGGCATGATGGAATCGATCACCGACACGACGCCGGCGGGCTCGGCCGACTTCTCAACGACATCATCCGGGCCCGACAGGACCGCCACGGACCCGGCAACCAGCAATCCCGCGGCCGCGGTGGAGACCACGGCCGTCTTGGTGGTCGCCGCGCCGATCAGACCGGCCGCCAGGCCCGCACTGGCAGTTGCAGCGGTAATGGACACCTGGGCGGCGGCCGCCTCACTCGGGGCCGTCATCTTGCCGAACAGGATCAGGGCGGGAATCAGGGTCTTTCGCCCGAAACCGTTACGGAGCAGCTCCCGCTGAAGCGATTTCTTGGCTCGGACAAACAGCATTCGCACGCCGAACTCCGTGGAGTTCATGGCCTGGGCGATGTCGGCATAGGACATCTCGTCATAGCAGCGCATCACCAGGACCGCCTTGTGGCGGGTCTTGAGCCGGTCCATGGCGCCGGTAATGATCTGGCGCAGTTCCCCTGCAACGAGGTTTTCAAAGCCCTCGGCCCGGTCGGAGGCGCGTTCACTACGGAGGGCCTGGGCGGCGGCAAGGTTACGGTGCTTGCGTTCGGTGCGGTAGTGGCGGTGGAGCTTGTTGGTGGCGATGCCGTAGAGCCAGGGCCAGAACTTGTCGGTCTCTTTGAGTTTTCCCAGGATCTTGAACATTTCGATCAACGTCTCCTGTACGATTTCCTGCGCGAGTTCCTCGTCCAGAGTGAGGCGGTAGACATAGAGACGCAGGCGGTCTCGAGTCGCCTCGGCGAGGGCGTTAAATGCCACTTTGTCGCCGAGTTGTGCCCTTTGTATGAGGTCGATGTCCGCAGGCAGAGCATTCATCCAGGGTTCTTACCCGTTTTCGGGCATATTCAGTGGTAAGTGCCGGCCGGGGTCGGCTGTGTAATGGTCTTTTGCGTAAAACTCTACGGTTTTTCTTCCTGCCCGCGGGAAACACTCCGAGAACGGGCCGGGAGGCTGCGATTCTATCCTATCGGACGATTTCGGCAGGGGCATCCAGGCCGCATGGCTGGCGGCTCGAAGGGCCGCCGACCGGGCCATGCTCATGTTGGACGGCTGTCCGGGGCCGGCCCTGCGGTCAGCGGGCCATATTGGGGTGGGTGTGGGCCCTTTTCAGGGCTCAGGAGCGGGTTTTCTCCAGTAGCCAGGCCATATTCTCGCCGAGGAGGGTCATGGTCTTGAGGCCCTCTTCGTCGGCGGCGACCTCGCCCTTTTCGCGGCCGATACCGAGATTCCAGTAAAAAGAGCCGGGGACGATCATCTGGCTGATAAGGAAGAAGTGGTTGATGGTGTCGAAGACGTGGATGGCGCCGGCACGGCGGACGGCCACGACGGCGGCACCAACTTTGCGGCGGAACATGTCATCGTTGGCCCGGGCGACCAGGCCGGCGCGGTCTATGACGGCCTTGAGTTCGGCCGTCACATCGGCGAAATAGGTCGGCGAAGCCAGGACGATGCCATCGGCGGCGAGCATCTTCTCAATCAACTCGTTGACGATGTCGTCCTTGACGGTGCACTGGCGGTCCTTGTTCTTGAAACAGCCGTAGCAGGCGGTGCAGCCGCGTATCCGCAGGCCCGAGAGTTGGACCATTTCGGTCTGGATGCCGTGTTTGGTCAGTTCCTCAAAGAGGGTGTTGATGAGGATGGCGGTGTTGCCGTCTTTGCGTGCGCTGCCGTTGATTGCCAGGACTTTCATGGTGGACTCCAGTGTATGTGGGCGGCCGACGGACGGATAATCCCCCTTACATACTCTCTTGCAGGATTTGCGTCAACTGCCGTTCGCTGAGGGCAACCGGGTTGCCCTTCATACTGGAGGCCTTCCGGGCGTGGCTGACGGCCTGCGGAATGAGATCGGTCGTCAGACCGAATTCCGTCAGTGATGGAACGGCCAGACGTCCACAAAGGTCCTGTGTCCATCGAACGGCATCGTCAGCGGTGGCGCTATAGTCACCGGTCAGCATGGCGGCGAGATTGTCATAGCGGGCCAAGGCATCACAATCGGCGTAGCTGGTCTGGAGCGTCTGGACGTTGGCGGCCATGACATACGGGAGCAGTCGGCCGCAGATGACGCCGTGGGGGGCCCCGATCATACCGCCAAGGGGACCCGCGAAGCCGTGGACGGCCCCGAGGGCGGCATTGGCCAGCGCCAGCCCGCCGAACAGCGAGGCCAGGGCCATATCCTCTCTGGCGGCCAGGTCATCGGGGCGCTTGTATGCAAGGGCGAGGGAGCGGGCGGCACGGCGGATGCCTTCCGTGCAGATGCCGTCGGTTAGCGGATTGGCTTTCTTCGACGTGTAGGCCTCGATGAGCTGGGTCAGGGCGTCCAAGCCGGTGCTCGCCGTCACGGCCGCCGGCATGGAGACCGTGAGCAAGGGGTCCACCAGGGCCAGTCTTGGGAGCATCAGGGGGCTTCTCATGCTGACTTTGACCTTACTGTCGGGGACGGCGATGACGGCGTTTCGCGTGACCTCGGCCCCGGTGCCGGCGGTGGTGGGCACGGCGATACAGGGGATCGGCGCCTCGGTGATGGGCCGGCCGGCGCCCACGACTTCCAGGTAATCCAGAATCTCGCCGGGATTGGCGAGCATGGCGGCAACGGCCTTGGCGGCATCGAGAACGCTGCCCCCGCCGACACCGACGACCACGTCACAGTTCATGGCACGGGCCTTGGCGACGGCCCGTGAAATCGTCTCAACGTCGGGTTCGCCGGTGATGGGGTGCGTTTGACATTCAAGACCTTGCGCATAGACCGCTTCAATGACGGGGCTCAAGCGGGCGGGGTCTGAGCCGGTGAGGATGAAGGCGCGGCGGCCCATTTGGGCGGCAAGGACGGGCAGTTGCCCGGCCGTGCCGGGGCCGAAGATGATACGGGTTGCCGTGGCGAATTCAAATTGCATGGCTCGTCGTTCGTATTTCGTCCATCGTCGCTCGTCCATCGTCCCTCGGCAACAGCGGTCAGTCCCAGCCTTGTTCGTCGGGGAAGATGTTGTGGTATTTGACGGCGGAACGGGGTTCGGCCATCATGTCCGCGACGGTGTCTCGCCACTTGGCGTAGTGGGCGGTCTCCTTATGGGCGGCGGGGTCGGCAGGGGTCCGATAGACCTCGACAAGCACGAAGCGGGTGGGGTCGTCCTGCTGCTGGACGACGTCGAAGCGGGCGATGCCGGGCTCACGGACGCTGTTGCGGGCATTCTCCATACTGGCGGCCTTGAAAGCCTCCACGCAATCCGGTTTGACATGGGCGAAGACGTGTACGATGAACATGTTGGACTCCTTTAGAAGCCGCGTGTGCAACAAGTTGCACACCCTACAACTCCACCCACGGATAAGCTATGAAACCGGAGCCTCCCGGTGGGTTAGACGCTGTAGGGTGGGCAAACGCCGTTCTTGCCCACGCGGTTGCTCTGCATTATTCAATTATCAAGGGTCGGCTTCGTTGTCGGGCCGTCGGCGCCCTTGACCTTGTGCACGGTGGCGGGCTTGCCGGACTCGATCAGCCGGGCGGTCTGCTCCTCGATCTCCATGCAGCGTTTCTTCAGTTCATAGAACCCGTGCCACCAGGCGTAATCGGGGGCCATCATGGCGGCGCCGAACCGGGCGCGCCGGCCCTCGTGATGCCAGAGTTCGTACATCTCTATCTCAAGACGTTCGTCGAGGTTCTTCTCCTTGCTGAGCAGTTTCTTCTCATAGAGTTCGTCGATGAGCCGCTTCATGGGTTTGTAGTAGACCTCGTTGTAGTTGACCACGGCGGCGTCGAATTGGTCGAAATGGCCCTGCGTCCACGTCTTGCTGTGGCAGGCCAGGCAGACCTTGAACATCTTCTCGCGTTCGAGCCGCCAGTCGTTCTTGGCCGGCAGCGGCGCGAACTCGCCGGGGCGAATCGTCAGCGGGGCCTGCGTCTCCCATGCTAGGCGCTCGGTGACGTCGTGTGTGGAGGCCAAGCCGTTGATGGCGGACATGTGGCAGACGGAGCACGTGGGGGAGCGGTAATGGACCTGTGGCGTCCAGACGCCGGCGGCGACCTCCCAGTTCCATTCGTCGCCCTGGGCCTGATAGATGGCGCCGTGCTTGGACTCGTCGTAGATTTCGATCTGCGGGTGGTCGGGGCCGAGGTGGCATTGGCCGCAGGCGCCGGGCTTGCGGGCCTCGGCGATGGAGAACTTGTGGCGGGTATGGCAACTGGAGCAGCTCCCGCGGCTGCCGTCGGGGTTGAGGCGGCCGACGCCGACGTTCGGCCAGACGTTCGCATCGAGCCGGCCGTCGGCGTCCGGCTTGACGACGCTGCCGTGACAATGGTCGCAGCCGGTGACTCGCTCAATCGTGTTGTTCATGCCGTCCCTGAGCCAGGGGTCGATCTGCCAGATGATGTCCAGCGTGCGGGCATGCTTGCTGCGGTCGTACTCGGCGGCCTCGGCGGGATGACAGCGGGAGCAATCGCGGGTCGAGACAATAGCGCTGACGGGGGTCTTGTCGTACTGGAGATGGTCCTGGTTGATGTCGGAGTCGGCCGGCCCGGCGCGGTGGCAGTCGATACAGGTGACGCGGGAATGGGCGTGTCGGCTGGCGGCCCAGTCCCCGACCAGGCCGGGGTTATGCTCGTTGTGGCATTCGATGCAGCCTCTGGCCGTCTCGGTAATCCCGAGATTGGTTCGCGCACCCGGCAGCGACGGCAGCGTGGCGGCGTTCGGCTCCGTCGACTCGGCGGGCAGGGCCGCCATGAGGCCGGGCGTAATCAACAGCATCACGATAAGGGTCTTCATGTTTCGGCTCCTTCCCCGGTCAAGGTGAAAAAAGCTTGCTCTCGCGTTCGTGCCCCGAGGTCTCATGGCACCGGACACACCGGTTTTCCGGGGCGTCCGGCTGGGTTTCAAGGCCCTGGTGGGCCAGGTGGACGGCCGCGTTGGCGGGTTTCTTGAGCAGATCGTTGTGACAACTCATGCAATTCTCATTCGGCAGACGGTCCAGAACATGCCGGCTCATCTTGTCCCGGTCGTACTGCCCGCCGAAATAATGCTTGTAGATATCCTTGCCGCCGGCATAAGCCTTGGCGAACAGGTGATGGAAATACTTGTCCTTGGGCGGCAGATGGCAGTCGACGCAGTCGGCGCGGACACCCATGTTATTGGCCCCGTGCGGGGATAGTTCCCAGGTGCGATAAGCCGGGCCCATCTCATGGCACGTGGTCCCGCAGTATTCGGGCGTCGAGAACGGCCCCATCGCCGCGTTGACGGCGATGAAGCACGCGACCGCGAAGGCGAAACCGGCGAGAAATACCACGGTCCTTCTCTTACGCACGTTCGACATCCTGTCGGGACTCAACAACGGTGGGGCAAGCCTCACCCTATTTGATGAGGTAAGGTTGTTCGGGCAGGTCGCGGATCCAGATGTTGCCGAACCGCGTGGGGTTATTGTGGTCTTGCAGGCCGAGGGCGCCCTTGTCGGGATGCCGGCGATACTGGGCCTTCTGCTTGTGGGCCGTGGCGCCCTGGATCTCGACGTTGTTCTGGACGCAGACGCCATTATGAAAAACGGTAATGCGGGCCGGGCGGACGCAGTTGCCTGCCTCGTCGAAGATCGGCCGCAGGAAGGCCACGTCGTATGTCTGCCACTCGCCGGGCTTCCTGGCCGCGTTGAACATGGGCGGCGTCTGGCCGTAGATGGCGGCCGCCTGGCCGTCGGCGTAGGTCGGGTTCTCCCAGGAGTCGAGAATCTGCAATTCGTAGCGGCCCATGAAGAAGACACCGCCGTTGCCCCGGCCCTGGCTGGACCCCTTGACTTCGTCGGGCGTGCGCCACTCGATATGGAGCTGGCAGTTGCCGAACTCGCGGACCGTGTGGATACTGCCGGACTTGGGGGTTACTTCCATATAGCCGTCTTCGATCTTCCAGGTGCATGGTCCGCCCTTGTCGGCGACCCAAGGCGAGGTGTCCTTGCCGTCGAACAGGATGACGGCGTCGGATGGGGGATCGCCGGGCCTGTCGGCGGGCTTGACGCTGTCCGGGGTCGGCCGGTCCATGTCATGGACGTCGTATTTCGTCAGTTCCATGGCGGCATAGGCCGCCGTAACGGCAAGCATCAAGGCGGCGGCTATGGCGAGAGACTTGACTCGTGAGGTGCCATTCTTCATTTTGTCCTCCTGGTTGTTACTGAGCGTATCGCAACATTCATCAAGGGCAGCCGACATACGGGTTGCAGCCGCCGCCAAGATAGTAATGCAGCGGCGGCTCGGTTTTCAACAGGGAAGAGCTGTCTTGGGTGCGCGGCAAGGGCCTGCTCAGACGGAACTGAGCAGCCATGCGTCCGAACAGTCTCACCGACCGGACTGCTGCAACTGGGTCAGGGCCTTGGATAACCGCTCCACACGGACTTCGAGGCGTTCGATCCGTTCGAGGAGCATTTGCTTCTCATCCTGAGGCTTCTTTGGCTCGCGTGGCGGCCCGGCCGGCTCCAGAGCATGGCGTTCGAGGTTCTCGGCCTCGTTCATGATGGCGCGGGCCTCGTCGTGGCGGCCTTCGCTCTTGGCGAGGGCGGCGCGTTGGCGCAGTTGTGCGGCTTCCTGCTTGATCCGGACGGCCTGCTGCTTGCGGACTTGTGCATGGATAGCCTGCTCGGTGCCTTCAGCCTTCTTGCGCAACTGGGCGGCACGGTCGTGTTGGCCCTGGCGTTCGGCCTCGGCGGCGGCCTCGTGCAGTTCCCGCAGACGGCCGTGCACTTCGTCGAGTTCACGTTCGGCCTGGCCTTTCTGCAGGGCCGCCTCGATATCCTTTGATTCGGCCCAGAGGCGCCTGGCCTTCTCGGTATCACCGGCTTTCTCGGCCTGCTTGGCCATCTCGCGCAGCTCCATCATACGCCCTTTGGCCTGAATGCGGTCTTGCTCGGGGATTCCCATGCGAGCGGGCCGCCCGGCCAGGCGGGCCTTGATCTCTTCTGCCTCCATGTGGAGGCGTTTGGCGATCTGCTCGTGCTCGCGGGCCTCGGCAGTGAGTTGTTCGATGCGCTGCATCTGCCGCTCCTGCTCGACCGGCAACGGGGCCGCAGCGCCGCCGATGACGCACACAATGGCTGGGATCAGGATTCGTGTGAACATGGCATGGACTCCTTAAAAGATGGACTTGACGGTTCGTCTGCATAGAGACTACGCCATCCACAGACACATATCAAGGGGCAGACCTCTTTGGCGGTCAGAGCGCGCGTTCGACGGCGCGGGCGAGGAGGTAGTCGGGCAGTTTGTGCAGGGCCGGGGCCGCTTCGTAGGCGGCGATGATGCTGCGGTCGGGGAAGGCGCCGAATCGGGCTATGAGGGCATCGGCCAGGCGCACAAGATCGGCATCGGCGACGGCCGGTCGCGCCATGTCCGCGACGGCGGCGGCCAGATGCGTGAATTCGGCCGTGCTGTCGTACCAGTTGAGCTGCAGTTCCATTTGGAAGGCCTCTTTCGAACGCGGGCGGTCGAAGAGGAACTGCATACCGACGGGATTGTAGGTCTCGATACGCTCTTCGAGGAAGGCCAGGGCGGCCTCTTTGTAGGCGTCGAGCTTCTCCATATCGAGCCCGGCCTGGGGGAAGGCCTCGGCAGCGGCCGGGAGCATCGCCTCGATATCGGCCGCAATCAGGTCTCGGACGGCCTCAAGACGCCCGTGCAGGGTCTCGAAGTAGGCGCGCATCAGGATGGTGGCGTCATTCATGGGTCGTATTGCGTATTGCGTACTGCGTATTGCGACGGGTAAGGACGTGGCTGGACCGCGATGATGACGGACGCGGGAGAGGTTGTCAATCGCCTGGGGGGATATTGACGCCCAGGGCGGTGAGGATAACGGCGGCGAGGGATTGGATGGCGGCGGCAACCTGGGGACCGGGGGGTTGGGCCAGTTGGGTGGACTTCGGCTGGATGGCGATGAAGAGGGTGTCGATGGCGATTTCGGCGCGGATCATGTTGATGAATGTCGCAGGGCAGAGGATGTGCGTGGAGGTCGTCGGGCCCTTGATGTCGGCAGGATCGAGAACGGCAATCTCGCCGGGCGGAGCGTTGAAATCGGCGGCGTCGACGACAATAACGGCGCGGGGGGCCTTTCGGATGATCGTCTGGATGTAATTCTCCGGAACCGTGGCGGCGTTGATAAGCTGCGCGGCTACGCGGCCTCGCAGTGCCTCGTAGAGGAGCGGACCGGCGGCATCGTCGCCTTTGAGGTCGTTGCCTATGCAGACGATAACGGTGGAGGCGGCCTCGAGGTCTTTGAGGCGGCCGGCGAGATACTCAAGCGCTGGCGTCAGAGTTTGATGTTCAATTCGCACTTGCATTTGGGGCAAAGGATGCGCATGAAGTCGCGCGCCTGCGGTCCGGACGGCGCGGACGAGTCGGGCTTCGGCGGCGTGCGGGTGAGTTCTCCGGACTTGGCCAGAAGGAGGGATGGGTTCGTGTAGGCCAGCGGCCCCAGCTTCTCACAGAGCCAGATGATGTGCTTCTTCGTGCCGATCTTGGCGCCGCACTTCTCGCACATTTGCAGTTCGTATTCGTGGGTCTCGACGGTGTCGCCGCGATTGAGCACGGCCAGATCCCACTTGTCGGACAGGGCGATTCCCGTTTGCGTCGTACAGTAATCCTGGCAGTTGCCGCAGAAGATGCAGCAATCGTAGCGGTGGGTGATTCGGCGGACAGGCGGATCGGCGTCAAGAGCGTCGACCATGGTCAGGCAGCTTGCCGCAGGACAGACGTTGACGCAAGCCCCGCAGCCGATGCAGGTGTCGAGGTCGAATTCCGGCTTGCCGCGGAACCGCTCGGGAACGACGCAGGGCTCGGCGGGAAAACGCGTGGTGAAACGCGGCGAGACGACGGCGTTGACGGCTTCCTTGAGTTCTCTGAGTTTTGGCCAGCGCACTTTCTTGGCTCCTCTAATTGTGTCGAGTATCTGCTTTTGGAGACTGCCTCAAAACGCAGCTTGCCGTTCTGAGCAACGCGAAGAATCCAGGGCGCGAGCTTGTGATCGCTCTCCTTCGAGGCCCGGATGCTTCGTTTCAGTCAGCATAACAAACTGGATTCCGGTTTGAGGATGGTCTGTTAGTCCTGCGGCGAGGGTTGGGGCTTTTCGAGGGCGAGGTCAGGGCCGTATTTGTCCACGACACTGTGTTCCCACAGAGTCACACCGGAGGCGTAGGCGCCTTTGGCGATGGCGTGGGCGGCCGTGGGCGATGTAATCATGATGAATACGGCGCAGACGATGGCCTTGGCGGCCATAGCGCCGCTACGGCCGGCGATGGCGACGCCGAACAGCAACAGGATCGTGCCAAGGGTAACGCATTTGGTGGAGGCCTGGAGGCGGTTGTAGACATCCGGAAAACGCACCAGGCCGATGCAGCCGAAGATGTCGAAAAGGACGCCGACCCCGATCAGTGTATATGCGAGCCAGTCAATCATCAAAGCTCCTCCCTTCGAGGAATTTGGCCAGGGCGATGGTGCCGATGAAGCTCAGCAGGGCCCAGGCCAAGGCGACATTAAGGTAGAAGTCCTTGCCGGTGGCAAGGCCCAGGATGGCGCAGAATCCGACGATGAGAATGCCAAGTATGTCGATGGCGACGGTGCGATCCGGAGCGCTGGGGCCCCTGCCGATACGGTAGAGGCACAGGAAGCAGGACACGCACAGGCCTGTGTAAAAGAGCGTTATCATGGGAACCTCTATTCGAAGATTTTGGCGATGAACCACTCGAATCGGCGGGCGATGTGAGCCGTGGCCTGGTCGATATCATCGGATTGGACGTTGATCCAGTGGACATACAGACAGCCGTCATCGGTCAGATCGACCGTGAGCGTTCCGGGGGTCAGGGTGATGGAGTTGGCCAGAGCGGTCAGGCCGGAATCGGTCTTGAGGCGGGTCCTGACCTTGACAATGCCGGGTCTGATGGGCATCTTCGGGTGCAAGGCCCGATAGACAACGTCGAAATTGGCCTTGATCATGTAGTAGAAGAAAACCGACGCGTAGACAAAGAACCAGAAGGCCCGCATGGGGGAAATGAATATGCCGTGCTCCTTGGGCAGGATTTCATGGAACATCACCGCCACGATGGCCGAAACAACCAGCCCGGCGATAGCGACCTGTAGATCGACCGTGCCGTCGGCGAAAGGCCACGTCAGCAGAATCCAGATGACAAAGGAGAGGAAGAAGTAAATGGTTCGTCTCATATCGGCACCTTACATGTCTTTAACGAGGGCGGCGTATTCGATTCCTTTGGTCAGGGCGGCCACGGCGGGATCCAGCACGTGGGTCCGCAGCGACGGCGAAAGGAACAGAAGCGACATCAGAACACACAACACGGCCAGAAAAGCGGTGGCCGCGAACATGGAGCCGCCGTTGTCGCGCGTTTCCTGGAGACTATCGGGCAACTCTCCGAGGAAGACGTAGCGCTGGACCTTGAGGAATGAGATGAGCGTCACGAGGCTGACGAGAATGGTCACGGCGGCCAGGCCGTAGAAGCCGGCTTGTGCGGCGGCGATGACAAGCAGGAGCTTGCTCCAGAAGCCGTTGAACGGCGGCACACCCGCGATGGAGGCCGAGGCGATTGTTGCGGTGGCGCGGGTCAGCGGCATCTTCGCGGCCAGCCCGCCCATGTACTTGAGTTGTCGTGTGCCGGTGGCCATCTCGACCGACCCGCTGGTCAGGAACAAAAGCGATTTGAAGACGGCATGGTTCACCATGTGGTACAGTCCGGCGAGGATGGCCAGCGACGCCCACGCCATGCCGCCTCCGCGAGCCAGGATAAGAGCGCCCAGCCCGATACCCAGGACGACGTAGCCCATCTGGGAGATGCTGTGATAGGCCAGCAGGCGTTTGAAATCCCACTGGCCGACCGCGAGAAAGACGCCGATGACCATGCTGGCGACGCCCAGCACGATGAGCACCCACGCAATGGCGACAGAGACGCCGAAGACGTTGAAGACCATGCGGGCCAGCGCGTAGACGCCGAGGGACTTGATCAGCACGCCCGAAAGCATGGCGGAGATGGGGGCCGGGGCCGACGGATGGGCATCAGGCAGCCAGGCGTGAAACGGGACCAGGGCGGCCTTGAGTCCAAAGCCGGTGACGAACAGCGCCAGCGCGAAGGCCAGGCCCGGATGGACGCCGGAGGTCTGGATGGACCGGGCGATATAGGCCATGTTCAATGAGCCGGTATTCCCGTAAACAAGTCCGACGCCAAACAGAATGAAGGCCGACGCAATCGTGCCGAGGACCATGTATTTGAAGGAGGCCTCGAGTTCCTCATGTTCACAGCCGAACCCGACGAGGGCATAGGAGGCAATGGAGGCGATCTCGAGGAAGACGAACAGGTTGAAGATGTCACCGGACAGGACCACGCCGTTCATGCCGGCAACCATCAGCAGGAACAGGCTCAGGTACTTGGACTTGGCGGTGTATTGCTCCATGTAGCGGATGCTGAAGGCCATGGCGGCCGCGGCGACAACGGCAATGGCCAGCAGCAACAGACAACTGAGGCCGTCGAGAACCATGTTGATGCCCAGCGGAATGGCGTGGCGGCCGACCTCATAGACCTCGCGGGCATTGGGATTGTCCGCGGTGCGTACGGCGGCGAGATGGACCGCAGCCAGCACGGCCAGGACGAGCAGACCGACAGTAACGACGTTAGCCAGGGCCGTGGCGGCCGTCTTGCCCTTCCGGCCGAACATCGGCAGCACAAACGCCGCCGTCAGAGGGACCATGACGAACACAGGCAGGGGTACGTTCATCCTTTGAGCCTCCTGATTTCGGTGATGTCGAAGGTGCCGTACTTGCTGTAGGTGCGGATGCAGATGGAGATCATCAAGGCCAGGGAGCCGAGACTGATGACGATAGAGGTCAGCACCAGGGCCTGCGGCAGCGGATCGACGGCCTGACTGAGGAATGCGGAGGTCACGGTCATGCCGTCGGGGCCGGCTTCGAGGAACTGCCGGTCGACGATAGGCGCGACGCCGTCGGTGCGGAAGCCGAGCAGAATGAGGAACAGATTGACGGCGTACTCCATGACGACGATGCCGAGGACGATCTTGACCATGTTCTTCTTAACGACGGCACAGTAAAGACCGAGCATGAACAGCGCGAAGCACATTGCATACAACATGGCGTTACTCCTTCGAGTCAGCCGGTTCAGCCGTCGGACCGGCCCGGACCTCGCTGTCGGCCGAGAAGACCGACAGCAGGAAGATCACAAGGAACAGCGATGCCCCCACCTTCAGGCCGATGGCGATGTTCGACAGGGGGATTGTGCCGGCGCTGACGAGCTTCAGGGCGCTCTCGGGCAGGCGCTCCAGCAGGAAGTTCACAAAGAAGCCGCCCCCCCAGATCAACGGCCAGACCGCAATCAGCGCAAAACCCAGCGCCCCCAGACAATCGAGCTTGGAGTCCAGGGCCAGGGGCAGGTCTTCCTGCACGAACTGGCGGCCGAAGGCCAGCAGCAGCAACACGTAGGATGAGGCCAGGATCACCCCGCCGGCAAATCCGCCACCGGGCGTCAGGTGCCCGAACAGGATGATGTACACGCCGAAAAGGAAGATCAGCATCTTGACCCAACTGGCGACCGTTTTGACGATGACCGTCATGCCTTTCATGCGTCGGACTCCTTCAGCCGTTTTCGACTCCTGGCCCGGAGAATGACCGTGGCGCCCAGGATGGAGGTGAACAGGACCGCGGCCTCGCCGAGGGTATCGTAGGCCCGGTAGTCGAGGATAACGGACGAGACGATATTGGCGGCGCCGGTGTCTCGCAGCCCCTGGGCGATGTAGGTCTGCGAAGCGGCGCCCGGGGTGCGGACAAAGACAGGTTCGCCGAACGCGGGCAATGTATCGAAGACCATGATGCCCGCGACGAAGAGGGTCAGCACAATCACAACCGAAACAATGGTCGCGAAGAATTCGCGGTCGCCGCTGATGGTGGTCAGGTCGCGGGCGATCGTGGCCCGGATGAGGATAATCAGGCCGAACACCTCGACGACAATCTGCGTGATGGCGATATCGGGCGCCCGCAGGAAAAGAAACATCAGCGAGCCGCCGAAGCCGATGGCCCCGACACAGATGACGGCGTTGAGCAGGTTCTTCGTCTCGACCGCAATGAAGGCGGCGATGATAATGAACAGCACCAGTGCGTAGAAGATCAGCATATCAACCTCACCAGATATGGCAAACGGCAAACAGGACGGCCAGCAGGCCGAGCGTGACCCACGTCAGGTACATGGGCAGCACGCCGTTGTGCATCCATTTGAGAAAACCGGTCAGGGTCAGACCCGCACGGCCGGACTGGTCGAAGGCGTCGAACCACCCCTTGTCCTGGCCTGCGTAGAGCTGCCGCAGGCCCTGCATGGATGAGACAGTCTTGTAGAAGTCCGTGCCGGGGACGATCATGCGGTCGTTGTCCTGGATTTCGCCGCAGGTCCAAGTCGAAACGATGCGCGCATTGCGGGCGACGGCGGCCACGACCATGATGATGACGCCGGCGGCGATGCCGATCAGGATCAGGCCGGTGGCAAGGACGGACTCCCACTGGCCGGTAAGGATGTTGTCGCCGAAGCCCAGGGCCGGGTAGATGAAGCGTTCGAGCGGCACGCGGTAGAATACGCCGAAGCCGACGCACAGACCCGCCAGGATAAGCATGGGGATGTACTGCAGGGCCGAGACCTCGCGAACGCGGGCCAGGCGGTCCGGCCGGCGGGATAGGAAGATCGAGTGAAGGATCTTGACGAACGACGCCAGCGTCAGGGCGCTGCCGAACATCGCACAGGTCAGCCACAGGGGCCAAAGGCTCGTCCAACCGCCTCCCTCGACGCCCATCCGGACGACGCCCTGGTAGACCATCCACTTCGAGACGAAACCGTTGAGCGGCGGCACGCCGGAGATGCTCAGCGCCGCGATCAGACACGCCAGGAATGTGAATTGCATCCTGTTACCCAGGCCCCCCAGCTCGTCGAGTTCCGCGGTGCCGGCGGCCTGCTCAACCGCCCCGCCGCAGAGAAACAGGCAGCACTTGTAGATGGCGTGGTTGAGCATGTGGAAAACGCCGCCGGCAATGCCGACGGGGGTCAGCGTGGCGATGCCGAGGACCATGTAACCGACCTGGCTGATGGCGTGGTAGGACAGCAGCCGCTTGAGGTTGTGCTGGACCATGGCGACCATGACGGCGATCAGGATGGTGGCCGAGCCGATAATGGCCAGAACCAGGGTCAACGGTCCGTGTTCAAGGATGAACAGCCCGCGGACGACGATGACCAGCAGGTAGATGCCGAGCAGTTTGTCCAGGGCGGCCGGAAGAAGGGCCATGACCGAAACGGGGGCATACTGGCCGCTGGTGGGCAGCCAGGAGTGCAGGGGCATGGCGCCGGCCTTGGTGACGGCGGCCAGCATCAGCAGCAGAAAGGCGATAACGGGCACGGCCGAGTCGGCGGCGACGCGGATATCGGAGATGACGAATGTTCCGGCGATCGAGCCAAGGATGGCAATACCCAGCAGCAAGGCGCCGTCGGAGGCGCCGATCATGGCAAAACTCTTGGTGGCGGCGAAGGCGGAGTTCCTGCCGCCGGTGGCGATAAGCAGATACAATGAGACGGTCACGATCTCCCAGAAGATCAGCAGGAACAGCAGGTGGTTCGACAGGAGAATGCCCGCGGAACCGCCGATGGCCAGGAGGACGGAGCCGTAGTATTCGTTCTGGCGGGCCATTTCCGCGGTAACGGACTTGACCGAGTAGACCGTGATGAGCAGGCCGAAGCCCATGGCGAACAGCAGGATGAACTTGTTGAACGCCGTGACACTCAGCAGAAGAGACAGCTCGAAATCGAGACCCTCCAACCGGACGATCGGCCAAACGACGCTCGGTGGCCCGGCCATGCCGAAGAGCCGCCAGGCCAGGATGAACGTCACGGCCGAGATCGCCGCCGTCAGGGCCTTGGACAGCGACTTGAGCGTGTTCGGCAGCAGGAGTATGACAAACCCGGCTATCAGCGGCAGGAAGACCAGAATGCTCAGAATATGGGTGTCCACTTCAGCGATCCTCCAGCTTGAACGGCGGCGGGTCCATTTCCTTGATCAGACGGGCGGTCTTCTCACGGCTCAGACGCAGCAGCGTTTCGTGGTCGGCGAGGATGTTGCGACGCGAGTCGACGACGGCCAGACGTTCGGTGCAACTGTAGCAGGGGTCCACGGCCGCCAGCGTAAGCGTCACATCGGCGATGTCCTGGCCGATGCACGAGGCCTTGAAGGACGGCACGTTGACGTAGCTCGGGGCCCGTATCTTGTGACGGACCGGCCTATTGCCGCCGTCGCTGCGGACATAGTGGAAGGTCTCGCCGCGGGGGGCCTCCGCGTGGCCGCAGCCTTCACCGGGCGGGATTTCCTTGACCTCTACGGCCACGGGGCCTTTCGGCAGTTTTCTGAGGGCCTCGCGGATAATCTTGACGGATTCCAGCGTCTCCAGCAGGCGAACGACGGCCTTTGCAAAGACGTCGCCCTCGGGTTGCGAAATCACCTTCCAGTCCAGGTCGCCGTAGGCCGCGTATGGATCGTCGCGACGGACGTCAATATCCAGACCGCTGCCTCTCGCCGTCGGCCCGGTGACGGCATAAGCGACGGCGTCGGCCTTTGAGAGAACGCCGACCCCCTTGAGACGGGCATGCAGCACGGGATCGTCGAGAATGGCTTTGGTGAGCATTTCAGTCTTCTTCTCGATGCCGTCGAGTTCGACGTTGATCTTCGGAATCAGTTCATCGGGGATATCCTCGCGGCAGCCCCCGACCTTGACGTTGCCGTAGTTGTTGCGATTGCCGGTGATCTCTTCGAGCAGGTCGAGAACCGGCTCGCGGTACTTCCAGGCCCACATGAAGACCGTATCATAGCCGATGAAGTGGCCTCCCAGGCCGACCCATAGCAGGTGGCTGTGGATTCGCTCGAGTTCGTTGATGATCACGCGGACGTACAGGGCCCGTTCGGGCGGCTCAACGCCGGCGATCTCCTCGACGGCCTGGATATACGCCAGCGGATGCGAGGCCGAGCAGATGCCGCAGACGCGAGAGACCAGGAAGGGGACCTGGTCGAACTGGAGCGTCTCGCTGAGCTTCTCGATGCCGCGATGGTTGTACGACAGCCGCACCTCGATATCGATGACTTTCTCGCCCTCGATGGTGAGCTGGTAGAACTCCATCTCCTCCTGCAGGGGGTGGAAGGGTCCGACGGCGAGGATGGGCTTGGTCAGGGTCTGTTTCATGTCCGGACTTCCTTCCTGAGGGGATAGACGCCCTGGGGCCAGTCATCGTGGAGGATGAGCCGTTTGAGGTTTGGATGATTGACGAAGTCGATGCCGAGGATGTCGTGAACTTCGCGTTCGATCCATTCAGCGCCCGGTATCAGCGGCGTGATCGACTCTATGGAGGGTTCTTCGCGGTCGCGGATGAACGCCTTGACGGTGGCGATGCAGCCTGTGTGGTCGTTGGAGTAGTGGTAGAGTATCTCGAAGCAGTCCTCGGCGTCGATACCGGTGACGATCACAAATCGCAAGCCCAGTTCCGAGAAGAGGAACCTGTTGACCTCGAAGCTGTTTTCCGATTCACACAGTAGAGTCATTCGGTTGGGGCGCGGCTGCTCGACGCGGATGAGTCTGTCCGCGATCTCGCTGATTCGGCCTTTGAGCGGTTGCTGAGTCATGGTTCACCTTTATCCAATGGCGGCCAGCGCCTTGACGACGCCGGAGATCATGGCTTGGGGTTTCGGCGGACAGCCGGGCACATAGGCGATAATGGCGTTCGGATCCACCTCCTTGATGATGTTGTCGACGGGGCCGGCGACGTGGTAGGCGCCGTCGAAGATGCCCATACCGCATGCGCAGGCCCCCATGCAGAAGACCGCACAGGGCTTAGGCGTCTGGCGGTAGACCTCCTGCAGGCGCCGGGCCGCCTGGCGGGTGCCGACCCCGGTGACCAGCAACGCATCGGCGTGCCGCGGCGAGCCCACGAGCTTGATCCCGAACCGCTCAACGTCGAACCTTGGGGTCAGGAGGTTCACGATCTCGATGTCGCAGTTGTTGCAGGCGCCGGTGTTCACATGAAAGACCCAGATGGACTTCTTCAGTGCCTTGATTTTCCAACTCATGGATTCACCTTACAACCAGGCCAGGCCATAGCGGCCGCCGACCGCCGCCAGCAGAACCGCCAACGCCGTGAGGATCGTGCAATGCACCCAGAAGAACCGCATCGCCTGGTCGATCCTCACGCGGGGGTTGGTATTCTTGATCAGGATCACAAGCACGACCACGATGGCGTACTTCACAATGCCCCAGAGCCACGAGGCCGCCGTCGCGCCGAAGCCGCCCAGGAACGTCATTACAAGAAACAGAGGCAGGGCTACGAGCATCATGGCCTGCATCATCTTCCAGATCGCCAGCAGAACACCGGAGTATTCGATGATGACGCCGCCGGCCAGCTCCGTCTCGGATTCGGCGATATCGAACGGGACGAACCCGAGCTTGGCCTGAATGCACAGCAGCGCCACCATGAAGGCCAACAGCCCAGACAGACTGGCAATAGGGACGCTTCGTGAAATCGTTGCCAGATCCAAGGCGCCGCCGGACTTGATGATGACCACGATCAGGGCCAGGACCAGGGGCAGTTCGTAGCCGAGCACGAGTTTCATCTCGCGGCTGCTCCCGACGGCGGCGTGGGGGCTGGCGCTGCTGCTGCCGCCGAGAATCAACGCCAGCGATGGCAGCACCATCAGATAGACCGCCACGATCAGGTCACCGACAAAGACACGCGACGGCCAGACGGCAATGTGCCAGAGCATTGTCGACAGCAGCAGGACGCCCGCCATGCCGACCAGCGGCGCCGAGATAAAGACCGCCCGCTGCGCCTCCTGCGGGATAAGGACTTCTTTGCCCATGAGCTTGACGATATCCCAAGCCGGCTGCAGCAATGGCGGACCCACGCGGTACTGCACAAGAGCGCCGACTTTTCGGACAAGCCACGAGGCGAACAGGCCAAGCCCCAGGGTAAAGGCCAGGCCGGGGAAAATGAGTATCCAGAACACGTTTGCGGCCACGTCGGTAATCATGTCTTGGCCTCCCGGGGTTGTCGCAGCAGCGGTTTCCAGACGGCGCCGTCGGCGACCCTCGCCACGATGCCGTCAAAGACCTCCACCAGGTCTTCCCGGGGCGATGGATCGACCTCGGTGTACTCGACCCGGCCGTCGGATGTCCGCACACACAGAGGTTTCTCGCCGTCTCGGAGACGCCCTTTGCATAGGTCGCATGTGCTGGATGGAAACGGAATCAGATCGGTGTAGACGGTGCCGAACGGGCAAGCCATCGCACACGTGCCGCAGCCGGTGCAAAGCATATTGTGGCGTTTGAGGACACCTGCGTCGTTGTAACGGCTGGGCAGCTTTTCCAGGGCGTTTCGCGGGCAAGCCGTCACGCATGGCGCGGCTTCGCACCGGCGGCAGACCATGGCGAAACGCACCATCTCCAGCAAGGCGTCAAAGCCCTTGTTGTCCGGATGGTGCTTGTAGGAGCACCGGATGCCCGATTCACCCTGCGTCGAACACCTCGCCATGTCTATGATCAGTTTGTCATTCATATTCCGTCGCTCGTATTTCCTATTTCGTCGTTCGGCCATCGTTCCTCGGCCGCCGCGGTCAGTCCCAGATATTGGGGTAAGTCTTGATCTGATCGTACGTGAAGACGGGACCGTCCTTGCAGACGTAGTACTTGCCCAGCATACAGTGGCCGCACTTGCCGAAGCCGCAGCTCATGTTCTTTTCCATTGAGAGGTAGATGCGGTCATGGGGAAAACCGAATTCAAGGAGCTTGAGCGTGGTGAACTTCATCATGATGGGGGGCCCGCAGACCACCGCCACGGCATGGGCGATGTCGACGTCATCCCGACGGAGAATCGACGTGACCACGCCGACGTTGCCGTCCCAGTCGCCGTTGGCCTGATCCACGGTGAGCTTGATCTGCACGCCGTCGATCTGCTGCCAGGGACCGAAGAGGGCGTTCTTGTAGATGAAGTCCTGCGGGCTGCGTGCGCCGAAACGGCAGACAACCGACTTGAAATCGCCGATGCAATCCACGAGTGTCAGAAACAGCGATCGGATAGGCGCCAGACCGACTCCGCCGCCTATGATGTAGACATGCTTGCCGACGAACTCACGGACGGGGTATCCCTTGCCATAGGGGCCGCGAATGCCGACGAGGGTGTCCGCGGCGCATTCGTGGAGCATGGCGGTCACACGACCGGCCTTCATGATGCTGATCTCCATCTTCTCGGTCACGGCCGGCGACGACGAGGGCGTGAACGGCGCCTCACCCTCGCCCGGCAGCGTCAGCTCCACGAACTGGCCGGTCTCGAACTTGAACTCGGTCTCGGGCACGACGACAAAGCTCTTGATCGTCGGCGACTCCTCAATGATATCGACGATCCTCGCATTCACAGGCTGGTAGAGGGTGTGTTTCATTTTGCGACTTTCGTCTTCCTGGGTTTCGTGAATTCATCGTTGAGCCGCTTGAGGATGACCCGGATGTCGATGCCGCCGGCCTCGGCGTCAACGCATCGACCGCACCCGACGCACATATTGACGCCGTAGCGGTCGAGGAAGTAGGCGAATTTGTGCATCATGCGGTGCCGCAGGCGTTCGCCGAGGTACTCCCGCGGATTGGCCCCGCCGGCGACCGCAGCGTACGACAGCCTCATGCAACTGTCCCAGATGCGGGTCTTTGCGAAGTCGCTTGTGCGCGCCTCATCATGAAGGTAAAAACAGTGGCAGGTCGGACATATCCGCGTGCAGGCCTGGCATTCGACGCAGGTGGCGGCCTGCTCGTCGAACACAGACGACTCATGGCCGTCCTGCACGATCTCGCCGATGTCGGCCTTGAAATGAAAGTCCGCGTTGTGGTCGGCCAGTTGCTGCTGCGTGCGGGCGCGGAGGCCGTCCCGCTCGGCCGCCAGCGAATCGGGCGCGGCGACGAAAAGGTGGCTGTGGCCCGCGAGAAACGCCTCGGCCTTCGGGCTGCCGGCCTGCACGACCCAGCCGTCCTTGACCCCGGCGACGCTCAGGTCGAAGCCGCTTTCCGGATGGCCCGCCCCGCCCATGACATTGCAGAAACAGCTTTCCCCGGGGTCGGAGCAATCGGTGGCGATAATGAACATGTGCCGACGCCGCTCGGCGTAGAATGGATCCTCGAATTCATCCTCCAGAAAGACCTTGTCGAGGATGGCGATGGACCTCAGGTCGCAGTCCTTGAGCCCGAAGACGGCGAACGGCTCCGCGGCGGGCGATAACCCCGGTTCCGGAAAGACCGCCGTCAGTTCGCGCAACGGAAAGAGAAATTCCTTGACCGGCGTGCATGCACGGATATTGTTGAAATCACCCCCGGCATCGCCGGGGATATAGGGTTTGAATACGTAGTGGTCGGCGCTGCGGCGGGGAACATAGAGCTTCATCCGCTCGGCCAGCGCATCGAGCACCGGCGTCAGGTCGCTGGTAAAGACCGTCTTCATCGCATTAACCCAAAATGTCGTTTGGGCCGCAGAACGAAGTTCGTCGTCAGGCTAAGTCAATCCACCTGCGGTTCAAACCGTACCGTTTTTGTGCTCTATCGTCTCCCGGCTCAGTTCCCCGGCAGATAGTAGGGAAGCCGAGCCAGGTCCATAGCGATGTCGATGGTGATGACTTTGACTTTCTTGGGGACGGTGATGTAGCACGGAGAGAAGTTGAGGATGCCCTTGATGCCGGCGTCGACAAGCGCATCGGCGGTTTCCTGCGCGGCGTCGCGCGGCACGGCGATGGCGGCCACGTGAATGTTCCGGCGCTGGAGGGTATTCAAGGCGACAACATCCTCGATCCGTACGTCCCCGATTTGCTTTCCGACTTTGCCGGCGGCACTGTCGAAGGCGGCGACGATCTCGAAGCCGTAACGCTTGAAGCCCGGATAGGCCATCACGGCCATGCCGAGGTTTCCAACGCCCACGAGAGCGACCTTGTTGACGCCGCTGAGCCGCAGTATCTTCTTGATCTGGCGGATGAGGTTCTCCACGTCGTATCCGACGCCGCGCGTGCCAAAATCTCCGAAATATGAAAAATCCTTGCGTATCTGCCAGGGATTGACGCCGAGCAACGACGCCAGGTCGTTACTGGAGATGCTGGATCGTCCCTGCTCCGATAGAGTGAGTAGGTCGCGGAGATAGACAGGCAACCGCCGAATCGTCTCATCCGAGATCTTGTGATACCTCATCGGTGATGCCCATCCAAAGGTTGATTCGTGCTTGTGTGCGCATTCACAAGTTTCACCAGAGATATTGAAACCGCCCGTCCGAGGCGTCAAGCACAATTATCCGGACTTTGTGCATGTGAACACAAGTAGTATGGCGTAAAGTCTTTGTCCGACGGGAGTTACGGCGAGTGGAAATTTTTTGCGAGCATCCCCCCATGGGTCCGACAGGCGTCGGATTCATGCGCACAAACAACGTGGGAACCTCGCCGCTGTCCCGCCTCACGGGCCGGCGGGACAGCGATGCGTCTTTTCTTCCTGGATGGGCGGCTATGGATTGGCCAGACCCGGGCTCGGGTTCGAGGCTTTCCAGTTGACAACGTCGTTGCCGTAATTGGACGGCGTGATCCTCGAAAGCGATGCCCCCATGCCGTCGGCCAGGGCCGGCCACGGGTCGTCGCCGACCGGGTGCGAGCCGTCGCTGTAGTTGACCCGATCGACCCGGATGTAGTAACGCTTGCCGTTGCCGTCCACGTCGCCCGGCATGGAAAGCTCGACCTTCTCGCCGCCGTTGTCGAGGCTACCGTCGTCGTACTTGATCATCTGGACGCCCGCGGGCTGCGCCCCATACCGCGCCACGTAGGCGGCGGGGTCTTTCACCACCAGGAGGTAGCCCTGGGCGGGGATCGTGATCGGAGAATCGGACGGGAACGTCAGATCGATACCGTCGGTGAACTTCCATGGCTCGGAGGTCAGGGAATCATAGAGGGTCACGGGCAACGAAGTGATGTTGCGCAGCTCGATGTACTCCTCGTTCTGATTGCCGCTGGCCGGGTTGTACATGATCTCATTGATGACGATGGGCCCGACCAGCGGGTAGGCGTTGGCCGAACCCGGCGTGGCAGCGCTCATGGAGACGAAGTTGAACGAACCGTCGCTCTTCTGGTATCGGCCGAAACTGACGCCGGTGGCCGACGGCCCGAAGTCCTCGTAGTCGCGGTAGCCGGTCAGGGCGCCGCCCTGGCCTGAGCTGAGCACGACTTCCTCGCCGTTCTCGCTGAGACCGAACGGGACGATGACGCCGGGATCGGAACTGGCGGCGCCGAAATGAAGGTTCTCATAGAATACGATGTAGCCGCCGGCCGGGATAACCGCGCCTTCGGCAATCATGTACTTCATCAGGCTGGCGGCATCCCCGTCTTTGTCGGACAGGAACCAGCCGCCAATGTTGATCGGTCCGGCGGTGGTGTTGTGCAATTCGATCCAGTCGGCCGCTTCGGCGTGGGAGTGGGCCAGGACCTCGTTGATGACCACGGCGCCGGGATTGGGGACCAGGCCGGAGTCGTCCCAGCCGGGGCTGCCTCCCTGCAAGGCGCTGGCCCGCCAGGACTCCTTGAGACCCCAGCTACTGGGATCGGGGTTGCTCGCGTCGATGATCGTCAGCGAGAAGCCACCGCCGTCGGTCGTCGGCCGCCATCCATCGTTGTAGCGGAAATCCAGGATCGTCCGGTCCAGGGCGTCGGCCAGGCGGATACGCTCGCCGGAATTATCAAGCCGACCCTCATACTGCCCGGCCACGTTGACGCCCGTTCCATACTCGGACTGAAAGGCCGCCATATCCGCGACAACCACCGTGAACCCGCCGGGGGCCAGGGACATCCTGGGGAAGGTGAAGCGGATGCCGTTGGTGAACTGGACGTCGAACAGGTCGATGGTTGAACCGCTCACGTTGGTCAGTTCGATGAACTCCTTGTTCGGATCATCGGGGGCGCCGGTATCGACCGGGTGATACATGATTTCGGTGATTCGCAGCTTGTCCGTCAGGTCCGCCGTGGCGTAGACGGCCTCGGTCAGGGCGCTCCAGACGCCGGTGTAGCTGCGGGCCTTGAGGTGCATGGTCTGGTTGATCGCTATCGGCGCGGTGAATGCCTGGGCGCTCGGATGGATATCGCCCTGACTCAGTTCCGTACCCTTGAGTTCGACGGAGATCAGGAAGTCGGTGCTGCCGGCCGACACGTTCAAGCCCTGGATGGCCAGGAGATTGGACCCGGTCCGCAGAGCCGAAATGTGCTCGGTGATGTCGAACTCCTCGAACTGCACCGCCGCGGCATCGTCGTGCGAGGCATTGGCGGCGGAGTTCCACGCGGGTGTCGCGGCGGCGTCAAAGTTGACGCGTTTGACTTCACGGCCGTTCAGATAGGCAATGAAACCGTCATCATACCGCACCCGTAGCCGGAGCGAATTTAACTCCGTGTTGGCGACGTTGAATGGTATTCGGATGTAGCAGGTGCTGTTCTTGTTGTACATGGCGTCGCGGACGTCGATGTTGAAGTAGGGCTCATAGCCGGTCTCGGTTTCAAAACCGACGCCGCCCAGACCGATGCCCCAGGCCCCATCGTCGTAATCGCCGGCGACCCAGCCGATACCCGCCGGCGACAGGTACTGGCCGGCGATAATCTGGCGCGTCGAGATGGGCCCGCCCCGCCAGGCAACGGAGAGGTTGTCGCCGCCACCGTGCTCCTTCATGAAGGCCTCGATGTAGTACTTGCGCCCGGCGACAAGATTGATGCCGGCGGACCGCTGACTGGTGTAGCTGTCCCAACTGCGCGACGGGGTCCACGTGTCAACGCGGCAGATACGGGTGACGTTGGCGGGGCTCTCGTCGCTGCTGAGCCACAGTTCGCCATTATCGTCCGTGGCGATCCAGAAGGTGTATGTGGCCGTGGTCGGCGGATGGAGCCAGCCGCGAACGCGCGTTCCGTACGTGTCGGCCGCATCGACGGGTATCTCGAACGTCGTCAGATACGAACGCTGGTCGGGGCTGTCCGGATAGCGAGGATTGGACGTAAGATCGCTGATCGCGGTGCCGCCGATGCCGTACCAGTATTCGGCCAGGATGCTGCCGGTGCTGGAGGCCACTTCGCCCGTGGGAACCTGGAAACGCTTAATGGCGTTCTCGGCGATGAGCGTGACCGCGGCGCCGCCGGTCGACTGGGCGGCCGGGACCCGCGGGTCCGTACCGTCGGTCGTGTAGTAGGTGGTTCCGGCGCTGCCGCTGACAATCAAGACGGTGCCCGGCGCCACCAGGCCGCTCTGGACGTTCAGCGTGGGTGCGTCAACGGCCGGGAACCAGTTGCGCCCCCGGAACTGGCTCAGGAGCGTGGGAATACGCGTGATGATGAAACTCCGGACGCCGTTGACGGCGTTCTCCCAGTCGACTTTGGTGTACGGCGGTTCCCGCTTGGAGTCGCCCCACCGGGCGGATTCGGCGATGATGGCCGTATCAATCTGGGCGGCACGGTTGTTCACGCGGGCCACGCCCTTCTCGGCCGTCAGCAGACCGCCGTTGAACAGATGTTTCTGAACCCGGTCGGCGAAACGCATCCGATAGTCAACATCCGCGACCATCTTCCTGTGCAGCCAGGAGACGTTGCACCTCTCCAGAGCGTCCTCACCGCTGTAACTCTGGTTGACCATGTCGTTCTCGCCGGTGCCCAGCGAGTGCTCGGAGTCGTGCTGCGGCCATATCCAGCCGACGGGCTCGCGCCGATTGGCGACGGCGATCGTGTTATTGCAGCCGTTCGTGTAGAGCGACCCGGGGCCGTCGCGGTCGCCGGTGTAGTATTCGATAATCATCTCATCAATGACGTTGTCGACGTCGAGGTGCTTCTCGAAGGCGGGATTCGGGGTTCCGTCGGTGTTGAGGCCCTGGAGCTTCCAGTAGTTGCCCGTGCCGGAGAAGCCCTGAACGGCGATGCCGTGCATGCGGGCGAACAACTCCATGTTCCCGTCCGTGGGCTGCATGCCGATCTCACCGGTCTTGCTCTTGAGGACGTCGTAATCGCCGCTGCTGCCGCCAAAGTAGGTCTCGGCCCAGTCCGCTTCGGCCCGTTCCTGCGTCTGGTAGAGACCCCAGTACTGCCCATTGATGTAGAGATGGTAGTAGCGGCTGCGGGTGGTGGGCTGGCCCATCTCACGCTCCGTGTCGCGGGACCAGACCTCGCGGATGAAGGTGTTCTGCGGGTTACCGTCGAAGGCCCAGGAGTAGTTCTGGCTGGTGCGAAGGTCCATCTTCTTGAACTCCGTCGCGCCCTCATCGCCAAAGAGAGGATACTCGAGCTTGGACTTGCCGTAGTCGCTGCGGAAGAAGAATCTGAAGGCATGTTTGGGGTTGCCGCCGCTACGGCTGTACCCGCCGCGGATGCGCAGGCCGGCGTCAATCTGGAAGCCCTGACTGCCGTCGGGGTTGAGCAGTTCAATCGAGGCGGGGCGCTCCCAGGCGCGGGAGTCGCCTGCGGCATTGACATAAATCCCCGTACTCGGATCAAACAGGTGCTTGAGGTCGGTCACGATGGAGAAGGACGGTATCTGCTGCAGCGCCGTGATGATCTGCCCGGAGTACGTCGGGCTGTTGACGATGTCCGGGTCCATACCGTAATTGATCGTCTGGCCGTTGACACTGCCGGGGGCGGGCCAGCCGGTGCCGGGGGCCTGTCCCGTAGGAGACTGGGTCCTGACGTCATTGAGGAACAGATACGTCCGCGTCTCGACNNGGCGCCGTGTAGACCGTGCCGTTGGTGATCGTCGGGGTCGAGCCATCGGTGGTGTAGCGAATCGTCGCGCCGCTGGTGGCGCAGGTGAGCGTCGCCTGGAAGCCGCTGGAGTAGAACCCGCGGTCGTGGCTGATCCAGACCTTCTCGACCATGTCCTGGACGCCGGCCGAGTTGTACGCGCCGGGCGTGGGGACGGGGAAATACTGCGGCACGACCTGATTACTCGCGACAACCAGCTCGGGCAGCAGGAAGAACTCGTCGTTGGAGGCGGCGTCGTTGAGGGCGTGGATAGCCAGGACATTCTTGGCCGGCGCCGGATTCAGCAGCCCCTTGTACGCCAACAAATTGATGTCCTCGAAGACGGTCGAATCCGCGATGGGCCTGTTGGAAAGCGCGGTGGAATTCCATAGAGGGGTCGTAGGGGCGTTTCGGGAGGCGACTTTCACGCCGTTGAGATAGGCAATGAAGCCGTCCTCGTATTTCATGCGCAGGGTAAGGCTGTCGTAGAAACCGGGGTCCTCGACGGTGAAGTTGATCCGGGTCCAGAGCGAGGCGTTGACCCCGAGCATCTTGTCCTTGAGGTCGCCGCCGACGGCCCCGGCCGTCGAGACGTTGTCGAACTGGGCCGTGCACAGCACGCCGCCGGAGTGCGAGGTCAGGCACAGGCCGATGTAGACGTTCTGGGCCATGGAAATATCCACGGAGTTGTGGGCCGTCCAGCTCGTGCCGTTGGAGGAGTAATAGCCGATGAGGCTGGTGCCCTGACGCACAATTCGCACCCAATAGGGAGCCGAGCCGGGGGCGCCGCCCGTATTGCCGGACGAGCCGTTGAGAATGGTGCGGTACTGGAAGTCGATGCCGTTGCCGGGGGTGACGACTTCCATGGCGTGGCGGGCGCCCGCGGCGAGCGATTCACGAACCATGACGCCGGCCTTGGCCCAGGAATTGGTGTTGGTCATGCTGACGACGCGGGCGGTCATCTGTCCATCGCCGCTGAGCGGCATGTAGACGTAGTGGAACTGGTCGGCATTGCCCCAGATGTCTTCTCCGCCGGCGAGGACGGTATAGACGCCGCCGGAGACGTTGAAGGAGCCGGCCACGGCCGGACTTCCGACGTCCGTGGACGTGGTCGGGGCGCCGGCAAAGCCCAGGGCCGTCGTGGCCTTGTCCCAGGCGGTGTCGTTGAAGGCAAGAGCCGTCCAGTTAAGACTCGCATCGGAGGACGTGGGGACCTTATACGACACCGTCGCCCCCGTGGTTACCAGGATTGTGGCGTACTGGGCCAGCCCGTAAGAGATGTCCGTCAACTGCGGCGGGTATGTAGGCGCATACTCGTGAGCAATCGTCAGGCCATCGGGCCCCACCAGCGCCAGATACTCGGGATTCGCCGCGTCCAACTGGAAGTTCGTGTGCAACTGGGCGCCGGCGACCGCCCGGTCCTTGCCCGATGCAAAGACGATCAGGAAGGCCCCGGGGTTCAGGTTGACGCCGGGGAACCGCCATTTGCGCAGATCGCCGCTGTTGTCGGTGAGGTACCAGCCGCCCAGGTTATAGACCCGGTCGGTGGGGTTGTAGATCTCAATCCAGTCGGAGGAGTCGCCGTCCTCATCCAGCAACTGGCCCTTGGAGGGGTCTACCGGGGCGGTGCTGCTGTTGCTGGCAAGGAACTCGCTGATGGTCAGGGGCGCGCCGATGCGGCCCCAGTTCGACAACATCCGGCTGAAGTCCAGAAAATCGACGCCCTCGTCGCCGGCAATGTCGGCGCAGGCCCGCTCGTCGCAGTAGTCGTCAAGCCACTGGAAGGCGAACCACTCCAGATCGAGCATATCCACCACGCAGTCGCCGTTGAGGTCGCCGACCGGGCACGGCGCCGCGGCCGCTGGTAAGGTCAACGCGCAGAGAATCACTGTTGTCAGACACACCTTACTGCAATCCAGCATATCAAACGTCCTTCCTCGCTGTTGAGGTGAAATATCGGGCCCTCATGGCAGGCCTTGAGTACCGAGGGCCGTGGGTTCTAAGTCTAAGTAGCATCATAACATATATCGACGCCCCCAGTCAACCGCATTTAGACGCCCAAACATGCGGTTTCCGCAGGCAGAACACCTATGTGTACTGGGAAATGGCTTATTATAGGACGCACACCTGTTCTTGCCGCACAACATCAAAGACCTTTTGACGGCCCCATAATAGGGCCTCCAACAGCAGTGATTGTGACTGGGTATTCGGCCGACGGTTGGCGTTTTTTTCTACCATTTTCGGGCGTGATGACATAACAGGCCCCTTGAGGCATACCGGTCTTGCCGCCGGCCGGTTCGGGCTATCACGTCGCGTTGCCCGCTTATTGGGGCGAATTGGCCGGCCAGTGGGACGGTCAGGGCGCAAAAATGTTGCAATTTCGCTGTTTTGACGTCCTGGAGTTGGGTAAAATGTACAATCAGCCTCGGTGTCGGCCTTGCTCCGTGGCGCCAAACAGCACAAGCCCATACATGGAGATGCAGCTATGAAGAGCAGAGCCCTCCTCGCACTGTTGACCCTTTCAATGGCCCACAGCCTGGCGGCCGCTGCGCCGGTGGAGTTGCCGGACGCCAACCTCAAGGCGGCCGTGGAGCAGACCCTGGGCGTCACAAACCCGACGGCCGACGACATGGCCAGGCTCACCCGGCTCAGCGCCGGTTCCCGCCAGATTGCGAGTCTTGCCGGGATTGAACATGCCGTCAACCTGACGTATCTGTGCGCCCACAACAACCAGATTTCCGACATCGGGCCGGTGGCCAAACTGACGAAGCTCAATTACCTGTGCCTTCGCGACAACAGGATTTCCGACATCGCGCCCGTGGCCTCGCTGAAAGACCTGACATACCTGAACCTCTGGAAGAATCAGGTCGCCGACATCACGGCCGTGGCGGAGTTGACGAAGCTGACGGAGCTCTGGCTGGCGGAGAACCGGATTGAGGACATCTCGGCCGTAGCGCACCTTAAGACGCTGACGAAGCTGTTTGTGTTTCGTAACCGTGTGACCGATATCAGGCCGGTGACGGGATTGGCGGAATTGACCGGACTGAGCATCTACGGCAACAGGATTACGGATATTTCGCCCGTGGCGGGCCTGACAAAACTGGAGTTCCTCTGGGCCGGAGAGAACCAGATCACCGACGCCTCGCCTGTGGCGAAGCTGACGGAGCTGCCCAAGCTGTCGCTCTATAAGAACAGCATCAGCGATATCTCCACCCTGGCGGCCCTGACGAAGCTGACGATGCTGGAGTTGCAGGACAATCAGATTGCCGATATTTCGGCGGTCGCGTCCATGCCGGAATTGACCTTTCTGTGGATTTCGGGCAACCGAATCAGCGATATCTCGGCCGTGGCGAAGCTCAGGAATCTGACCGACCTGCGGCTGTACGACAATCAGATCAGCGACGTCTCCGCGGCGATGGGCCTGACGAAGCTGCGGGAGCTGTCGCTCAAGGGCAATCCGGTCACAACCCTGGGAAAGCGCCCGTCGGAGATTAAGGGATTCACGCTCGAACTCGACCCGAGCCAATTCACCGCTATCTCCGGCGCCGCGGCCGCCGATACCGGGCAGATCGCCGTCAACGGCAGCCTGACCGAGTTGAGCCTGCACCGCGACAACTGCACGATCTCGGTGCCGACGGGCGCCGGCGACACCACCCTGCCGGCCGGAAAGTACACACTGGCCAACTGGGCCATCGAGCGAAAGGACGCGGAAGGCAACGCCTGGAAGATGACCGGGTCGAATTTCCCCAACAAGGGCGAATTCCAGGTGCCCAAAGAGGGCAAGGCGGAACTGAAGATCGGCGAACCCATCGTTTGCAGCTTGCAGGTGACCCAACGCTCAGGCAATTACGCGGCCGTGCAGACTGTGAAGGGGCAGATGGGCGAGGCCGT
>DDXG01000266.1 GCA_002347125.1 Phycisphaerales bacterium UBA2266
AAGCGGTTCATCACCAACGGCTGCGGCGAGGTCCTGCTGGTGCTGGCCCGTAGCGAGCCGGACCGAGGCGGTGGCCTGGGTCTGAGCCTTTTCGTCTGCGACCGCGGCCCGACGGTGCACATCCGTCGTCTCGAAGACAAGCTGGGCATCCACGGCTCGCCCACCTGTGAGATATTCTTCGACAATACGCCCTGCGAGATCATCGGTGAGCGTCAGCGCGGCCTCGTCACGTATGTGATGAGCCTGATGAACGGGGCCCGAATCGGCATCGCGGCCCAGTCGATGGGTATTGCCGAGGCGACGTTCCGCGTCGCCCGCGACTACGCCGCCAGCCGAACCCAGTTCGGCGTGCCCATTGAGAAGCTCCCAGCGGTCCGCGACATGGTCATCGATATGAAAATCGCTATCGAGGCCGGTCGGGCCCTGCTCTACGAAACCTCCCGCGTGGTCGATATGGAAATCGGCTGCATGAAGGCCGTCGAGAATCCCCCGCAGGACAAGGAACTGGCCAAACAGATCAAGAACGACTCCCGCAAGTACAAACGCTGCGCCGGGATGCTCACGCCGATGAGCAAGTACTACTGCTCCGAGATGTGCAACCGGGTCGCCTATGACTCCATCCAGGTCCTCGGCGGCAGCGGCTTCATGCGGGACTACCCCGTCGAACGCCACGCCCGCGACGCCCGCATCACGACCATCTACGAAGGCACCAGCCAGCTCCAGGTCGTCGCCGCGGTCCGTGGCGTCTGCAGCGGAACCGCCGAGAACCTGATGGCCGAATACGCCGAGCGGTCCTACGCTCCCGATGTCCACGACCTTCTGGAGAGGCTCGCCGAAGGCCGCGAGTTACTCAAGAAGGGTGTCGCGTTCGTCAAGGACAACGGCAACGATTACATGGATCTTTACGGCCGTGCGCTCGTGGACGTGGCCATTGACCTGATCAACGGCTATCTCCTCTGCGGCCAGGCCTCCACAAACGTCGAGATGCAGGTCCAGACGGCCGAGCCCGGCGCGGCCATACCCATGCGGCAGCGCAAGGCCCAGATGGCCCGCCGTTATATCCTGCGCAACGGTCCGAAGATCGAGGCCCTGGTCGATATGGTCTGCGCCGGCGATAAATCCACGTTCACCGCCTACGAGGTCCTGGCCGGACCGGTTCCCACGGATTGACACGGTCTTCGTGGACACGGATTGACACAGATTGACACCGCTTTTCTTCTAACACGGATTCGCACGGATCAACACGGATTCTGTAGATGCCGATGAGAGTGGGGTAGATGCTGACGATGCTGCGTGCGGTAATCTTCGACTTCGATGGGGTCATCGCCGATTCCGAGGCCCTGCATCTGCGGGCGTTCAACGTCATTCTCAAGCCGTTCCGCGTGGATATCTCCACGCAGACTTACTACCGCGACTACCTCGGCCTGACCGACTTCGAGTGCTTCACTCAGGTCGTCGCGGACAGACGCCTGGGTCTCGATGAAGCAGCGGTGCGGGGTCTGGTGGCCCGCAAGAATCGCGTCTTCAAGGAATTCGCCGCCACGGAGGGGCACATCATCGACGGCGTCATACCCTTTCTCAATATGCTCGGGGCGGCGGCCATTCCTGTGGCCATCTGCTCTGGGGCCAAGCGAATTGAGATACGGCAGATCCTCGATCAAGCCGGTCTGAACGGCTACTTCGAGACGATCGTGGCGGCCGACGACGTCGCCAAAGGCAAACCCGACCCCCAGGGTTTCCTCCTGACCCTCGACAGACTCAACGAGGGTCGACACCCTCCCATCATCGCCGCGCAATGCGTCGTCATCGAGGATTCACGCTGGGGCCTGTCGGCCGCCCAAGCCGCCGGGATGAAGACGATCGCCGTAACCAACTCCTACGACGCGACCGAGTTAACAGCCGCCGATCTGGTTGTGGATCGCCTCGACGCCCTCACACTGGACCAGATCCACGGGCTCTGCGCAACGCCATAGACGGCGCCTGCATGGCGAAGCCTACTGCTTCAGCTGCATCAGGCCCGGCCCGGCCAATTCCGCCCGGACGCGGCCGGTGTTCAGATCGTACTCGATTCCCTTGACCAGCGCTCCGTTGAAGTAGCACGGCTGCGTCCGGTCGCCCTTGACCGTCATGAGCGACTCGGCGTGGTTGTAGAACAACTCGCTGCCCACGAACTGGTTCTTCTCATCCTCGTAGGTGATTCCGCCGGTGGCATGCAGCGTGGACAACTCGTTGTCCCCGGCAAGCGTCTTGGCGAAGAAGGCCTCGACGTGGCTGGCCGTAGCGACAACATGCTCGCCGTACTCGCCCTTGCGGACGGGGATGTAGTCGACGCGCAGCGTTCCCTGGGAGTCGGCGTCCGCGACCACCTTGTTGTCCTTCAGGTAATACCGCAGGTTATCGAAGTTCCGTACGAAGGCATAGCACGGCCGTCTTAGACTCATGCCCACTTTGCGTTCGTTCGGCTCGGCGATCTTGCTGTTGTCAAGCTGTATCATGCCCGGACCGGTCGCTGTAAATACCTCTTCGTTGGGATCGAAGTCGAACCGGCGGCACTTCAACTCAATACCACCCAGATTCGCCCCGTCACCCTGCGCAAGCTGCCCGGCGGCCGTCTTGGCCGTCCGCACGGTAGCCATATCGACCAGTCCTCCGTGTGCGGCGACATGCTTGAAGTCCGGCCCGCCCGATGAACCCTTTGTCTTGTCGGGCAGGTCCATCGTAATCATGGGCGACTTGAGGATATAGGTCTCGAGGATGTTCGGATCGTCCTTGAGCATGGTGGCGACGCAATCCCCGTCGAAGACCACCTGGTTGCCCGCCGCCGAAACGGTGGCGTTCTTGCGGGCCGTCACCGACACCGGCATGGGCGCCGCCTTGACATCGGCCATGTTCTCCGTGGCGAAATCCAGCCGCACCGGCCCGACCGCGTTGATGTCCGCCGCGCTGAACAGGTCGTTCGAATCACCTAGCAGATCTACGATAATCCGAGGCGATTGGAAGACGTAGTCTTTGCCCAGGTTCGGGTCTTTCGACGGCATGACACATACACAGTTGCCGTCGAAGATCACCTGGTTGGAATCCGCGACAAACCGCGTCTCTCGCCAGGCCGTGATGGTCACAGGCGTCCTGCGACCGTTCGGGTCGGCGATGTTGGAATCGGCGAAGAACGTCAGTTGAGACAGACCCGAAGCCACCGTGTCATCGGTGAGAACGCTGTAGTCGATACGACCCGTATGAAACGACGGCTTGTCCTTTGCGGCGGCCGGCCATGCGCTTGCATCGACGGGCACATTGCTGTCAATAACCATCTCGCTCCCCAGCCTCGAGTCAACCGGCGCCAGCAGAATCCCCCTGTCGCACGTAACCATCACATCCAGCGGACTCTGCACCACCGTGTTGGGCTCGGCGGGCATGGGTATGCTATCCCGGCCGATCGCGTCGGCCCCGACCGACGCCGAATTGGAATCTCGAGGCGCATTGGCATCGGAGCGAGCCCAGAAAATGTCGCTGATGACAAGCCGGTCCTGAGCCACGACAAACTGATCCGGACCGTCGATCGTGACGTTTCCCCCCAGGACGCACCGATAGTAATCGCCGGCCGCGATCTCGTTCGGATCGACCCGGCCCGCCGGGCTATCCTCCGGCCGCCCCCCCCGGCCCGACTTGTCCGACGTCGACTTCGACATCGAGCCGGTCTTGCCGCTGCTTAAGCGCAACGACTGAAGCTTGACCACCCTGAAGAACTCCAGCCGCTCCAGCGTTTCGTTATACACCAGTTCGAGGCCCCGGCCAAGCATCTCCACGTCGGCCGACAGGAAACGAACCGGTCCGGCCGTCGAGAAAACCGACCTATCGCTGATGAACGTCACATCATCCATGTAGACCCATGCCTCGGCGAAATCGCTGTCGCCTTGAGGCAGAAGATGAATCACCACATTGCCCGTGAATGCCGCATCGGCCGGGCTCGGGCGGCCCGCCGTCGTTTCAATCTCCACTGTCCCGCGGTCGGCGGTAATCGAGCAGTTGAAGTTCCGCTGAAACACCTTCATGTACGGTCCTTCGATCTCCAACTGATCGCGCACCTTATGCAACAGCTTCGCGAACCCGAACTCCCGGTCGATCCGCTTGCCGGCATCCCGATGGTAATACCGCGCCCCCGAGACATCGCCGATCCCCACGCCCCCGATCTTGCCGACCTCGCCGGTCGCCGAATTGCTCTCGGCCGCCGTCGGCGCAAACCCGTCATCCCGATAGGAGTCAAAATCCGGCGCCCCCGTCCATCGCCCATACAGCCAGAATACGGCAAGAACGATCGCCACGGCGACTACGGCAACAACGACTCTTCTAAGAAAACCCAACACGCCGGCTCCGTCCAAATCTCAAGCCAAGTATCGCTCCATCAGTGAATCCCAACGCCCTGAGGCCCGCAGGAGCATCTCAATAACCTCCCGCACCGCCCCTCGCCCACCACGGCGGACGGTCACGTAGTCCGCGTAGCGGCGAACCTCCGCCACGGCATCGGCCACCGCCGCGCTAAAACCCACGTATCGCATTACGGGCAGGTCCGGCAGGTCGTCTCCGATATACGCCACACGCTGTGGCTCCAGTCCAATCTCCGAAAGGAACTCCTGCATCTTCGGCAGCTTGTGATGCACTTCCTGAAACACGTGCTCGATATCGAGCGCCGCCGCCCGAATCGCGGTCGGTCCCGACGTGCGTCCGCTCAACAGCGCCGTCCTGCCCCCGGCCCGCTGCCAGAGCCGGATCCCATGCCCATCCAAGGTATGGAAGCTCTTTGCCTCGCTGCCGTCGCCGTTGATGACGATGGTTCCGTCGGTCAAGACGCCGTCCACATCCAGCACCAGCAATTCTATCCTCGCCAGTTTTTCATTCCGTATGTCGGTCATAACCACCCATCTTAACCGACGACCTTGATCATCACAATATCCTGCACATCGATCAACCCAACGGGCCGGTCGTCTTCGTCAACCACGGGCAACTCATCGATCCTGAACTTGTGGAAGATGGCCATCGCCTCGGTCGCCAGCGCATCGGCTCGGATGCGTTTGCAGTCGGCCGTCATAATCTGCCCGGCCTTGAGATCGAATACCTTCGGCCCCTTAGCGGTCATAAGCCGTCGCAGGTCCGCGTCGGTCACGATTCCAGCCAGCCGACCGGCGCCATCGACCACCATCACCGCGCCATGACGTTTTACGTCTCCGGTCCTCTGCAGGAGTTCGCCCACCGTATCACCAACCTGAGCGATCGGCAGCTTCTCTCCCGGCTGGAACATCATCGACTGTTCCACCGTCATCAGACGCGCCCCCAGCGAGCCCCCGGGATGGAACCGCACATAGTCCTCGACACTGAAATTCCTGGCCTTCATCACCGTAAGCGCCAGGGCGTCCCCCAGAGCCAGCATGCACGTGGTCGAGACGCTCGGCGCCACGCCCAGCGGACAGGCCTCCGGCATCTTCCCGATGCACAGCGTTACATCGCTGTACTTGCTGAGACTTGAATCGCGATTGCCCGTGATGGCGATCAGCCGCACGTCCAAGCGCTTGACCAAGTTGATGAGCCGTACGATTTCATCGGTCTCGCCCCCGTAGCTCAGGACGACCATCACGTCGTTGGCCCGCAGCCGCCCCAGATCGCCGTGAACCGCCTCGGCCGGGTGCAGAAAATGGCTCGGCGTGCCGGTCGAAGCCAGCGTCGCGCTGATCTTGCGCCCGATGATACCCGCCTTGCCGATCCCGCTGACCGTCACCGAACCCGGGCACTGGTAGATCATCTCCGCCGCCCGCTCAAACGCCCTATCCACCACCGGCGTCATCGACGCGATCGCATCGGCCTCGCCGACGATCACCTGCCTAGCGTAATCCAGGTCAAACTTCACGCATATACTCCAACCGCCGGACACCCCGCCATGCCGGACCCCCATCCGGCAACCAGGCCGCCGGCCGCCCGTCAAACCTTCACCACACTGCCCCGATCATCGTAACAGACGATCTCGTGTCGTTCACCGATGTAATCGGCCGCTGCGTGAATAATCACGCGTTTCTCATTCTCCATCTCAAATCGGCTGATCGTCGCCCGCTTCTGGTTTTGCAGGTAGTCCGCCACATCCGGCGAGACCGACAACTCGATCCGCTTGATCTGGTCCTGAGCCGCCGAATAGCTCAGCCGCCGAATCAACTCCAGCGCCAGAGACTCATGATTCTTCACGGTTCCCGACCCGCCGCAATGCGGGCACGCCAGATACGTGCTCAGGTGCAGCGAGGGACGCATCCGCTGGCGCGTCATCTCCACCACGCCGAACCGGCTGATGCCCAGTATCTTCGACCTCGCCCGGTCCGGCTTGACCGCCTCCCGGAAGGCCCGTTCGACGTCCTTACGATGGCGAGCCGATCTCATATCGATGAAATCGCAGACGATCAACCCCCCAAGGTCCCGCAGGCGCAACTGCCGCGCGATCTCCACCGCCGCCTCCATGTTGCTCTCGTACGCCGTCTGCTCGGCGTTCTGGACGTTGCGGTGCCGCCCGCTGTTGACGTCGATGGCCACCAGCGCCTCGGTCTGTTCTATGACGATCGAGCCCCCGCTCTTCAACGGCACGCTGCGGGACTGTATCTTCTCGATCTCCTCCTCGATCCGGTACTTGTGGAACAACGGGATCTTCCCGTCATAGTAACTCACCCGCCGTTTCAAACGCGGCGACGCAATGGACAGGAAGTCCTTGATCTTCCGCATCACCGGCTCGGAATCGCAGATGATGCTCGTGATCTTGTTGTTGAACACGTCCCGCATCGCACGAATGACAAGGTCCGACTCCTGAAACAGCTCCGCCGGCGCCTTCTCCGAGTCGATTCGCTTCTCAATGGCATGCCACAGCCGCATGAGGTACTTCAGATCGCTCTCAATCTCGCGCTTCGAACAACTCTGCCCCGCCGTCCGGATGATGAACCCGTGACCCTTCGGGGGCTTGATCTCATCCAGCAGTTGGCGCAAACGCACCCGCTCTTCCTCATCTTCGATCTTCTGCGAGACGCCGTTCTTCCGCATCCACGGCATCATCACCAGGTACTTGCCCGGCAACGCCAGATAGGTGCTGAGCGTCGGCCCCTTCGTCTTGATGCCCTCCTTGGTCACCTGCACCACAAGCTGCTGTCCCTTTTTCAGACAGTTCTGTATCAGCGGGCGGTCCTTCAGAGCCTTGCGCCGACCAATGCTCTCCGCCGGCTCGCTCTTGCCTCCCGGAAAGAACTTCGGGTGCAGATCACTGATGTGCAGAAAACCGTTCCGCTCGGTGCCCAACTCGATGAATACGGCTTGAATCGCCGACTCGACATTGACCACCTTGCCCTTGTAAATGTTGCCGGCTCGGCTGTTCAGACTGGCGCGCTCAATATACAACTCCTCCAGCACGCCTTTCTCAACAACCGCCACTCGACACTCTTCGTCCTGGGCCACATTGATTAACATCTCTCTCGCCATAGGCGTCTTCTATGCTCCTTATTTACCCAAATTAAACTCTTGCCATGAACCTCGCCGCCGGACTTTCAATTCCATCGGATGTCCTTTCGGACCACCGGCCCGGCCGGCGCATCGGGGGCCATCCCCAGCAACTCGAGAACCTCCTCAAGCCGCACGGACCCGACCCCCGTAATAGTGTACCGCACGGTAACACTATCGGACCCGAACTCGAACGAATCGAGAAACGGGCGTATGTTGACTTGTTTGGCCCTATCGGCACGATTCGACCGTCGGTTGACGATGAGATCATCGCCTCTCATCAGGTCCGCAATCGCCGCGGGCCGGCCGGCCGGGCTCGAAGGCCCGCCCAAGGGTATCACGAAACTCGCGCCCACCGGCCGCGGGGGCGACGTGCGTTCCGACAGCCGAGTGCTCGTGATGCGACAACCATCGGGCAACTCCCGCTNNCCCGCCCCAGCGCCTCACCGAAGACCTTCGGAGCAAACTCCCCGCCCCGCCCGGATCCGCTCGGCCCCGACTCGACCCACATGAACAAAACATCCCCCTCACACTGCACCCCCACCGTACGCGGCAGCGGCAACGACATCTTCGGATGGGGATTGAACCCCCGGCTGTGCCGCACCCGGATGCCGGCGCGCACACAGGCCCGCCGGAAGAGCCGCACCATCTCCGCGTGCGACAGGAACCGCAGAGGTCCCTGCACATCGAATTCAACAACCACCGCAGACACCTCGGCCCGCTCGGCCGCCACCCTGCCGGGATCCGGTTGACTCTCGACTGTCTCGGTTATGCTTGCACCTCCTGGTCCCGCAGCCGCCGGTCCGCCCTGCGGATCGGCCGAATGCGACACAGGGTTGTCTTGGTTCGTCATCAGAACGCCTCGGGCAGTATCTCGCGAGTTGCGTTTCGCAGAAAACTCGTGATCTGCCGCTCCGAATTCATGCCCAGCACCTTCCGGGCCGTGTGGTGGCAATCCGCCAACGTCACCGACCGGATCACCTGCTTGATCTCCGGGATCATCGGCGGCGCCAGCGACATCACGCGAATACCCATCCCCAGAAGCAGCATCACGTACTCGGGCTGCGAGGCCATCTCGCCGCAGATGCCCACGGGGATCCGCGCCTTGTGTGCGTCCTGGATAACGGTCCTGATCAATCGTAACACCGCCGGGTCCACTTCGGAATACAGGCTCGACACCGCCTCATTCCCGCGGTCCACCGCCAGCGTGTACTGCGTCAGGTCGTTGGTTCCAATACTGAAAAAGTCAACATCCCGCGCCAACGACGACGCCGTCAGCGCCGCCGAAGGAGTCTCCACCATGATTCCCACCTTAATCCGGCGATCGTAGGCGATCCCCTCGTCGTCCAGGTCCTCCATCACGTCCCGCAGAATCATCTTCGCCTGCATCAACTCGTGAAGATTCGTGATCAGAGGGAACATCACCCGAACCTTCCCCAGTGCCGACGCTCGCAGGATCGCCCGAAGCTGAGTCTTGAACATCATCAGATTCTGCAGACAGAACCGTATCGAACGCAACCCCAGAAACGGATTCGGCTCCGGCGAAATCCGCTTGCTCTGCGTGTACTTGTCCGCCCCCAGGTCCATCGTCCGGATCACAACCGGCTTGTCCCCGAAAGCCTTCATCGTTGCCGAATACGCCTCGTAATGATCGTGCTCCATCGGCTCCGTCAGGCGATTCAGATACAGGAACTCCGTTCGATACAGACCGATCCCGTCGCCCCCGCGCTCCAGCACCAACGCCGCCTCGTCGGGAAACTCAATGTTCCCCAGCAGCATCACCCGCACTCCATCACGGGTCTCCGCCGGCTGCTCCTTCAAGGCCCCCAGTCGATGCTCAAATTCAGCCAGCTCCCGTCCGAACTGCTCATACTGTTGGATCGTCTCCTCATCCGGGTTGACAATCACAATCCCCCGATTGCCGTCCACGATGACCATGTCTCCCCCGTGGATCGACTCCGTCAGATTCTCCAGCGCCACCACCGCCGGGATACCCAGCGAACGCGCCACAATCGCGCTGTGGCTCGTGCGCCCCCCGGCGTCCGTCGCGATTCCCTTGACGAACGCCTTGTCGAACCCCGCCGTCTGCGTCGGACTCAACTCCCTCGCCACAACCACCACCTTGTCCCGAAGATGCGTTACATCCTCCCGCTTCCGCCCAAGCAACTGCTTCAGCAAACGCCGCTCCATATCCCGGATGTCCGCCGCCCGCTCGCTGATATACACGTCCTTCTCACGCGCAAAATGCGACGCCACCTCCCCGAGAGTCGCCGAAATCGCATATTCCGCCGTGACGCAATCCGAGTGGATCATGTCAGTCACCTTCTTCCGAAGGCTTCGGTCGTGAAGGAACCGCAGGTGCACCGCGAAGATGTCCTTAATCGTCCGATCCCGGATGTTCTCCTGCCGGCCCTTCAGATCCGTCAACTCGCTGATGGCGTCCCTGAAGGCGTTGCGAACGCGCTGCGCCTCCGTCATCCGCTGAGACGGCTTGATCGTCCGTCGCGGAATGCGGTACTCCTCCGAGTCGATAATCAGCACTCTGGCTATCGAAATACCCGGCGAAACAGCTATGCCCTTCTTGATCTCCATCAGCCTGTACCGAACCTCAGCATGCAACCTCCTTAGGAGGCGGTTCGTCGAACATCCTGTCCTCGACAAGCTCCTTCAGGGCCGCAATGGCGTCGCGCGCGCCGGGACCCGACGCCCGGATCGTCAGTCGCGTCCCGCACGTCGCCGCCAACATACTCATCTCCATGATGCTCTTGCCGTCCACTTCGTCATGGTCGTTCTTGACCGTCACTTCACATCCATACCGGCTCGCCACGTCAACGAATTGCATCGCCGGACGCATATGCAGACCCTGGGCATTCCTGATCTCGACCACCGCTTCGGCGGCCGTGATGTCCTGAGAGTCTTGTTCTGTCTGCATAGCGTCTCTTCAAAAACGACGCCCGCGCCGGTCTCAGAACCAGCTCGGACTGTCGTCCGCCTCGCGAAGCAGATCCGCGATCTGCTCGGAACTCTGGCACTGCCGCAGGAACTTGCGGAACTTCTCCGCCTGCAGGTGCCGGAAGATCGCCTCCATCGCCCGCAGATGCTGATCCGGATCATCCGCCGGGCTCACCAGCAGGATCACCGAATGAACGTCCTGCTTGTCCAGCGATGCGAAATTAATGCCCCGGCCGCACAACCCCAGCGCCGCCACCACCTTCTTGACCGCCGGGTGCTTCACGTGAGGCACCGCGATCCCTTTGCCCATCCCCGTGCTGGCCTCATTCTCTCTCTTGACGACGGCCTTGATGATCTCCTCCCGATGACCCTTGCCCAACTTGCCCGCCTTGTCCAGAGCCGTCACCAACTCCCGGATCACCGCGTCCCGCTCCGCCGACGCCAGCGCCGGCACCAACGCATCAAAACAGAAAATGTTGGAAAACTTCATCTCACCTGCCCAATACGAATTTGGTCAAACGTCCGCACGACATCCGGTCGAACCGATTCGGCCGCTGCACGCCGGCACTTGTCATGTCCCCGAAATATGCTTGCTGTTCCGCTGTCTCGTCTTCGCTCGGCGGAGCTGTTCCACAAGCTTGTGAACAGCCAGGTCAATACACGTATAGGCATCGAGCCCGGTCTCCTTGGCCACAAAAGGCTTGCTCCGCTCCGCCTTGGCGATAATCTCCACCTCGACGTTCGCACCCTTGCCGCTCTCGACAACGACGTCCACCTCCATCAGGCTGTCATAGTACTTCGGCAGCTTCGCCGTCTTTTCCGCCGCATGGGTCCGGATCGCCTCGGTGATGTCCACATGCTTGCCCGTAATCGTAAAAAGCAACGTTCACCTCCTTTAACAATCGTACTGCGCCCATCAATCCTGTTGTGTATCCAACTCGCTGCTCAGGTGAACCGGCATTGCCACGCCCTGCCCATGAGGCGTCACAACACCGGCCGTGATGATGAATCGGAACGCCTCTTCAATGCTGATATCCAACGCCAGCGTCTGCTCCTTCGGAACCAGAACCACATAGCCCGTCAGCGGCGTCGGCGAGTTGGGTATCAACACCGTCAAGAACTCCTTCTGCACGCTGTCGCTGACCTTCTTCAACCCCGATCCGGTCGCCAGACCAATCGACCAGACCCCCTTCCGCGGGTACTCGACCGCCACCACCCGAGAGAACAGTCTGCCCTGCTCTTCCTCCTGCGTCAACAGAAAGTCCGTTACCTGCTTTATGTACGGGTATACGCGCCTGAGCACCGGGGCGTTCATAATGAAACGGTCCACCGTCCGCCACAAGGCTCGACCCACCACGCTGGCCAGTATCGCCCCCAATACGCAAACACTGACCACCGCCAACACAAAACCGGCGATCGCCCCCGGACCATGGACCCACGTCTCCTCCAGATGCTCAACCAAGGCCCGTCGCCGGACCTCCGGCCGCTTCATGTGAATCGCTAGTTCGCCCGGATTGTTCCGCAACTCAGGCTTGCCGGCCAACAAGTACGACTCGACCTTCTCATCCGGCGCCGCCAGGCGGTCCCCCGCCGCCAGCACAATGACCCGAACCAGTCCGCGGTTTATGTGAACGCTGATGCTCTTCTGGATGAAAATAAACGCCCAGACGAAGATCCAAACCGTCAGAATCGTCGGCAGCAGGACCGCCAATCCCCGAAGAAAGTAACTCTTAAGGTGTTTTGTCAGGCTCATACCCTACACGGTGGGCCCTCAAGAAGGACGCCGGAGCAATAACAGCCTTTCCAGTATAGAAACGCCATGCGACCACGGCAGAACCCAAATACCATACTCTAGTCCAGAGGATTGGGAGCGTCAACGAAAAAGTCTTTCGGCAGGTGCGCTCCAAATAGATGCACCGCCGCACCCGGCAGCGACGCCAGCATCCAGATCAAACGCTGGCACAGCGCCAGAGCCAGAACCTCCTTCGCCTCAACGCCCGCAAACCGCGTAAACAGAACAATCAGACCCCCTTCCAGAATCCCAATACCCGCAATGCTCACCGGAATCGCCCCCGCCACCCATACCAGTGGGAAGAATACAAAGTAGTACCTCGCTGCAGCCGCCACCTTCAGATCGACCCCAAGCACCCAGAATGACCCGATGACCATTGTCTGCAGCAGGATCGTCAGGCTCAGCGTCCAGAACACTGTCAGAGGGCTCCTGCAATAGATCGCCACTGAGGCGCTGACCTCGCGTGCCAGCCGCCGCCCATGTACCCCAACGGCCTGGAACCCCTGTCTTAACAACCGCCGACCCGGCTTGACCGCCCATAGGGCCCCCATCGTCGCCACAATACCCCCCAGGACCCACACCAGAGTCCACCCGTGCCTGGCGACTAGTGCCCCCGGACCGCCACCCGTCCGCGACACCACCAGCACATCTTGCCCGTGCATGAACACCATATAACAGAAGGCCGCGATCACCAGCATCCCCCCAAGTCCGACGACCCGGTCAACGAATACACTCACGGCCGCCTCCAACTTCTTCTCGGTGTGTTTGGCTACGTACCACATCCGAAGAAGATCTCCCCCAACCGAGCCCGGCATGAAATTGTTGTAGAAAAGCCCAAGGAAATGCAGCCGAACCACCGCCCCAAAGCCAATTCGAATCTCCTGCGCCCGCAGTAGCCACCACCACCGCCACGCGAGCAGGAACTGCGCCGACCCAAATACCCCAAGACTCAATAGGAAATAACCTAACGTCAGTCTGGTAAAGACTTTAGCAAGCTCCCTCCAGTCCTGGCCCCAGAACACCCATACCAGCGCAGCAATGGCCACGGACGCTCGCAAAAACAGCGATACATACCGGGTCCTGGCTGATTTACGGCCGTCGGCCAACGACTGAATCCCCAAAAACACTTGTTTCCGGGGATCATAACAGGTAGAACCTGCCTTAGCAACACTGCATATCGTTACCCCATGACAACGGAGAAACGCAAAGTGGGCGATAACCCTGGCATAGACGAAGGCACACAATTCACCCCCCGGCTCAACCAGGACGGGCTGATTCCCGCGATCGCCCAGGACGCAGACACCGGCGAAATCCTGATGGTGGCCTATATGAACGCCGAATCCCTCGAATTGACGCGCAAAACTGGGTTTGCCGTTTACTTTAGCCGTTCCCGAAAGAGACTCTGGAAGAAGGGAGAGCAGAGCGGCCACATGCAGCGGGTCGAGCGGATTCTTGTCGATTGCGACCAAGACTGCCTCGTCCTGAAAGTCCGCGTCGATTCCGGTCAATGCCACGTAGGCTACCAGAGCTGTTTCTATCGGGCCTTGGACCCCGCCACTGGGCAACTCACCTTTGTCGCTGAGAAGGTGTTCGACCCGGCCGCCGCCTACGGGAAGTAGCCTGCAGACCCTCTCAGACGTGGGCCGAACTCGGCCCTGCCAAGCATTTTTCTTACAAAAGTGCGGATTCTACGCGCCTTGGCGCTTTTTCTTCTTGCATGTCGCTCCTTCCTGTCCTATAATTTTACGATAATGGCATTGCTTGAGGAGCCGTTGGAGCCGTGTGCTGGCCGAGCGTCACAATCTGCTCTGCACGGACTGTTGCATCGGGTTTGTACGCTGCACGCGGCGGCGTCGTATCCATATTTCCCAAGATTACCCGGTCTCTTGTTGTGCGCGAGCACGGACTGCTGGATAGTGTACCGCGATACTTGGAGGATTCTGCATGGCATGAGCCTTGATCGCCCGCGCAGAATGTCAAATCAACCGTGTTTATTGGGGGCATCTTGAACTGAAGGAGGATAGTTATGCACAAGAAACTCATGTTTGCACTGGTGGCGTTTGCCTGCCTGTGCCTGGCCTCGCCGAAGGTATGGGCACTGGCGGTGGGCGCCAACTGGGATATCCACATGGACATCCCGGGCGTTGTCGCCAATGATTTTCATGTCGAAGGGCGAATCGAGTCCGGTACACCCGGCGGCAACTGGTCGGAACCACCCGTCCTGATTCAGCACATTGACGGTAAGTTCCCCAACTTCGTCTACACCATTGTGCCCGATGTGACCGACCCCGGGCAGAACTGGTACATCTTCAAGGCCGACTGGAGCGGCGCTGACTACGTCTACTGCGAGGTCCTCCATCTCGGGCTGCAGTTCGACGTAACCTGCCACAACGTCATCATCGACCTTGTCGGCTGGTGGACCATCAATGGACAGCGACTGCCTCCGCCGCCCAACGGGCCGCCGAACGGTGGCGCCGTCCCGCTTCCCGGCTTCAATGTCCGCGATCAGGTCCAGGGCGGCCCCCAGTTCATGTCGCTGCACAACGACTCGCATCTGTTCGGCGAGGGAATCAGCCAGCAGGGCATTCCCATGAGCATCGTGCAGTTGGACGCCGTCTCGATGACCGCCGAAGAAATGGAAATGTTGTTCGGATCGCCCGAACATGCTTTCGCGGAACTGCGCTTGGGAGGCGCCCAGGAGCAGCTTCCGTGGCGACACGCGACGAATCGCAATGGGCCCATCGGTCCCGACAATCCGATTCCAGCGCCGCCGGACAGCTTCTTCGATGTGTTTTTCCTGCCCGATGGCCCGCCACCCGACAGCTTCTTCGACGTCTGGGTCGAGCTGGAGATCCCGGCGGGGGGTTTCCTTCTGGCTCGCGAACTGGTTCAGTATACGAACAATGCGGGCGAGCCGGAGCTTCGCTGGTATTGGGAGATACACGGGGCGCACGAAAGCGCACCATACGACCTGGGCGACGCGCCCGATAGCTCGAACAGCTTCGCTATTCCCATGATGGCCTACCCGGCCGCCGGTGTCATGGCCAATTATCCGACAGTATTTGCCGCGGGTTCCCCCCCCTACGGCCCGCGCCACCTGCGGCAGCGCCCGGTGGCCCTGCTTGGAATGCTCGTGACACTCGAGGATGAGGCGGACATCGGGCTCGATCAGGATGGCCTGAACAACATCGATCCGCCCCTGAACATGCCCGACCGGGACAACGGCGACGATAGCGTCATGGTGCCGCTGGCCCTGCCGCATTGCCAGACCACGCAATTCCAGTATACCGTCACGATTCTCCCGGCGTCGATGTATCCGCCGCTCTATGTGAATGTCTGGTTCGACTTCAATCGAGACGGCGACTGGGATGATATCCTGCAGTGTCCGGGCGCCGCCGGGGTCACCCCCGCGCCTGAATGGGCGGTGCAGAATCAGCAGTCGGCGACCGGGCTGTTGCCGGGCGTCTATACCATGACGACACCGGCGTTCACAAGTTGGAATCCGCCGGGCATGCAGCCGGAGGAAATCTGGATGCGGATTACGCTTTCCGAACAGCCGTGGAGTCCCGTGGCCGGGGCGCCGGGCTTCGGAGGCTCCGGTCCGGCCACCGGCTATCAGTATGGCGAGACCGAGGACTACTACTTCGTGCCGAAGTCCGGGCCGACGGCGCCTAGCGACCCCACGTTGAGGGTCGGCGACTGGATCACTCCCGAACCGTGGCATAATTGGATTGCGCCCGGTCCGGATCCCATCCCCGTGCAACTGCTCGTCACGGATCCGTGTAGCCTCATCACGCAGGTGGATTTCTTCTACTCGCTTGATGGAACCAACTGGGTCATGTTCGGCAGGGATATGGACGGCACTCAGCCCTATGAGGACACGGAAGGAAACGCCCAGAACGAGGGCGACGGATGGACCGCGTATTTCGTGGGCGCGCAGATACCGCCGATCACACAAGCCGGGCCGATTATGTTCATGGCCGAGGCACAGTCGCCCTTGGGCGCCGTCAGTGCCCAGGCCGAGCGAATCCTCGACCCGACGCCGCCGGACTCCGTCGTACTCAATGTCGAGGACTGGCAGCTTGTCGAAGAACCTGAGCTCGTGGTCGACCTGGATCCCATGCTCGCCAATATCAGTATGGTCTATGTCTGGACCGAGCCTAAGCAGGAGGAATTCAAGAAGGGTATTCCGCCCATCAGCCAACAGCCGCACTCGGGCACGCATTGCGCCCCGACGGCTGCGGCGGCTTGCCTGAAGTACTACGAAGGCCAGGGCGACGGCCAGATCGGCGGCGGCCTGACCGACCATGAACTGGTCGAGGCCCTTGCCAAGCTCGCCAGGACCAACCAGGGCCACTCCGGCACGTATCCTTCGGACCTGGCCGACGCCCTCAAGAAGTGGATCGCCGAGCATGGCAACGGTTACACCGTCCGCGGTCCCAAGTCCTTTGACTGGAAGGAGATGCGCGACGAACTCGAACGCTGCCAGGATGTGCTGGTTGGCATCTACTGGCCCGGCGGCGGTGGCCACCGTATGACGCTGAACTCCATCGTCAACCGGCCTCTGCCCAACGGCAGAATCCGCATCGACTTCATGGACCCCTGGACCGGCACCATCGAATACGGCGAACTCGACCCCAGCACCGGCCATGTGTCCAATTACGAAGGCACATCCGGCAACAGCGGGAGCCTCGATAACATCATCATTGTCTGCCCCAAGGAGGAAGACCCCAGTGGTGGCGGCGGCGGTGGTGGTGGCATGCCCGGACCCGATCCAGGCCCCATCGTGATCCCCTTCCCGCATCCGGGATTGTATTTCCTGCATGTTGTGGTGGTTGACCTGGATCAGAACGCGCATCGGCTGATTCGCGTCGTTGACGTTCAACCATACAAACCCAAGGCGCCGACCCCGTATATTAAGTGGTCGCAGCCGCCCATTGAAATCGATCCCAAGAGCAAGACGCCGGTCTTCTGCGGATGGGATGAGCCGGCCTTCTGTATGGATTCGCCGACCGGCGAGCCGGGCATTTGCCGACCCGCGGCCGACGACTTCCGCTGCCTCGGTGATATGCCTGTTACATCCATTCATTGGTGGGGCAGCTATGTCGGCTGGGAGGGTCTCGAACCTCCGCAGGATCGACCCATTGCCTACCGCATCGGTTTTTGGACCAATGTGCCCGCCGATGCCGCCGGCATGACACCGTACAGCCATCCCGGCAAGCTTCTGCAGGTGGTCACAGTGCCGGCCTCGCGCGTCCGTGTCGAATGGGCCGGCCTGGACCGATTCCCGCAGCGGCCGTCGGATACCTGCTTCCAGTACAACATCGATCTCAACCACGACGAGTGGTTCTGGCAGGGCCGGTATGACTCGCCGGACAACGTCTTCTGGCTGAGCATCGCCGCCGTCTACCCGGTCGGAGCCCAACCCCTTCACATCTGGGGATGGAAGACGCGACCGGCCCATTGGATGGATGATGCGGTCGTGATACACGCGGATGTCCCTCTCCATCCCGGCGTCGTCCTGCCTCCGCAGGCCTTTACCCCCATCGAAAGCGACCTCATCGGCGGACCTCAGAGCTATGACCTGGCCTTCGAGTTGGACACCCATCCAAGCTACATCAAATGGGACCAGCCATTTACAGGTATACGCCTGTGGCCTCATTATGAGGACGAGGAGTCCGTAGCCTTTGAACAGGACCTCGTCACGATTCGCCGGCTCGTCGCCGATGATTGGCGATGCACGGGCCTCAATCCCGTGACGGCGATCACGTGGTGGGGTTCTTATATCGGCTATCAGTACACGGCGTGTCAGTCTGAAATTGTCATGCCGGAGCCGAAGCGACCGGATTATTTCTGGCTGTCCATCTGGACGGATGTGCCCGCCGGTGTGGATCTGCCGTATAGTCATCCCGGCGAAAAGATCTGGGAGTACAAGACCAACGCCGTCGACGAGGTGATGGTCGGGTTCGACAAGCATCCGGAGGGGCCTATCATGCCTCCGGTCATACCCGGCTTCGAACCCGTGTACCGGTATTCGGTCAGACTGCCGCAGGAGCAATGGTTCGCCCAGCGGAGACTCAACGACGTCTACTGGCTCAGTGTCGTGGCCGTTTACAGGGACCCGGCTTCCATGAACTATCCGTGGGGCTGGACCAATCATGCGCACAGCCCCTGGATCGGTCCAAACCTGACGCCTGTCGGACACTGGAAGCTCGATGAGGCCTCCGGACGGATCGCCTCCGATAGCTCTCCCAACGCCAATGACGCAACGCTCGTCGGCGATGCGGCCTGGGCGCCGGGTGGTGGCGTGATCGGCGGCGCCCTGAACCTTGATGGCAACGGCGACTATGCCAAGACCGCCTCAGCGATAACGGGGCTAGACTTCGCACCGGGCAGCTTTACCGTGTCGGCATGGATTCACCCGCGCCAGGCAACCGGCGGCTGGCGGACCCTCTTGGAGTATAACCGGGACGTAGTCCGGCCCAACTGGTTCGGTTTATGGCTCAGCAACACCGGCAACGTGCACTTCCGAGTCGGAGAGAATACCCTCAACTCGACCTCAAGTGTGGCGCCTAACGATTGGACACTCGCTTCGGCCACGTATGACTCAACGACCCGCCTGATGACGGTCTACGTCGACGCTAATCCGGACGGCACGGCCACGCAGAACAACGGCTTCACCGGCCCGGCGGCCGCCAAGCTGACCATCGGCGTCCGCGGCTTCGAGGATGCGGAGTTCTTCGACGGCCTGCTGGACGACATCCGTATCTACAACCAGGCGCTGACGCCCGATCAGATCAGCTCGCTGTTAACGGTCGGCCGCAACGACGACGCCGTCGCCGGCTATCCAGGTCCGATTCCGGGTATGCCCGCGCAGTGGGAGGAACTCTACGACCAGACGGGCGTCAGCGAGGATATGTCGTTCACGCTCTTCACCGAACCCGGCTGCATGCCGACCTGCCATCCCGATTACTGGGAATGGCTCAAAGTCGGCAGGCCTGATTGCTGGTGCCTGCCCACGCAGTGCTACGGCGACGCCGACGGTCTGACCGAAGGCAGCGCCAAGACGGGTTTGTTCCACGTCCATTTCCGCGATCTGAACGTACTGATCGCTTCGTGGAATGTGAAGGAGCCTCCGCACGGCCCTGGTATCGCAACGGTTGTGTACACGGATTCCCAGGGCAGTATCAGAGGCATCTGTGCCGATTATGCACACGACACCGAAGGCAGTTCCAAGACCGGTTTCTTCCGCGTCCATTTCAACGATCTGAACATCCTGATCGCAAACTGGAACAAGGCGGAGCCGCCCATGGGTCCCGGTGTCGGCAAGGACTGCCTCAACTGTCCGTAGTCGTATCCGGGTCCTTCAGTACCCTGGAATAGACAAAGGGCTGCGAGTCCGACTCGCAGCCCTTTCTTTTCTGCTGTTCGCAAAAGGCAAACACTATCGACCCAACATCTTAGCCGCCTCTTTGGCGAAATACGTCAGTATGATGTCCGCCCCGGCCCGCTTGAAGCCACACAGCATCTCCATCATCGCTTGCCGGCGGTCCAGCAATCCGGCTTGGGCGGCGGTATTCAGCATCATGTACTCTCCGCTNNCATCACGATGTCGGCCCCCTCCTCGATATCCAGGGCGATTTCACGCATGGCCTGCCGGGCGTTCGCCGGGTCCATCTGATAGCTCCGCCGGTCTCCGAACGCCGGCGCCGAATGAGCCGCCTCCCGGAAGGGCCCATAGAACGCCGAAGCGAACTTTGCCGCATACGACATGATGGCCGTCTGTTGGAAGCCGTTCGCATCCAGACACTGCCGAATCGCCCGAACACGGCCATCCATCATATCCGACGGCGCAACCATATCGGCCCCCGCCTGGGCGTGCGACAGGGCTGTCTTGGCGAGCAACTCGCACGTTGCGTCGTTGTCGATTCGCCCCTCCCTGGCCACGCCGCAGTGCCCGGTATCCGTATAGGCGCAGAGACACACGTCCGTCACCACGATCAACTGTGGCGCCGCCTCCTTGATCGTCCGAACCGCACACTGGACCGCTCCACCCTCCACCCATGCCCCGGACCCCTGGCCGTCCTTATGCGACGGCAATCCAAAAAGCAGAATCGCCGGGATACCCAGCGAGAAGACCTCCTTTGCCTCAGCCGCCGCCATATCCGGCGACAGATGAAAGCAGCCCGTCATCGACGTAATGGGGTCTTTGACACCCTCGCCCGGGCACACGAACAGCGGGTACACCAGATCGTCAACGCTCAGCAACGTTTCCCGCACCAGGCGGCGTATCGCCTCATTGCCTCGAAGTCTTCTCAATCGAACCTGCGGAAATCCCATGTTACACCTGAATTGAAGGGGTCTGGTACATTCTGGCCATGCTTATCCACCCACAGATCCAACAATGGCGGCGACAAGCCCCTCCATCGTATGCTCCGACGCCTCAACATCGACATCAAGCCCAAGAGCCCTCAACTGACGCGACGTGATCGGCCCTATCGAGGCAATCCGAACACCGGCCGATTCTACCATATCCCTGTCAACCACGCCAAAGAAAGCCCTCACGGAAGCGCCGCAGGCAAACGCCAGCCAGTCGACCCCGCGCCGGCGTATTTGGCGACAGAGGGCTGCCGTATCGGCCCGCACGGGCTCAACATCATACAGGGCCGCCGATTCCACGACCGCCCCGGCCCCGCGGAGAATCTCGGCCATGTCATCCGACGCCAACGCCGACCGCAGCAGCAAGAACCGCATACCCCGTATATCCCCGACGGCCGTCAGCCGCTGCCCTAATCGGGCGCTTGTGAACACATCCGGCACAAGATCCGCCTCTATTCCGTACTGTGCCAGTTGCCGGGCAGTCCCGGACCCGATACACGCAATCCGGCTCGACGAACCCAGACGCTCCCGCAAGGGCCGTTCCGCCAGGTGCTCCATCAGAATCCGCACGCCGTTGCGGCTCGTCAGCACAATCCAGTCAAAACTGCCCAACCGCTCCACGACCGAAACGAATTCCGCGGTCTGCGTCAGTGGCCTGACCCGGATGGTGGATACCGCAATCGCTCTGCCGCCGACGGCCTCGATGCGTGCGGCCAGATCACGGTTACCCGCATCATCCCGGGTCACAACCACGGTCTTGCCGGCCAACGATTCATCAACAGAACACTCCATACCGGAATGATACGCGACGGGCCCACCCCGCACAACGTCCGGCCGGAGGATCACGGCCAAGCGTGCGTTCTCCGTCGGAAACATCCGTCGCGACCGGCAAAAAAACTCTCATACCTTGATACCCCGCCCGTTATACTGGTCGGCGACAGAACAACCTTTGAAACTCGGAGGCCCAGATATGCTGCGTCAATTTGTCCAGTCGGTACTCGTCGGCCTGGCGCTGCCAGCCGCGATCGTGTCCGCAAGGCCTGTCACACTGGCTCAAGATGGTGCCGCCCGCGCCGCTATTGTCGTCGCGGCAGACGCCACGCAAGCCGAACGCTTCGCGGCCGAACAACTGCGGATGTACCTAAAGGAAATCACCGGAGCGGATTTCACCACCGCAGGAGACCCCGTGGAGGCCCCCGTCCGCATCCTGGTCGGTCCCGGCGCCGCCAGGCTGGCCATCGCCAATTTCTCCACTGACGATCTCGGCCCCGACGGCATCGCTATCCGGACATTTGGCGACGACCTCATCCTGGCCGGTGGCCGGCCGCGAGGCACCCTCTACGCGGTCTTCACATTCCTCGAATATGAACTGGGCTGCCGCTGGTGGGCCCCCGACGCCACGACCCTTCCCAAGGCCCGGACAATCCGCATCGATCCGACCGACTACCGCTATGTGCCTCCGTTGGAGTACCGCGAGCCCTTCTGGACGTGCGCGTTCGATCCTGACTGGGCCGTTCGCAACAGGTGCAACGGCAATACCCCCGCCCTCGACGCCTCCCGCGGCGGCAAACACATCTACGAAGGTTTCGTCCACACCTTCTACCCCCTGATCCCGCCGCAGACCTACTTCAACGACCACCCCGAATGGTTCAGCGAAATCAACGGCAAACGCACCCACGAACACGCCCAACTGTGTCTGACGAATGAAGCCATGCGCCAGGAACTGGTCCGCAATCTCAAGGCCCGGCTCCGCGCCAATCCCGCCGCCACGATTGCCTCGGTATCCCAGAACGACTGGGCCGGCAATTGCCAGTGTGCCGCCTGTGCGGCCGTGGAGAAGGAGGAAGAAAGCCCCGCCGGTCTGGTGCTGCGGTTCGTCAACGCCGTCGCCACCGACATCGAGACGGAATTCCCCCACGTCGCCATCAGTACCCTCGCTTACCAATACACCCGCAAACCGCCCCGGCTCACCCGGCCGCGACCCAATGTCATCGTCCGTTTGTGCAGCATCGAATGCTCCTTCAGCCTCCCGCTGGCCCACGAGCGCAACGCCAAGTTCCGCGACGACATCATCGGCTGGTCGAAGATCTGCGACCGCCTCTACATCTGGGACTACACCACGAACTTCCGCCACTACTTTCTGCCGCACCCGAATCTCCGCGTCCTCGGCCCCAATGTGAAGTTTTTCGCCGAGCACAGCGTCAAGGGTATCTTCGAGCAAGGCGCCTACACATCACCCGGGGCCGAGATGGCCGAGCTTCGCGCCTGGGTCCTGGCCAAGTTGCTCTGGGACCCGCGGCTTGACGGCAGCAAGGCCATCGACGAGTTCCTTCGAGGCTACTACGGCCCGGCCGCCGAGCACATCAAGGCCTATCTGGACATCACCCACAACGCCGTCGAGCAAAGCGGCGACTGGCTGGGCTGCTTCTCCGAGCACACAGCCAAGTTCCTGTCTTTCGATACGCTCAGTGCCGGGTGGACAAGCCTCCAGGCCGCGGAAGGGGCCGTCCGCGACAACCCTGACCTGCTCTTCCGCGTCAAGGTCGCGCAGTTGCCCGTTCTCTATACGCTGATGATGCGATGGGACGAAATGCGCACGGCCGCCGCCCAGGCCGGCAAGCCCTGGCCCGTTTCGGATTCCATCCAACAGGTCTTCGAACAGTTCATGGATACCGCCCGCAAGAAGAACGTCACACGGCTCAACGAATGGGCTGACGGCTACGGCAATCTGGAACAGGCCGTTGCGAGGGCTGGCAGCTCCAAGTAGTTTCCAACCATCAAACCAGACCGGCATCCCTTACGCACGGGCATCCCCCATTGCTGCGCCCTACCTGTGTCAAAGCACAGATCTCGCCAAGAGTCAATTTCCGGAAAGCCACATTTCTCGCGCACATTCTTGCCCGCCGGATACACTTTATACCGGAAACTGAATCAGTATCCGGCCAACCGGTTGGTCCAAAATGAACCATGTACATGACCCAGCGCAGCAGGCAGGACTCGTAGAAGCGGCTCGAAACGGCCATCTGGACAGTTTTGCGGCTCTGTACGAGCGGTATCACGGCCCTATGGTGGCCCTGGCGTATTCGATGCTCGCCGACCGGGACCTTGCCGAAGATGTTGCCCAGGATGTGTTCGTCATCGCATGCAGGGGTCTGGCCAGACTCAAGCAGGCCGACAAGTTCGCCGCGTGGCTGGCGGGTATCTGCAGAAACACCGCCAAGCAGGCCCTGCGGGCAGCCGACGAGAGAACGCCACTGTTGTCCGGTCATGTCCGCGAGGGTTGCGGCGACGACGAACACCGCCAGGCCATCCGCCGGGCCGTATGGAACCTGCGGCCGGGCGAACGCGAAGTCGTCGTCATGCGGTACTTTGACGGCCTCAGCCAGCAGCGTATCGCGGAAGTCTTGAACCTCACGCCCCAGGCGGTGAACGGCCGCCTGGTCCGGGCAAAGCGCAAAGTAGCTCGTTATCTCAAACGCAACGGCTTTCAAGGAGACGATCATGAGTCGCTCGCAACACGATAAGTGGCTCGACGACGCCCTGACCGACGCCATCGGGTCCGACAGACCCACCACCGGCTTCGAGCAGTGGAGAACTCGTCACCCGCAGGCCGCGGAAATGTTGACAGCCCGGGGCGGCGGCTCTACCGAGCGTACCCCCAAGATATGGAGTATTATCATGACAAGTCCCATCACGAAACTCGCGGCCGCGGCCGTTGTTGCAGTCGCAGCCGTCCTCGGCGTGCATCAACTCATCAGCAAACCCACGGGCCTGGGGTCGGGGCAACTCGTCCGGGGTCCGCAGACAGTCACTCTCGACGACGGATCGACCGTAGAATTGGCCGACGGCGCCGCGATTCGGACAGACTCAGCCGGCTCGCGCGGTTTTGAACACACGGCCGGGCGGATCAACGTCGATGTCGCCAAAGGTAAGGGGCAGTTCATTGTCGCCACGGCCTATGGCAGCGTCAAGGCGCTGGGCACGGAATTCGCCCTTGATCTGGTCGATGGCGTGGCCGTCAATACGAAGAAGCCGGTCCGACTGTTGTCCGTCAACGTCACGGAAGGGACCGTCGAGGTCAGCAATAAGCGGGGCAGCCGGCTTCTGTCGGAGAACCAAGGGGCCACAGTGATGCCCGACAGTGCCCCATTTGCCTGTGCGGGCAATCAGAGCATTCCTGCCGGCCTGGCCGAGAAGGTCGCCGCCATGCAGAAGGCAATGGAGTCCGGCGACAGCCGCGCCTACTTCACCAACTACAACTTGCAGGTGCTCTTCGATATGGTCAAGGGTAGCCGGCCGTATGACGCCAATCTGTTCGGCGGTGACGAGGTCGATCTTGGTCAGCTGAAGGAGGCCTTTGCCGATGTGCAGAACCCACAGGAACTGTTGGAGAAGCTCATGTCCGGTCCGGCCCTGCCCTCCGTCGAACAGGTCTACGTCCAGTCCGTCAAGCTCAACGACGCCTGTGACCACGCCACGGCGGAGATAGTCATGCTCCAGGGCGGCCAACGGCTCTACATGGGCTACCCCCAGTGGCATCTCGTCGACGGCCAGTGGTGGCAGATCGACGATTGACCGCGCATCTGCCTGCGACGCACCCTCAAAGGCCGGGCCTCCTTGCCCGGCCTTGTTCATATACGCCAACGATTCCACCGCGACCGGCCGCTTCATGCCAGCCCCACGGAAACCGAGACAGACGAACGGCAGAGGCTGAGAATCAAGAAGGAGATGGAACCCGAAGCGGATCGGAGTCGGACAAGCAGTTCGTGTCGTGCGTGGACTCGAATCACGCACAACGACGACGCCGTTGCCACCCTGCTGTCTCATGGCCCCCCGGACGCCCCCAGGCCACGCGCCACTTGCAGATGTCTGCAGGGTCGGCTATAATTGCACCGGTTCTCTTGAAACCAATTGCAGGGCAGTCATTTGTTGAAGGAGATACACGATGATGCGTCCATACTCCTGTCTGTTGTCTCTGGCGATGATGCTGGGAACACCTCTGGCCAGTATGGCCGACGTCGGGATCTCCGGCGAACTTAAACAATGGCACCGCGTCACCCTTACCTTTGACGGCCCCGATGCCGCCGAAGACGCCCCGACCAACCCTTTCACGGACTACCGGCTGAACGTAACCTTCGTCAAGGGTGAACGCAAGGTCATCGTTCCCGGATTCTACGCCGCCGACGGCAACGCCGGACAGACCAGTGCTGCTTCCGGCAACAAATGGCGCGTCCACTTCGCACCGGATGAGGCAGGTACCTGGTCTTGGATGGCATCCTTCCGTGCCGGCAAGGACGTCGCCATGAGCCTCGACCCCAAGGCGGGTGAGCCGGCCGCATTTGACGGCGCCAAAGGGACCGTCGACGTCGGCCCGACCAACAAAGCCGGGCGCGACTTCCGCGGCAAGGGCCTCCTTCGATACGTCGGCAAGCACTATCTCCAGTTTTCCGGGGATCAGACCTATTTCATCAAGGGCGGCGCCGACAGCCCCGAGAACTTCCTCGCCTACGCCGACTTCGACGACACCTACGATTCCGAAGACCTCAAACGCACCGGCGAGGCCGCCGGCGGTATCTTCATTCACCGCTATGAACCCCATGTCAAGGACCATCAGCCGGGCAACCCCACATGGAAAGACGGCAAGGGCAAGGGCATGATCGGAGCGCTGAACTATCTGGCCTCCAGAGGCATGAACAGCGTGTATTTCATCACCTACAACCTCGACGGCGGCGACGGCAAAGATGTATGGCCCTGGACCGACCCCAAAGAACGCATGCGTTTCGATTGCAGCAAGCTCGATCAGTGGGAAATCGTCTTCTCGCACATGGACCATCTCGGCCTGATGATGCACATCATTCTGCAGGAAACCGAGAATGACCAAGGCCTCGACAAGGGGGAACTGGGCCCGCAGCGCAAGCTCTATTTCCGCGAACTGATCGCCCGTTTCTCCCATCACTTGGCCGTTGTCTGGAACCTCGGTGAGGAGAACACCAACACCGACCAGCAGCGTAAAGACTTCTGCGGTTACTTCGAACAACTCGACCCCTACAACCACCCTATCGTCTGCCACACCTTCCCCGGCCAGTACGACAAGGTCTACACCCCTCTTCTGGGCTTTGGACTTTTCGAAGGCGCATCCCTCCAGACGACCGACACGCACAATCAGACCATCAAGTGGGTCGATGCCTCCGCCAAGGCCGGCCGGCCGTGGATCGTCTGCCTCGACGAAATCGCTCAGGCCGACGTCGGCGTGAAGCCCGACGCCGACGACCGCGACCACAACGAGGTCCGCGACAGGCACCTCTGGGGCTGCCTCATGGCCGGGGGCGCCGGCGTCGAGTGGTACTTCGGCTACAAGTTCGCACACAACGACCTCAACTGCGAGGATTGGCGCAGCCGTGCTCGCATGTGGGACCAGACCCGACATGCCCTCGAATTCTTCCACCGCTGCCTGCCCTTCACCGAGATGAGGCATGCCGACGAACTGACCGCCGCCAAGGACGACTACTGCTTCGCCAAGCCCGGCCAGGTCTATGCGGTCTATCTGCCCCAGGGCGGGTCCACCACCCTCGACCTTCAGGAGAATGACAGGACATTCAGCATTGTCTGGTACAACCCCCGCACTGGCGGCGCACTGACGGCCGGTTCGATCCCGCGAGTCAAGGGCCCCGGTGTCGTCAGTATCGGCTTGCCTCCCAACAACAACGGGAAGGACTGGGTCGCTCTTATCAGGTACTGACATTCACAGGCCGCCCGGCTCTCCACGGCCCGGAATCGCCGCTGACGGCCTGAAAAAAGCTGTTGCAAACCTTCTTGCCGGCGCGTATAATCCGCACCTTCACTGGGATCAGTGCAGAATCGTATATATCGCAATTACACTGCTGGAGAGTCATTCTATGGAACAAGTGGCATCACCGGGCTTCGACCTGTTCACCGGCGCGGCACCGTCCATAACGGATATCCGCCGACTCGCGCAGTCGGTCAACGGCAGCGACCGTAATCGCATGGATTTCGTCCAACAGATCGAGACGCACCTCTCAGAAACATCCGCACGAGGGCTGTTGGCCGCGGGAATCGCACTGTTTATCCTCGGCCGGCACCGCGAAGCCTCCGACAAGCTGAAGAAGGCCCACGATTGCGCCGAGAAGTACTTCTGTCTGGCCCAGGCCCTCCAACGCATCGGCCAGCCCGCCGATGCCGTCGCCGCGCTCGACAAATGCCTGCAGTTCAACGCCGATACCCTGGCCGTCAACATGGAGAAGGTGGCCGTCTACCGCAAAACCGGGGATTTTGACGCCGCCACCAAACAACTCAAGGCATGTGCCAATCTCGCCAAAGTCAGCGGCGAGTACCATTATCAGCTCGGACGACTCCAGGAAGCCCAGGGCCTCTATACGGAGGCCGCCAACAGCTACAAGGCCGCCCTCGATCTGGCTCCCGACCATCAGAAGGCCCGGTTCCACCTGGCCTATCGCCATGACCTGTCCGGAGATGAGCAGACCGCCCTCGACTACTACCGCCAGATCGCCGCCAAGGGCCCCTTCTATGTCAGTGCACTGATGAATATGGCGGTCATCTATGAGGACCTGGGCAAATTCGCCAAGGCCGCACAATGCGTCGACATGGTCCTTGAATCCCATCCAACCCACCGCCGCGCCATACTCTTCAAGAAAGACATCGAGAGCTCCAAGACGATGTACTACGACGAAGAGAAAGAGAAGCGCCGCACCCGAAAGAACCAGATACTCGAAACACCCATCTCCGATTTCGAACTTTCCGTCCGCAGCCGCAACTGTCTGAAGAAAATGAACATACGCACTCTCGGCGACCTGCTCAATATCACCGAGGCCGAACTGCTCTCCTACAAGAACTTCGGCGAGACCTCGCTCAAGGAGATCAAGACGGTTCTCGATGCCAAAGGGCTCTACCTCGGCATGGCCCTGGAGGACAAGGCCTTTGCCATCGAGCCCGAGGTCGAAGAGACGCCCAATGAAGACGACGCCCTGCTGCACAAGCCCGTCGAGGACCTGCAGTTGTCCGTTCGTGCACGTAAGTGCCTTCAGACATTGAACTTACGTAACATCGGAGACCTCGTGCGCCGCACGGATGCCGAGCTGCTCGGATGCAAGAATTTCGGCGTCACCAGCCTCAACGAGATCAAGAAGGCCCTTGCGGGGTTGGGGCTGTCCCTGCGAAGTCTGGACTGACGGCTTGAATGGGATGGCGGCGTTTCCGAACCACCCGCTGCACCCCGATACGCCGGGAAAGGCGAATGCTACGTGTCATGCTGAGCACAGGCAAGCATCTGGGCCGCGAGTGCCAATCCCTCTTGAACCATAGCCCCCGGCGCGCCGGGCCGATCACGCCCGCGGCCTCAACAGCCCGGCCGCCTCAATGCCGTGGCACGAGGTATACGTCGTCGGCAGCGCGGTTC
>DDXG01000049.1 GCA_002347125.1 Phycisphaerales bacterium UBA2266
TGCGGGGGCGGGGTCCTTTGCCGGCGTGGCGGCGGGATGTATCTTTGGCGGCGCCTTGTTGGTCGGGTTTGGGTTCGCGGGGGGCCGAGGGTCCGGCCTTGCGAATCTGCTCGGCGGTCACGAGGGGCTCGATGGGCGTGAAGTTGAGCTTTCGGGCCGGGACGTCGACGGAGGTGATCGTGACATCCATCGCCTGGCCCAGGCGGACGGTCCTGTTGGAGCGGCGGCCGATGACGCACTGGGAGCGGGCGTCGTATTTCCATTCATCGGGACCGAGGTCCGCAAGCTGCACGAGTCCCTCGACGCCGAATTTGCGGCTATGGAGGAAAAGGCCGAAGCTGGTGACGCCGGTGACGACCCCGCGGACCTTCGACCCGATCCGATTGCTGAGCAACTGCAGGACCAGCACCGTGGTCAGTCCGCGCTCGGCGTCGGCGGCGCGCTGCTCGGTGAAGGAGATGTGCGAGCCGATCTCGGCGAGGTTCTGTCCGGCGGCGATCTGCTTGGCGCGTTCGGTCTTGCCGCGGACGTAGAAATCGAGGATGCGGTGGACGGTCAGGTCGGCGTAGCGACGGATGGGGCTGGTGAAGTGGCAGTAGTGCGTGGAGGCCAGGGCGTAGTGGCCGATGTGCTGGGGGGCATAGCGGGCCTTCTCAAAGGAGCGCAGGACGGCCAGGTTGACGGCCAGGGATGCGTCGGCGTCCTGGACGGCCGCCAGCAGGCCCTGGATGGACTGGCGGCTGGGCGTTCGCGGCAGGGTCAGCCCGAAGGAGCGGACGAGCATGGCCAGATTGCGCAGCGTCAGGGCGTTGGGCTCGGGGTGGATGCGCCGCAGGAACGGGATGTCGAGCCGGTCGATCAGCCGGGCGACGGCCTCGTTGGCCTCGACCATGAACATCTCGATGATGGTGTGCGGGTAGCAGGTGTCGGCGGGGCGGGCGTCGGTGACGCGGCCGGCGTCGTCCATGACCAGTTCGGTCTCGGGCAGGTCCAGGTGGATCATGCCCTGGTCGCGGCGGCGGGCCTCGATGATGCGGCTGAGCTGCTCCATGTCCTTGAGGAGCTTGATGACCTGCGGCGGCAGGTCTTTGGTGTGGCCCTTGAGGGCGGCATCGGCCTGGAGGTAGGTCAGGCGTTGCGTCGAGCGGATGATGCTGTTGGCGAAGCGGGCGGTGACGACCTTGCCCCGGTCGTCGTAGGTGATATAGGCGCTCTTGGCCAGGCGGGGCTGGTCCGGCTGGAGCGAGCAAACGCCGTTGCTGAGAACCTCCGGCAGCATGGGGATGGTCCTGGCGGGCAGGTAGATGCTGTTGCCGCGTTTTCGGGCCTCGATGTCGAGGGGGGAGTCGGGACTGACGAAGCCGCTGACATCGGCGATGTGGACGCCGAGCAGCCATTTGCCGTCGGCGGTGCGTTCGAGGCTGATGGCGTCGTCGAAGTCCTTGGCGTCGGGCGGGTCGATGGTGATGATGGTCTTGGCCGAGATGTTCTCGCGGTCGGTGATACTGTCGGGCTTGAAGGCGTGGGCGGCGGTTCGGGCCTGGTTGAGACACTCGGCGTCGAATTCGGTCGGGAGGTGGAAACGCTGCACGACGGAGAGGACCTCGGTGTCGTAATGGCCCGCGCGGCCGAGGACCTGGACGATAACGCCGCGGGCGATGTACTTGTCCGTGGGGTAAGAGGTGATTTCGACGACGACCTTGTCCTTTTCGCGGGCGCCTTTGGCGGTTACGTCGTCAACGGCGATAGGCTCGACGAATGCGTTGCCGTCGGGCTGGATGATCCAGCCTTCGGCGTGCTGGCGGAGCGTGCCGACGCAGCGGTCGCAGGCGCGTTCGAGGATCTCGACGATCTCGCCGACCATCCGGCTCTGTCCGGCGCGGCGGCCCTTCTGGACAACCTTGGCCATGACGATGTCGCCGGTCATGGCGTCGGCGGTGGCGTCCGGAGGGACAAAAAGGTCGCCGTGGGCCGTCGGTTCAAGGGTGGTGATGAAGCCAAAGCCTCTGGGGTTGGCGCGGAACCGCCCGACGATGCGGCCGGCCAGGGCCGGCAGCGTGACCAGATTGCCGTGCCCGATGATAACATGGCCTGCGCCGCGGAGCTGGTCGAAGGCCTCCTTGAACTGGGCGTAATCTTCGGAACCGACGCCGAGATTCTGGGCGAGGCGGTTAATCTTGACGGGCTCGTAGTCCTGGTGCTTGAGGAGTTTGAGAATTCGTTCTTTGTAGATTTCAGGCATGCTTGGCCTTGAGGACGTTGAGCTTCCTGGCCAGACGGGACTTCTTCCTGGCGGCGGTCTTCTTGTGCATGGTGCTGGTGGCCGCGGTCTTGTCGAGTTTCTTGACGAGCAGACGGTACTGCTGCTCGGCCGTCTGGGGGTCGGCCGTTGAAAGGGCGTCCTCAAACCGCTTGATCTGTGTCTTGACCTGGCTCTTTCGGGCCCGGTTGATGGTCTTGCGTTTTGCGTTTTGTCGGACGCGCTTCTTGGCTGATAACGAATGTGCCACGTGTTTCTCCTGATAGTGCTAGGTTGGTTTCGAACCGCTGTTTCTTATGTCTTCTATGCGTTTGCTGATGTCTTTATAGGCAAAGTCGAGGTGCGCGACCTTGCGGTAGAACTCAAGCGCCTTGTCGAGTTCGCCCTTGTCTTCGTAGGCTCGGGCGAGATTATACCGTAATTCCTTGGCCATTGCATCATCGGGCATTTCGTGGGCGTTGACGGCCTGTACAAAGACGTCGATTGCGTCGGTGTGCCAGCCCTTGAGGAAGAAGCACAGACCGATCTGATTCATGGCGGGGATTCTGTGGCGGGGGTCGCGCTGGGCTTCCTGGAGCAGGGGGATCGCCTGGTCGTACTGCCCGAGGCGGACCAGACGCAGGGCATAATCGTACTTAAGGCTGAGGTCGGTGGGGTAGTTCTGGCTGCAGAGGCGGAAGTGTTCGAGTTCGACGCTGTTGAGCAGGGCGGTCAGTTCCTTGAGGCGGTTCCGGGCGGCGCCATTGTCGGGGTGCTTGGCAAGGGCGGACTTGGCTTGGTAAATTCCACGGCGGATCTGTTTAATTCGCAGTTCGCCGGCGCGCTGTTTAAAGGTGAAATTCTCAGTGTCCTTGTAGGAGTCCTCAAGCAGGGCGACAGCTTCGTTAGCGCCTTTTTCCGTGCCGATGTCGGAAAGGGCGTCGGCCAGGTTGAGGATGTTCGTCGGGAGGGAGGGGTCCTCGATGAGCTTCTTTCGAGCGGTTTCCACGGCCAGGACGCGGTAATCCTGGCTCTTGACGACACCCTGTTGAGCCTGAAACTGCTCCTGCTGCTCGCGGTCCTTGATGGAGTTTCGGAAGTCGCCTTCCTTGTCGTAGTTCCCTCGGGCCATGGTCAGCTCGGCCGAGAGGAATTTGAAGTCCTCGGCGAGGTCTGCGTCGCTTGGCCTCATCTGGCGGGCCCGCTGGCAGGCGGCAAGGGCCTTGTCGAACTGGCCGAGGCGTCGATAGACGTCCTTGAGCAGCCTGTACGTCTTGAAGGCCGGTTTTGGGGCGGCGTTGTTGGTCTGGAAAACGAGGTTGGCCAGCCAGCCGGCGGTCTTGTTGAGTCCCGCGGCAATGGCGGCTTCGAGGACGGCCTCCGCGTACGGCAGATGGGCGGGGTCCTTGGCGAAGAGGTACTCGGCGTTGAGCATCTGTTCCAATGGGGTCTTTCCGCCGAGCTTCTTGACCTTCTCCATCATGGAGGGCTTCTTGCCGCCCTTGGCCTGGCGTTTGAGGGCCAGCTCGCACAGGGGCAAGTGGCCCTGTTCGAGGCAGTCCGGGGCAAGCTTGAGCCCTTCAATGTACATCTCGATGGCGTAGTCGAAATTGCCCGTTTCAGTGGTTTTTCGGGCCTTTTCGAAGAACGTGGCGGCTTTTTCCAAGTCCTCGGGGGTCGGCCCTTCGGCGGCCGGGTCGGACTTGGCGGCCAGTTCGGCGGTGTGGTCGACGTCGGAGAGGGACTGCTGGTCGTCAACTGCTTCGGCGAAGCGGTCGCGCTCGACGGTGCGGAATCTGGCTGTAAGAGTGCGGAGGTCCTCGGTAATTCGACGGTTTTCGGGGCAGAGCTTCAAGGCTCGCTGGCAGGCGGCGACGGCGCGGTCATAGTGGCCGACGGCGGCGTACGCGTCCTTGAGCAGGACGTAGAGGGCCAGAGAGGGCTTTCGGGCGTTGTTATTGGCCAGGAACATGAGGTCGCCGATCCATCGAACGGACTTGGTGTATTTGGCGTCGACGGCGGCGCGGAGCATGGCTTCAGCGTAAGGCAGGTGGTTGGGGTCGCGGGCGAGGAGGTACTCGGCGTCGAGCATGCGCTCCAGGGGGGTCTGCGAGCGATTGAGGCGTTTCTTGTCTTCCACTGTTGGGCCTATGCCGCCTCTCTGGCGGCGGGCCAGGGCAATGTCGCGCAGCTCAATGTGGGCCGCGACGTTTTCAGGGTCGGCGCGCAGCGCCTGCAAGAACAACTCGATGGCGGCATCGAAGTCGTCGGATTGAGCGGCTTGTCTGGCTTTTTCAAAAAGGGGTTCGGCCATTACGCGAATCGAACCGGGATTGTCCTCTGGCTAATTCAATTGCCCACCGAATACCAAACCATAGTATAAACCCATTATCCTAACGGGGGATGGGGGTTTGTCAACAAATAAATAATGCTTGTAGGGGCCGGGGCGGTTGTGCTATAAGTATCCGGGATTTTCGGGCGGGGGGGGTGCGGGGACGTGGATTGGCTTTTTTGTGAGGTTATTGGAGATATTGGCATGTTGACGGCTCTTGAGCAGTACGATCCTTCGATATACGAGTTGATTCGGCAGGAGGCGGCCCGGCAGAGCGGGTGCATCCGTCTGATTCCATCGGAGAACTATGTGTCTCGGGCGGTGATGCAGGCCAGCGGAAGCTGTCTGACGAACAAGTACGCGGAGGGGTACCCGGGCAAGCGGTACTATGAGGGCCAGCAGGTGACGGATTTGATTGAGACGGTGGCCCGGGAGCGTGCGAAGAAGGTCTTCAAGGCGGACCATGCGAATGTCCAGCCGTATTCGGGGTCGGTGGCGAACCTGGCGGCCTATTCGGCGCTGATCGAGCCGGGCGATATGATTATGGGGATGGCGCTGCCTCACGGAGGGCACTTGACACACGGTTGGAAGGTATCGTCCACGAGCCGGTTCTTCCGATCGGTGTCGTATCCGATCAACCCGGCAACGGGTCGGCTCGACTACGACCATATCCGGGACCTGGCCAAGAAGCACCATCCGAAGGTGATCATTTCGGGGGCCACGGCGTACCCAAGAGAGATTGATTTTGAGGTATTCGAAGGTATTGCCAAGGAGGTCGGGGCGTATCACGTCAGCGATATCGCCCATATCGCCGGTCTGGTGGTGGCCGGGATTCACAAAAGTCCGGTTCCGTACGCGGATATCGTTTCCACGACGTCTCACAAGACGCTGCGAGGACCTCGCGGGGGGATGTTGTTGTGCAAGGCCGAGCACGCGGCGAAGGTGGACCGGGCGGTGTTTCCCGGCCTGCAGGGCGGGCCGCACATGCACACGGTCACGGCGATTGCGGTGGCGATGGCCGAGGCCGATACGCCGGAGTTCCAGGCGTATGCGCGGCAGATCGTCAAGAACGCCAAGGCGCTCGCGGCCAAGTTGCTGGAGCACGGTTTTGACCTGCTCAGCGGAGGCACGGACAACCATCTGATGCTCATCGACCTGCGCAAGAAGGGTATCCCGGGCAAGAAGCTGGCCAAGGCCCTGGATCGGGCGCGGATCGTCACGAATTACAACACGATTCCGGGCGATGACGCCCCGCCGATGAATCCGAACGGGGTCCGTATCGGGACGCCGGCGATCACGACGCGGGGGTTCAAGGAGGCCCAGGCCGAGCAGGTGGCGACGTTCATCAAGCGTGTGGCCGAGAACGTCGATAACGAGTCGGTCATCGAGGAGGTGGGCAAAGAGGTACTGTTGTTGTGTTCGCAGTTCCCTGTTCCGGACCATTTCATAATGCCGAACTCGACCCGGTCGTAAGATCGAGCGGGTAGAGTCTTTCGGGGCCATTGCCTGGCGGAGTGGCCGGTGGCGGTTATTGGGCAAGATGGAGAATCGCAAGCTTAGGACAGGCGTGCTGGGTCTCGATGGGGTCGGACAGGCCCTGCTTGGGGCGGTGGCGGCCGGCCCGTACTATGAGGTGACGGCCGTGGCCGACAAGGACCTGGCGCTGGCCGAGCGGGTGGCGCAAGGATACAAGTGCCCGGCGACGGACGATTACCGGCAACTGGTGATTCGCAACGAACTGGACTGCCTGGTTGTGGGGGTGCCGATCTATAGTTGCGAGGGGCAGATTCGGGCGGCCCTGAAGAAGGGCGTGCACGTGTTCATCCCTGCGCCGGGGGGGCGGAGTTTTGAGGAGGCGGCGGAACTGGACCGGCTTGGGGAGGAGACGGGGGCTCGGTTCGTGGTGGGGGTTGCGGAACGATTCGCGGGGAGTTTCAGGGTGCTCAGGGAGCGGCTTGAATCGGGGCAGATCGGGCCTGTCTCCCTGATAACGGCCTTTTCGAGTCTGGGAGAGGGGCCTTATCCGACGTGGCAGAGCGACCCGAAGCTGGCGGGGGGCGGGGTTCTGCTCCAGTACTGCTATGGGCTGATTGACGCGATTGTGGGGGGGTTCGGGTTGCCCGACCAGGTCTATGCATTGATGACAAATCAGGCCGCGGACAAACAGCAGCGGCTGTATCTGACGGAGGATACGGCGGTGGTGACGATGCGATTCGGCGACAGCCGGGTGGGGGAGGTCGTGGCGTCTCGGC
>DDXG01000142.1:0-563 GCA_002347125.1 Phycisphaerales bacterium UBA2266
CGGCATCATCACGTCCAGCACCACGATGTCGTGGGCGCCGGACAGGGCCGCCGCCACCCCTGCCACGCCGTCGTGAGCGGCGGCCACCGCAAAGCCCTCCCGCTCCAGGTAGTCCCGCAGCAGTTCCACCAGCTCCACGTCGTCATCCACCAGCAAAACCCTCAAGCCCGTTTCCTCTTCATTGGTTCGTCCGCATACAGCTGCCGTTCGTCCTGAGGTGTCGAAGGATGAACGGCAAGCACCGTGCCTCCGTTCGTGGTTCGATACCTCACCACGAACGGGACCCAAGCTGTCACGTGCTTTTACCTTTTGCGGTTCAATAACGGCGATCATAAGCCATGCCCTCTGCCGGCGGCATATTTTTACCCGCTTTTACCCTGCGCTAACCGCGCTTTACAAGGGGTTTGCCGACAATGCCGTTGTCGTGCCGGCCCGCCATCCCGGAGAGCCCGCGACACAAGGAACCCAACATGAAAACGATTCGACACCTATGGACGAAGCGCCTGGCGATGGCTGCCGCGGCCATCACCCTCCCCCTGGCGGCCATGGCCCACGGCATGGCG
>DDXG01000142.1:590-5648 GCA_002347125.1 Phycisphaerales bacterium UBA2266
CCGCCGATGCCCCATGCCGCCGCCCCCATGGCCCTGCCGCCCCACGGCATGTTCCCCGAGCCCCCGCCCCCCGCTTCCATGCCGATGCCGCCCTGGCTGCGCGGCATCGAATTGACCGAGGCCCGGCAGGACAAGCTGTTCGCCCTGCTGCACGAGCAGGCGCCCCTGGAGCGGGAGCAGCGGAAAGCGGCCTTCAAGGCCCTGGAGGAGTTGCACCGCCTTGCCGCCTCGAACCGCTTCGACGACGGCAAGGCCCGGGTTCTCGCCGATGTCCACGGGCTGGCCGTCGCCCAGCTGACCCTGATGCGCGCCGAACTGGACGCCCAGGTGCGCGCCCTCCTGACGCCCGAGCAACGCAGGCAACTCGACGCCGCCCGAGCCAAGGCCGAGTCCCTCCGCAAGGCCAAGAAGCTCTCTTGATGGGCAGCCAGGATTGAAATGACGGCAATTCCTGCCGCTCCCCAGGCATCCGCGCCGCAACCACCATCGCCAAGGGGCTGTCACCCCAGGGATTTAACGCCGCTTTACATGCGGCCGGTTTTGCCGCCGGGCGGCAAGGGTCGCGGGGGGCAATCCGCTACCGGCGCGCAGCCGTCCTCCGGCCACGGTTTTCTTAACCGGTTTTTACCTCGTTTTACAGAAAACGTCGTGAATTTCAACAACTTCTGGCCGCTATCTTGCATAAGGCCACGGGTGCACTACGTGGCACGACGATCCATCAACCAAGAAAGGAATACATCATGAGCACTAGCATTAGCGGTCTCGGCAGCAACGCGATGATGATGCAGGGCATGGGAGGCATGCGCCGCCCCGACTCCGGCAAGATGGCGGAAGACCTGTTCTCCAAGCTCGACTCCTCCGGCCAGGGCTACATCACCGAATCCGACCTCCAGGGCGCCTTCGACAAGGTGTCGTCCTCGTCTTCTTCGAGCACCTCCTCCAACGCTTCGGAACTGTTCTCCAAGCTCGACTCCGACAGCGACGGCAAGGTCACCAAGGACGAGTTCTCCAGCGGCCTGAAGCAGGTGGCCGAGGAACTGGACAGCCAGTTCATGAGCATGCGCATGAACGGCGGCATGCAGGCCGGGGGGATGGGCGGCATGCCCCCGCCCCCCGAGGGCGACAGCGGCTTCACCAAGGATGAACTGACCGCCCAACTGGACGAGATCGGCTCCTCGGACAGCCAGCGCTCCAGCCTGATCTCCAACATCGTCAACAACTTCGACGAGGCCGACTCGGACGGCGATGGCAAGGTCAGCTTCCAGGAAGCCATGGCCTACGACCAAAGTACGTCGTCCACGAACTCGACGTCTTCCTCTTCCACCTCAACCGACACCACCGGGTCGACTTCGAGCACCGACACCAGCGCCAAGCTGGCGATGCAGATCATGCAACTGATGGAGGCGTACGGCTTGGGCGGCAACCAGAATGGAAGCGACCTGACCTCCCTGCTGTCGATCACAGCTTAAGGCGTTCTCCCCCCAGTGCATGACGTTCTACTCCCCGTAGCTCCTCAGGCCGGCTCACGCCGGCCTTTTTTTGTCTAGCACCCCGCCCCCGTTCGCCCTGAGCCTGTCGAAGGGCCTGCCCTGGGCGACGACGAAGGGCTCAGCCCAAACGGCCTGCGGCTGTTCAAAGGCCGGTTTGACGATATTGAATCCGGGACAGTGGCGGGCTATACCTGAGGGACAAAACCAACAGGCGCTTTCAGGGAGGCCCACCCGTTAAGGAGAACCACCATGGCCAACCCCTTCGTGCATACCGAACTCCAAACCAAGGACCTCGCCAAGGCGAAGGATTTCTACAGCAAGCTGTTCGACTGGAAACTGGAAGACATTCCCGTCCCCGGCAGCGACGTCGGCTACACCATGATCAACGTGGGCGAAGGCACCGGCGGCGGCATGTTCGCCAACCCCGACCCCAACGTGCCCCCCCACTGGCTGGCCTACGTCGGCGTGGACGACATCCAGGCCTCCACCAACAAGGCCCGGGAACTCGGCGCCACCGTGGTGCAGGACGTGATGGAAGTGGACGGTTACGGCTGGCTGAGCGTCATCATCGACCCCACCGGCGCCGTGCTCGGCATGTGGAAACCGAAACCGATGTGATCATGGCGCCCGACAGCTACCGCAAAGAGGCAGCGGACAAGCACATCCGCTACGCCGTCGAACCCTGCCCCCTGGGGCTGATCCTCGTCGCTGCCACCCCCAAAGGGGTTTGCGCTATCGAGTTCGACGACAGGGAAGAAGCGCTGGTCAAGCGTTTGCAGGAGCGCTTCCCCAAGGCCCGGTTCGAACCCGCCGACCCGGAATTCAAAAGCTGGATCGCCAAGGTACTGCGCTACATCGAGCATCCGCGAGGCGCATTGGACCTGCCCCTGGACGTGCAGGGCACGGTGTTCCAGCGCCGCGTCTGGCAAGCCCTGCAAGCCATTCCCGCTGGCCAGACCGCCAGCTATTCCGAAATCGCCCGGCGCATCGGCCAGCCCAAAGCCTATCGCGCCGTCGCCCATGCCGTCGCGGGCAACCGCTTGGCGATGGCGATTCCGTGCCATCGCGCGGTTCGCGCAGATGGCGATTTATCGGGGTATCGGTGGGGGGTGGAACGTAAGACGGAACTGTTGCGGCGGGAAAGCGAGAAATAAACGCTGGTGTTCAGAGTTCTGGTCCGTCACCGGTCTGCGCAATTGTTACGACTCGATCAGCTTCGTCGCGTCCGCAATCAGATCGGCGACGAGCGCACGAAGCTTCGTGAGAGTGGATTCTTCTACTCAAGGAACCCCTCGCACTCAGCAAGATTCCGCTTCTGATGGGCGGCATCCAGCACCCGCCAGCGGCGGGCCAGCCAATTCAGGGTATGGGTCAAGCATTGAAATACCGTGTAGCGGTTTTCGCTACGGTAGCCATGCCAACGAAGGGCCGCCAAGGCAGCTGCATGGGCAGCATTGTAGGCACTGATGAAACGCCCCTCGGCAGCAGGCCGGCAAACTGCGCATCAGCCAGACGGGTACGTGCCATTGCCAGCAGACGCCTCACCTCTACCTCATTGCGCGGTTCGGCCTTGAGTTGGCCGATGCCCACCAAGTTATCGAGTGCCGGCAAACTCATTGATATCTCCGATCAAAGGAAGGACCGGTTGAGAAAGGACGCGATTGACGAACGAATCCGGCTCTGCCCGGCGACGTTCGAATTCACTGGGTGAGTAGCAACCAGCCAGCCTGGCTACTTGGATTGTTCGTCTCTATCGTAGTACAACTACGACTAACGCGTCTAAACAAAACTTGGCAACCACTTAAAATAATGGTAAATATCGTAGCATGGCTACGACTGAAAGAACCAAGTTAAAATCCCTCTACCGGCAGTGGACACCAGGGTCCCCCATGACGTCTGAGGACTTGGCGGCATTGGGCGTCTCCGCGGACCTGGCCGTCCACTACGCGCGCGCTGGTTGGCTTTCCCGCTTGGCGCGCGGGGTGTACCGTCGCCCCAACGATACGCTGGATCTCCATGCCTGTCTGATCCTGATGCAGCGTTCCGCCGAAGGCCTGCATGTCGGCGGCAAGTCGGCCCTCGACTGGTACGGTGTGCGGCAGTACCTGTCGCAGCAGTCCATTCTGCATCTTTATGGCTGGACAACCGTCCGCCTCCCCAGCTGGTTCACTGAACGCTTCCCGGCGGAGTACCACCGCAAGCGCCTGTTCGACGAGCCGCCAGGCGATCCGCTTCATGCTGGACCGTTCGAAAAGCGCGACAGCGCGCCTCGGGTCTCGACGCCCGAGCGAGCGCTCTTGGAAGTACTCAGCGAGGTAGGTGTGCGTCAGCCGCTGCAGGAGGCACGCGAACTCGCCGAGAGCGCCTATAGCCTGCGCGCCGATGTGCTGCGTGAATTGCTGCAGCGCTGCACCAGCGTAAAGACAGTGCGCCTGTGCCTGCAACTCGGACGCGAACTCGCACTGCCCTGGGCCGCCAAACTGGATGCCGCGCAGCTGCCGACCGGTAGCGACCGGGCCTGGGTATCCCGTTCGGCCGACGGACTGCTGGTGCTCAAGCCATGAACCAAACGTATCTTGACACCGCACGCCTGCTGACCCAAGTCGCGCCGCTCGTTTTTGTGGACGGCACGTTTGCCCTCAAGGGCGGCACCGCGATCAATCTGTTCATCCGTGACATGCCACGTCTGTCTGTCGATCTGGATCTCGTGTTCCCCGATTACAGCCTGCCGCGTGATGAGGCACTGGCTCGCATCAACGAGGCTATCCGGCAATCCACGGAGCGCCTGCGAGCACGCGGTTTTCAAACCCACACGCTCGCGGCGCCCGACATCGGCGAAACCAAGCTGCTGGTGCGGCGTGCGGGCATCGAAGTGAAGGTCGAAGTCAATTTCGTGATGCGCGGCACCGTCCACCCCGTGCGCACTTCGGCCTTGACGCCGACCGCCCGCGACAGCTTGCTGGCCGACCTGGAGATTCCGGTGGTATCGCTGGAAGACGTGTACGGCGGCAAACTCGTCGCCGCCATGGATCGACAGCATCCGCGTGACTTGTTCGACGTGATGCAGCTATTCGCGCATGAAGGCATCACCGCCAACATCCGACGGGCATTCGTCGTCTATCTGGCCAGTCATAACCGACCGGTGCATGAAGTGCTGTTTCCGACTCTTCGCGATATCGAACAGGAATACGAGCGGAACTTCAAAGGAATGACCACCGAGCCAGTTGACCTATCCGCCTTGTTGGCCGCGCGTAAGCGGTTGCTGCAGGAACTACAAGGCGGCCTAGATGCGGACGAACGCGGCTTCTTGCTGTCACTGGTCGCTGGCCGTCCGCAGTGGGGATTGCTGGGAATCGCGCACCTCGAACATCTTCCAGGCATTCGCTGGAAATTACACAACCTGGCTGAACTGGAACAAAAGAGTCCTCGGAAATTCGCCGAGCAAGTCGAAACGCTTGCACGCCGGCTGGGATAGGCGCCCGACATGGATGTCTTTTATTTACTCAGTCTGAATTACTCCCACTCAATCGTAGCAGGTGGCTTACCGCAGATGTCGTAGACCACCCGG
>DDXG01000387.1:0-168 GCA_002347125.1 Phycisphaerales bacterium UBA2266
CCCCCCAACCAACCCCTTCACAAATCCCCGCCGATCCATTCTCAAGTCATCCATGAACTGCAACCTCCTTCAACACGCAGCAAGGTCGTAGGCTGGGGCTTGCCCCGCCTGTTCAGAAGCACCAAACTCGAAATTCGAAACCCTAAACAAGCACGAATGACCCAAATC
>DDXG01000387.1:210-5556 GCA_002347125.1 Phycisphaerales bacterium UBA2266
GTAGGGTGGGCAAGTGCCGTTCTTGCCCACGCGGTAGAGTTCCGACTTCTTACCTTTGGCTTTGCACTTCGCTGCTCGATCTTTGGTCTTTGCGTCTCAGGCCATCATGCGCCCCGATGAATACGGACAACCACTCCGCGCATAACAAGGCTCCATCCCCCCATCCAGCCCCGCCCGCTGTTGCTCGCGCGTGAACACGCTGCCCGCCTCCTTCGCCATGACTTCCAGCTTCTTCAGCTCTTCATCCGTAATCGGCTGGTAGTTCTTCGCCGCCGCAATCGCCATGTCCGTCAGGTCCAGATACGACGGCGGAATCCCCGCCGCCACGTTCGCCTGCGACAGCGTGTACCGCATCGCCAGGTCCGCGTGCTCCTGCGTTTCGGTGCACTTGTACCACCACTGCCGCGTCCGCTGCTCGCCCTGTGCCCAGGACCCGGCCAGCAGCGGCTTGATCGCAATCACGCCCGTGCCCTTTTCTCTGGCCAGTTCGATAATCTCCCTGCCGAACCCGAAGTGGAAGTACTCAACGTAATTGATCGGGAACATCACCGTGTCGAAGTCAAAGCCCTTCAACGCCGCCACGCCGCCCTTCGTCGTATGCGCGGAAAAGCCGATGAACCGAATCTTGCCCTCCTCCTTCGCCTTGAGAATCGTCTCCATCGCCCCATCCGGCCCCAGCCCCTTGGCGACCTCATCCTCGGTGAAGATACAGTGCATCTGATACAAATCGAAGTGGTCGGTCTTGAGCCGCCGCAGCGACCGCTCCAGCTCCTGCCTCGCCCCGGCCTTGTCCCGCTTCTTCGTCTTGCACGACAGGAATATCCGGTCGCGCGGGATCCCCTGCAGGCCGATGCCCATCTTCACCTCGCAGATACCGTCCCGGCCGTAAGCCGGTGCCACATCGAAGTAGTTGACGCCCTGCTCCCATGCCTTGAGCAGCCCCCGGTTGCACGTGTGCTGATCGTAGTTGCTCAGGGCCAGCCCCGGAAATCCCACCATCGAGACCTTCTCGCCCGTGCGGCCGAGCGCCCGAAGCGGCATCCCGCCCCGTCCGATCTCCACCTCGCCGGCCTCGATAAACCCCGGCCACCAGGCCGCGGCCGCCCCACCCGCCGCCACGCTGCCAACCGCCTTCAAGAATGAACGTCTTTTCATGATCGAACCCCTGTAAATGACTCACGACGCATGACTTACGACTCAAGACCTTAGACCCTGGACCTTAGACTGCGGACTCCGGATGCTCGTCCATGGGCAGCACTGTGGCAAGTGTAAGGGGTGGTGGGGCGTTCGTAAACCCCAAAAAGCCACCCGGCGGCGATAGGCCGCGGGCCCCCAGACACCCCCAGCCTGACGCTATTTGGGTGGCAGCCTTTCGCGCAGCGAAGGGCTGGATCGAGCCAGCCCTTGCCTTTCCCGGACTGGCTTCGGGACCACCCCCAGCAAGTTACGAACGGCGAAACACGAACGACGAAGGACAAACGAGTTGGGTGGCAGCCTTTCGCGCAGCGAAGGGCTGGCTCGATCCGGCCCTTGCCTTTCCCGAACCGGCTTCGGGGCGACCCCAAGCAAGGTACAAACATGACACGGACGACAAAACACGAACGACGAAGGACGCAATACGAACCACAGATCCCGCCTTGACATCCCCTGCCACCGTGCGTTATCCATACTCCCACAATCCCATCGCCGCCCCAAAAGGAGTCATCGACCATGCACGTATCCAGACGAGAACTCATCAGTGCCGCCGCGGCCGCGACAATCGCCTCCCACCTGCCCCAGACCCGCGTAAATGCCGCCGACACCGCGAGCAACGCCCCGGCCAACCCCGCCACCCGCTATATCGCCGCCTACGACACGGAATCGCCCGCCTGCCTGCCCGCCTGCCGCCGGATCGTGGCCGTGCACAGGCGGCTGGAGATGCCCGCGACGTTCTTCATCACCGGCCGCACGCTGGAGGCCAATGCGAAGGAGTACAAGGAACTCTTCTCCGACCCGCTCTTCGAGGTCGCCTCCCACACCTGGAGCCACAAGCTGCTCCGCGACAACGCCCTGTGCGGCCGAGCGGTCTCGCTGGACGAGCAGCGGGAGGAGGTCTTCCGGTCGAAGGAGTTTATCGAATCGGTCTTCGAGCGGCCGTGCATCGGCCTGCGCCCGGCCGTCGGCTTCGACAACGCCCTCAAAGGGGCCGCCGACACGCTCAAGCTCATCCACGACGCCGGCTACCGCTACGTCAGCAGCCTGCTCTGGGGGCCGGACTGCTCCATGCCCGCCCTCATCGAGCCGCCCTTCCACTACGGCCCCGACAACTTTGCCGACCTCTGGGAGCTGCCCGGCCACGGCTGGCACGAGAATCTCCTGAAGAACCACAACCGCTGGGGCGCCCGCCGCCTGACCCTCTGGCCATCGCCCATGCCGGGGGCCATCCCCAACGACTTCGTCAAGACCCCGCAGGACGAGTTCGCGGTTAACAGGGTCTTCCTCGAACACGCCCTCCAAGCCAACAAACCCCAGATCTCCTTTATCTGGCACCCCTGGTCCCTCCACCAGTTCGACCCCGAAATGAAGATGCTCGAACTAACCTTCACCCACGCCCACACCCTCAACCTGACGCCCAGCACCTACGCCTCCCTCCACCAATCCCTAACCCCCTGACCCGAACCCCCTTGGCAAGGCGCCACCTACCTACTCGCCGCTTTCCGCAGCTTGACGAAGCGCAAGAAACGCTTCCTTGAGCGCTTGGCTGACTGCTGAATCAGGCTCGTGCAGAACAAGTACTTGGTAGGCATCCAGGAAATCGCCCCGAATCCGATGGAACAGGTGCAAAAAATGGCGCAGGAATCCAATGCAATCAAGTACTGCTATTTCTGTCCCAGCGGTCTCTTCATAGACCCCCTTCGCATGCGCCACAACATCCGGCTCAATCGTATCCGTGGTCACGAAAAGATAGTTGTTGATTCTGTTCCTCGATCTGGCAATCTTCGTCACAGCACAATCTATATCGTCGATCGTCACCCGTCTCGTTTTCATCTCATAAGCGGTCACAACAGCATCGTCCCCTACGAGGCATATCTCCACATCGCCCAATGACTGCGTTTGAAGGTCAGCGGCGTTGTGCGCATTCAGCGGCAGAACACGTTCCGACAAACAGTCACCAGCAGCCTGATATGCCGCGGCCACAATCAATACAGGCAGGCGACTGGCATTTCTGCACTTCAGGTGCTGCGACACAAGGTCCACTATTGCCTCAGATGACAATGGCAAAGCCCCTGCACCTCGCGCCAGCGAACTCATAAGCGCAGCTATGCGCGCGAGTTTCTCATCTCGCAGTTGCAGCAGAACACGAACTGTTTCGACAAACAACACATCAGTAGCAATACGGTTCTTCGCAACGTCGTCCAACAATTGCAGGGTCTTTTCATACAACTCGCGAGGCCTCCCGACCAGCACTCGGCTAGTTGTCAACGCATGATTGATATTCCGCAAGGTCGGGGTCAGGAAGGCAGTCGTTGGATTACACGGCAACCGATGCTTGCTGATGAACTCCGTAAGGTACTGTTCGTCATAGGTTCGCCCAGAGAAACTGTCAGCACTTCCAATCTCCGTATAGGGTTTTCGCGGGTCCACCTTCGGTTTGTGCAGTTTCCCAAGGAGGCAGGCCATTAGCAGGCGGACCCCGGCCCTGTTGTTCAAGCAGCGGCAGACAAAGTCCACGCGAGCCCGAATATCAGCGTCCTTGATCACTGTCTTCGATAGGGATGCGTTGGCCCTCCTGTATACATCAGTCAGAATGCTCTCTGGTGTCCGCGCCGTCATAACCTGAACAGTCCTTTCCTTGCTTCTGGGTCATAATTCGTCCAGAGTACCTCCTGACGCGTCCCTTTTGTAGAATGTATGGTCCTCTCGGCTCCCACACTTTTCACCCATCTCCGCTTAGGATACAGTTTCTCCATGAGTGCATGATCATACCCCGACACCGCGACTCTGCCCTTGCACCCATTAAGGGTCTCCGCAAGCAATTCATGTTCTGCCCCATTCATTTCAAAGCCGTAAGCATTGGCATCGCCCCGTGTCGCATGAAGATAAGGAGGATCGCAGTAGAATAAAGTCTCAGGACTGTCATACAAACGGATGACCTCGATGGCAGGGCGATTCTCGATTTGAACTCGGATTAGCCGCTGCGCAACTTCATTCAGACGACCCACCCCGCCAAGCCATCGGGACACAACACCTGACATTCCCGCGCGGCTCGTGTTCTTGCAGTTCGCCCATCGCCCGAGAGACGCAGTTTGAGCAAGGCCCGTACGCGTCTGCCGAGCCCTGATGAAAAACCGCCTTGCGCGTTCAACCTCACAGATACTCTCTGTCTCGCCGTAGATCGCAGTATAGTACTCCTCACGAGAAAACGGCGTGAGGGAGATTGCCCGAATTAGCTCTTCACATCGCTCACGCAGAACACGGAAGAAATTGACTACTTCGCCATCAATATCATTGTATGTTTCGACTGGAGCAGCATCGCGATTCAACAGGACTGCCGCTGACCCCCCGAATGGTTCACAGTAATGATGACATTCTGGAAGCAGCGGCAAAAGCCAATCCAAATGACAGAACTTCCCCCCGTACCATCCAAACACGATCAGCCGATTGTGCCGTCGGTGAATAAAGCTTCCATTCCCGCCCATGCACATCGCATCATCAAGGTATATCGGTGCTACACTCTTGCCGTTCTTCATCGTTACACACCTTGAACTTGTTCGCCTTTTTGGCAGCGGCGCTCTGTCGCAATGTCGCGTTGCCACTCATTATCACAACTTAACAGATTTAGCCCCAACTGCAAGCACAAGCTCAATCACCTTCTATGCCGGGCCACGCCCCAGCACATTCGCCCTTACGGCCATCATCTGGCTCCTCCATTCCCCCCAAAGCATTCCAGCCTCAGCCCGACCCGCAAACCGTCCACTCCGTCCGCACAGCCGCCGCGGACGCCAACCCCGCCCTGCCGCCGGTAGCCCTAACGGTGAAAAACGTCCCTCACCCCGCCCCGCCCAACGGTCCGACCGTCCGACCGTCCAACCGTCTGACGCTTCCCGCTTACCGCTTACCGCTTATCACTTACCGCTTGCCGCTTGCCCCGTCCCACTCCACGCTCGCTTGCCATTGGACAAAGCGGCCGAAGCCGGGCTTGGCGTCCGGCGGGCTACGGAGGGCCACGGTCACGCCTTTGGCGTCCGCCTCCACCACTTGCCCGCCCGTGACCCTGCTCGGCCGCTCGCCCGTCGTAAATCGCACCGGATAAGTCCTATCGGGCAGGCCCTCAACGCTGAACCGCCACGCCCGGCCGTCAAAGTC